>CAYQVT010000021.1:14368-19649 GCA_964420885.1 uncultured Gammaproteobacteria bacterium
AACATCATGAATACAGAGTCAACAACCATGGCTTCGAGCACGTCTTCGGCCAAACGCTTTTCAGTTCTATGCACTTCAAAGATTATGTATTCTATTGGCGTGTTCAAGCCGCTAAATACTTCTCTTTCGAACCCTTCGACATCAACCTTAATTAACTTAGGAATACCATGCTCTTCGATTACTTTATCTAAAGTCGTTATGCTCACTTCGGTTGATTCATCGGTATGATAAGGCCAATCCGGCAAAAGCGACGCGGTTGATTCGGTCCCTTGAAAGTTTAGGGTTGCGGTTCCGCTGCCTTCTCCTATTGCGAGCTGTCGTAGTACAACTTGCGGGTGTTTAGCGTACTGCTTCGCCAAAATGTCGTAGCATTTTGGGTTTGGTTCTATCGAGATCACGCGGCCGCCACTGGCGAGCAATGCTTCCACCGTTTGGCCCAAGTTAGCTCCCACGTCAAAACACAGATCACCATTTTGAATAAAACGTTTATAGAACGATTTGTTATTTTGTCTTTGGGTTCGATGATGTTTGCTGATTACCAAAAATAGGTTCCGAGCAATTCGAAATAATCCCAAGCGATACAGTATTGGTTTTATGTCTTGTTTTAGTCTATATGTGAAAACTGATAAGTTCATGTGAATGTTGCTTGCCGGAGTAATGAGCGCAGGTTTGCTAGTGTAATAAAAACTTATCCGTCATCACTAATTAATAGATCGGCTAATTTGCCGGCTTCGATTCTGATATTGTGATGTATTAGAACACAGTCTCTCGCTGTCTCACCCATATCCTCCAGTTTATTTTCTTGAGCAGTGAGTGCCTTATTAAGGGCTATGGATAGAGAGCTGACGTCACCGGCCGGTACTAACCAACCGTTTTTGTTGTTTTCAATGAGCTCGGGAATACCGGCGATATAAGTGCTAATTACCGGGGTTTTAAGCGCGAACGACTCCATAAAAACCACCGGTAAGCCTTCGGCAAAGCTTGGTAATGCGAATACTTTGGCGTTTTTAATCGCCAGCTTAACTTCGGATTGAGGCATCCAACCTAGTAGAGTGATTTGAGCCTCTAAGCCCAATTCTTTAATACGAGCGTTCAGTGTTGATTCGAGTGGTCCGCCTCCAATGATGCTGACCATCGGCATTAAGCCTGATTCCTTTTTTAGTTGAGCTATGGCTTCAATTAGAATTAAATACCCTTTTTGCTCTACCAGACGACCAACGGCAACAATGCCGCTCCGCGGTTTGGAGCTTTCAATAATGTCGAAGTCTCGCGGGTCTATGGCGCATCGAACGACATTAAGTTTATGCCAGTCTTCAAAACGGGCCCAACGACATAGTTGAGATTTGCCAAACGAGCTTACGCCAACTACGAATTTTGCATGTTGAATTTTTAGGCTAAGTGACAAGGCTTTAGGTTGGTCAAACTCTTCGGGGCCGTGGACTGTAAAACTATAATTTGGCCCATTGAGAAACTTGCTCAATAGCGCTACGGTGGTTGCATTTGTGCCGAAGTGAGCGTGTACGTGCACGCATGAATGATCCTTGCATAAGGATTTAAAAACACACGCCTCAACAAAATAGAGTGCATGTTTAAAAACGCTTCGAGCCTGCCAGCCTATATTCAGTGCAACGGCGATGGTTTTCAAAAAGGAACTTGGCTGAGATAAAAATGTAAGGCCGACAATTCTTAATGCTTTGAGCTTTGAGGTTTCGGTTATCTTTGTCGTTGCGTGATACTCGTCGATATCGTCTTGATTAACCAGTGTATTGAGGTCAGCGCGGAGCGCAAAACGTGTGATCTCAACCTCGTGCTCTTCCAACGCCTTTATCTCGCGTTTGATAAAGGAATGGGTAGTGTGAGGGTATTGATTTACTAGGTATGCGATTTTCATAGTGGGCTTACTTTCGCTGGGTCCGCACCCATGAGCTGTCACGACGAGACTTTCGAATTGAGCCAGTTAGAATTTTAACTTTCCACACTAGATATCCTGGCACCATCGTTAAAATTTGCAAGATGGATTGGTCGGTGTCTGAGTGTTTGATCGCTAGCAAAAAGTGAGCTACGAGAATCAAAAGATTAAATAGGCAGAAGCTAAGCAGCAAAGGAGTATCAAACGATAGGCTGGTTAGTAATAAAGTGGCGATTAAATAATAAGAGAGAGGCATCAATAACATTTCTGCGAGTGGGTCGATAAGCCGCCATTTACCACCAATAATTTTACCAACTAGCGGAAAGAAACTGTCTTTAAGCAATCTGAATCGTCCGCCTTCCCAACGATTGCGTTGAGCTTGAGCGCCTTCGTCATACTTTGGCACGCCTGAATAAACACGTGAGGTTTCGAGTAGTTCGCTACGAAACCCATTGGTGATTAATTGAATATGGTATTGCGCATCTTCGACAATGGAGTGAGTTGTGTATGGGCATTGATTAAGAACCCTGGAACTCAGCGCAAAACCTGTACCAAAAATACCACATGATAAGCCAAGCTGTTTTCGCGCTCTAGGCCTTAGTAGGTTCATCGCGGTAAAACCAAGTGCAGTCAATATGGAATATGGATTATTGTCAGCTTTAATAGTGTTGACCAATTGAGCCGCGTCTAGGCCTCTACTAAACGCTGTCTCAACTTCGAGTAGCATATTTTTTTGGCAAGACGTATCTGCGTCGATTACGACAAAAACATCGAATTCTTTAGTGGTTAGGTGATTGAACGCATACTCTAGTGCGTGACTTTTACCAATATTTTCGATATTTTCTCTACGAAGTACCTTGCAACCTTGTCGGCGTGCTAGCTCTTCAGTATTGTCGGTGCAATTGTCGGCGACCACCCAAATTTCAAAGGAACCTCGGTTTGGTGAACAGCTTCTTAACTGAATCAGAGTGTCTTCAAGACCTAGCTCTTCATTGTACGCCGGTATAAGTACGCAGATATTTAGCGGCTTGCTAGCTCCCTTGAGACTGCTTTCAGGCGAAGAGGTCCGATACAATGCGACGCCGGCTAGCGTCGTAATCAATAACAAATAGCAAGCCCCAGGAAATGTAAGCAATACTAAAATAGAAATAAGGATATCGGTCATTGATAGTAGAGGTGCTTAGTAAATACCCTGTTGATACTGAGCGTTTTGTATTAGAGGTATCGTCGAGTGATTCATTAAGATTATTGGCTTAGGGTTTGCGATTTGGGTGTGCAAAGTATCAAACCTATCTTTTCAAATTACAATAACTAAGTGCGGTTGTGTACTTAAGTAATCGTTGTACACTAAGGTTGCGAAGGTTTCTTAGAAATTAGGTACAGTGATGCGGTACTTGTTGATGGCAGATCAAAAGTATATAGGAAATCAGAACCTGACTGGGTTGAGGTCATTTCGATCGTCATATCTTCAGTGTTATTCAACGCATCAATGGTCAAATTAGGGGTTTTGGAGGTAAGTCGAAAACTTCCCGCCACTTGTTTACTCAATACCTCGGTTTTTAGACCTTTTTTTCGTGATCGCACTTGGCTGACGGTGGTCAATAGGATTTTATCAGAAACTGCGAGCTCTTTATCTAGGCTGCTGAAAATAACACTCGTCCCGTCTTGTAATAGTGTGTATGAAACCGTTTTTAAATTTATCCTAGAGTTTGCTCGGGCATTGATGGAGCCTTGGGTTTTGGGAGAATCAATTTTGAATTCACCGTATTGCCAGTTTCGACTGAGCTCTCCAGTATCCGAAATAATACTACTTTGCTGAGGCTTTAGATAAATAGTGTCTAGATCTTGAATAACTTCCGAATCGGGTTGCCTAGGGCTAGCGCGCAGCCATCCTAAGTATTTGTTAGTAGGCAACGTTACTTTTAGTTGGCTTTGTTCTGATAATGAGCGAATCGCGGAGCTTGTTTTGGGTGAAATGTCTTGATAAAAAATCTTTTTTTCCAAGTCATTGAGCGTTTTCGGTTTGACCGATTCAGATACGTGCCGTTGTCGATACAACAAGGCGGTAGCAGGTAGTAGATCCATAACACTTGGGTTCAAATAACTCGACCAAGGAGAGAAATTTCGTTCTGAAAAGCCATCTTGACTATACCCATATAACATAATCGCGTCCCAGCCTTGAAGCGCAGCGTGAGCCGAGACAAAAGGTAGAATATGATGCGCTGAGTCTTCGGCCGACGCGATATCGCTATTATATTCTGTTACTGTAAATGGCTTGCCAGCAACCTGTCCAAACGCGAGCCAGCTAACAAGACTAGGCTCTAGGTGTGGATTTGCCATTAGTGGGTTATTTCCTGAATAGGCGTGCGCATCAATAAGGTCGCCTGTTGATAATGCTGGAATCGAAGAAAGTGATGCCGCATCACTCCACAGACTGGTTGTAGAAATAGGTACCTTCAAGCCAATGGAGCGCAAGTGAGAGATCATCTCTAGGTTGAATCGAGCTTCGAGGTCATTTAAAAATATCTTGGCAGGGCCTTGTTCCCACGTTTTGTTAAGTTGCCATTGAAAGAACGGAGTGCGTTTCTTAAATTGATTTATTCGTTTTTTAAATAGCCCATGATGAAATGGGTTTTTGTTTTTGTCGTTTAATAAGTGACCAAAATGAGAAGTTAGATCATTTTCGTTGGTGATTGTCACACCGATCACGGCTGGCTCATCGATCAACTTTAAGCCGGTATACGGGTTATTCGTTAACAAAAGCTGCTCGTTGAACTTTTTAGACAAATCGATCATTCGTTGATTTAGATAAATTAAGCCCTTGCTAGTGGCTAGGCCATTACTAACCGCGAAATCTGTGCTCCAACCGGGAATTGAGTCGCCTTCCTTCCATGGGCGATCCACTTGTAGGTCAACCCAAACATAAATACCCTGTTCTTTAAGGCATTTTATCCACCAATGGTATGTGTCTAAGGAAGTAAGATTTATTTCTTGGGTAGTTTTGCCGTCTTTAATCAATGACGGCGTCACCCAACTTGCGGAATCGTGATGGTGTAAGCGCACCAAATTAATACCAAGTTGGGATAACCGGCTAGCGTGCCTTTTGATGGTTTCTCGGTCTTGGATAAAAAGAGAATAGGCTTGAATATTGATGCCAAAAAACCGAGTTGGATCGCCATCGGGGAAAACTAAGTCCTCGCCCTCTGCCTTTACGAAACCGAATTTGCCGGCGGGTTTATGATTTAGGTAACTAAGATCAATACCCGTCTCAAAATCTAAATTTGGGCGAACAGACCAACCATTTTCCAAGTCGATAGCGGCGACTTTATCCTCGGTAAGTGCATTGTGTTTAATGTATTTATGCTCTGGAAG
>CAYQVT010000021.1:19659-29009 GCA_964420885.1 uncultured Gammaproteobacteria bacterium
TTTGTGAGCCTACCGCGATTTTTTCATCAAATAACCAAGCACGGATTTGGCCGCTATTACCAAACAAAACTTGAATATTTGGGAGAGGGGGGGCAAATTCGACAACAACTTTGGAAGAATTAGAAAGTTGCCATGACCATCCGCGGTTGTCGGCTAAGAGTTGCGGCCTGCCTCCCCCGTTTGCAACTATTTTCTCAACATTGGGGGCA
The DNA here is from genome assembly GCA_964420885.1 of uncultured Gammaproteobacteria bacterium. Classification (GTDB taxonomy): domain Bacteria; phylum Pseudomonadota; class Gammaproteobacteria; order Arenicellales; family Arenicellaceae; genus Arenicella. The sequence continues at coordinate 19,869 of CAYQVT010000021.1, forward strand.
AGGAAATCAATAGCACCACCAATGGTATTGTCGTCGGATTTGAGGAAATCGAGTGCAAGCGTATACTCAAATCCATTAGTACTTTCTTTCGAGCTGACCATTAGGTCAACGTCTTGTTGAGCAAACTTAAATTGCTTATGGTTGTCATCATGAACTTTTTTGAGCACCGGAGGGTCCCATTGCCATCCATCGTCCCAACCCACAAAATTCAGTATCGCGAGCTCTCCGCCATCACGATTAATCGATAATAGCCCTGATTCAATTTCAACCGCCAACATATATGGTGAGTCTTCGTGTGTCGAGGTCACTGGTTTTGCCGAAGGTGGTTCTTCGATTTCAGTTTTGTATTGACCTAGATCTGAGCCATTGTATTGCTTAGCCAATAAAACAAATAGTGCAAGACTAATTAAGCCAACTAAGGAAATAATAATTTTTTTCATACTAATTTGATGCTAAGGCATAGGACAAGCCTTCAAATTCAAAGACCGGTTTAAGATTGTCTGGGCAGGAAATGATGGTCAGGTTTTCACCGGTATATTTTATCAAAAGGAGCAATAAGCCAAATCCATACTCATCAATGTGGGTAACTTCTTTGATATCTAGCCTAACAATGTCATACGCGGCGGCTGTTTCAAATATTTCCTTTATCGTGGCTGCGTTTTCATGACTCAAACTGCCGGACAATGTGAGGTTTATTTGTGTACTAGAACCTTGGCGCTCTCGAGGCGGTGCGGTAGTAGCGTGGAATCTCTCTGAAGAGATTGACGGTTCTAGCTTTAATGCATTCCGTTTAAAATTTGCGTAAGGTCTGACGACAAAAATTAGAAGCCACAGAAATCGCCAGCCGTCGCCAAAATAACGTGTAAACAATCGCGGTTGTTCCTTAATTCGCCAAAGCCACTCCATACCGAAGTTTTGCATTATCTTTGGTGCTCTTCGGACGTTTCCAGCGACAAAATTTATAACTGCACCTAGATGACTGGCGACCGAAACATCTAATTTTTCTCGACTTTCGAGCAACCATCGTTGCCCTTTTTTAGCACCAAGAGACACAACTAGGAAATCGGGATTCGCTGCGTTAATCGCATTAATGTTGGCTGTTGAAGCGAGTTCCTCAGCGGTCCCAATACCTGGGTTGTTATACCCCACTGAAATAACACCTTTATTAGAGCGATTTAGAGATGTGTGGGCCTCTTCGGCAACCCGACCATCACCACCAAACAAGTACACCTTGAGTGGTGGGTCATCACAGCGCCTCATCAAATTCTCGAATAGGTCAGACCCCGACACTTTGTGGAGTTTCGTAATGCCTAAAATTCTCGCAATCCACAAGGGAGGTATTCCGTCTATCGTAACAATATCGCTATTAATCAGTGACTTGCGAAAGTCCTTGTCACGCCTTGCTAGCAGAATAAAACTTAAATTCGCAGTCGACAATAATCTCAAAGACCGTGTATCAAGCGCTTGAAAAATTTGGTTTTGTGTATCAATAAGAGATAATTCGTCAATCGGTACGCCCAACAGTGAAACCACGGTTCTGGAAAAATCTCTTTGAATTGCCGCTTTGTCTTTGTTCATTTGTCGCAGGTTTTATGCGTATCGTATACAATGTCGGCTAAATTTAGACGTCGAATTTTAGCGTGTAACAGCGACAAAAAGGAGTTGAAGCCGTGGTCGATGAATTCTAAATAACGGACTAAAGGTCATATCAATATGATGGATCACTCTATTATAATGACTGATAGATTAATTAGGCTATTTATTATCATATATTTAAAGTGCGTGAGCCTTGGGTAGCTGGCGTTTAAAATGGTACTTATTATGTCTTGTGTGTGGAACTAAATTGTAAGTGGTTATGTTGAGAATAAGTAAAAGCGAGAGGTTGCGGGTTTTTAGATTTAGGCCTCTGCTAATGTTGGGTATCCTTGCCATCCTTCATGGTTGTGGTGGTAACAAAAAAGAATTAACAATCGGAGAATTCAACGATCGATCAAAAGCAAATGTTAAGCAAAACATAAACGAGCAGATTCGTTCAGCCGCTGTGCTTGATCAATCCAATGCTAGCACCGATTTGTATAGTCTTGGTTCTGGTGACCTTCTTGAGGTTTCGGTATTTAGAATCGAGGACTTAAATCGGACTGTACGTGTTAATGGAGACGGGAAAATATTTCTGCCGTTACTAGGTGTTATGAAAGTGTCTGGTTTATCTTTATCTGAGGCCGAACAATTAATTGCCGACAAACTATCAGCAGATTATATTCAGAACCCTCAGGTCAGTCTTTTTGTTAAAGAGCACCGTTCGCAAGAGGTGACGGTGATGGGCGCGGTTAAAAAGCCAGATATTTATAACATTACTCGTACACGGGGTGTCGTTGAAATGTTATCTCTTGCGGGTGGCGTCTCGGAACAGGCAGCTGACAGTATTAGAGTGAGTTCTACCGTCGTTGATCCTGAAACAGGCGTTGCGACAAAGAAGAATTTTGTCTTAAGCATTAATGGCTTGCTAAGCGATCGTGAAGCACTCGCTAATATTCGTCTAAAGGGGGGTGACGCTATATTCGTACCGGAAGCCGGCGTTGTTTATGTCGAGGGAGCGGTCAAGACACCCGGTGCCTATAAGATGACCGGAGATGTGACTGTACTACAGGCTTTGTCGCTTGCCGGTGGGCCAAAATGGGAAAGTGATCAATCGCGGGTTCGTGTAGTACGTGATTTTGACGGGGTTGCGAATGCTGTCGAAGTTAACCTAAATAAAGTCAGAGATCAAAAAGGGGACGATATTGTATTGCAGGATGGCGATATTGTCATTGTTGATTCTGGTCAAGTCAAACAGCTGTTGTCGGGCTTATTGAACGGCGTAAAATCCTTTGTAGGATTTGGTTACACTCTGAATTAAGTTAGGAATAAGATGAATACTTCGGAGCATAGACCAGCCGCCGGTCGCAACGTGATGGCGACGGATAACGCGGGTAAAAATGAATTACAGGTTTACTACGGTGAACAATACGATGATGGTGGGGAACCAGAGATAGATTTATTAGCCTTATGGCGCATTATCAAGCGTTATAAGACTTTGATTATAATTTTCTTTGCGGTCACGGTTATCCTAACCTTATTAACAACGTTGCTGATGCGGCCAGTGTTCTCAGCAAGCGCGCATTTAGAGTTGAACACCTTTAGTCGAAATGTGGTGAAATTTAATCAACTGGAAAGTGAAAATTTGCGACAAGGGCGCTATCGGCAAACGCAAATCACCTTTTTGACCAGTCGAGCAATCGCATCTGAGGTTGTCAGGCGATTAAATTTGACTGAGGATCCTGAATACAATGGCAGCTTATCTCAGAGAAGCCCGCTGTCTCTTTTGAGAGCCTTAGGCAATGTTTTTAAGTCCGAGGGTGCCAAAGGGTCTGGCAATACTCGTCTTGCGGAAAATATTTATCTTTCTCGTTTGTCAGTAACTCCAGTCGCAAATTCAGATATTTTTAAAATCTCGATGAGCGGTTTCGAGCCTGCTCTAGCCGCAAGAATTGCAAATGAGCATGTTCAAGCCTATGTATCATTAACCAGTAATCGGCGGTTCGGCTCGAGTTCCGAAGCGAAGAAGTTTATTGAGCAAGAACTCAATGAGGTTAAAGATAGGCTCAGGTTATCAGAGAGCACGCTTACCTCTTTTGCGCGTGAAAATAACGACGTTGATATTGAAGACTCGGACAATATTATTTTGTCACGCTTAGCCGCATTGAATGAATCGGTTTCTGAAGTGCAGACTGATCGTATTGATGCAGAAACTAAGTATTTGCAAGCTCAGTCGGGTGATATAGACAGCCTATTGTCGGTTTATTCAGATCCATTAGTAGTGAACCTACGAGAACAACAAATAGAGTTACAGGCGAATTATATTGAATTATCGAAGTTGTATAAGCCTAAGTATCCCGCGATGCTTGAACTGCAAGCTAAGATCGATGAAATTGACAATAGTATAAAGGCGCAATCTGAGAGCGTTGTCGCTACCTTGAGGTCCAGTTTTTTGCAGTTAAAAGCACGTGAAACACAGCTCCGCAACGCCTTGCAAACAGTGAAAAATGAGTTATTCGAACTACGTGATCGCGCGGTTGAATACAATATCTTAAAGCGCGAATGGGAAGCTGATAAAGGCCTATACAGTGAACTGCTTAAACGAAGCAAGGAGTTAGAAGTATCTGCTGGTCTCGAGTTGAACGCTGGGGCATTGGTAGAGGAAGCGATAGCGCCAGTTGCCGCCTCGTCTCCAAATCTTAAATTTAATATGCTCGTTGCATGCATTATCGGTTTAGGTGGCGGCTTGGGCTTGGCCCTATTCCTTAGTATTCTTGACAATCGAATCAATGATGTTCGTGCTCTAGAACGAATTACTAAAACACCAAATTTGGTAGTCTTGCCGTCAATTTCTGAACGAACTAACGTTTCGGATGATCAACAATTGCCTGCTACTCAAGGGCCTTTGGAGCTTCAAGCCTTGCATGCTCCCGGCGATATTTTTTGCGAATCGGTTGATTCGCTTCGAACCTCGCTAAAATACCTTTATTCACATGATGATGATGAAAAGGCTAAAGTATTTGCTGTAACCAGCGCTATCTCTGGCGAAGGAAAGAGCTTAATTTCAACCAATTTGGCGGCATCGTATGCCAAAGCGGGTAAGAAAACTCTGTTGATTGAAGTTGATTTGAGACGGCCGAGATTGGCAAAAGTATTTGATGCCGTTGGCCAAAGTGGTTTAGTTGAAGCGCTGAATACGGGTGAACCCGTTAGAATTAAAAAGTTGCACGAGCTACCCAATCTGAACTTGATTTTTGCTGGGTCTATTTCCGAAAACCCAGTGAAAGAACTCGCCTCGGAAACGATGGCTAAGCTAGTTGCGAAGTGTAAAAAAGATTTTGATATCGTTATTCTGGACTGCCCGCCAGTGATGGGCTTAGCCGATACCGTTGAGGTTGCGTCTTTGGTTGATGCAATGCTGTTGATTGTGAGTGCTCATAATGTTCGAAAACACGAAGTCGAGCACGCCTTAGCACGTATGAAAATGGTAGATGCACCGCTACTTGGAACTGTGTTTAATAGAGCCAGTCCTGAAATATCTGGTTATAATTATTACGCTTATGGCTATTACGCGGACCAACCTTCGAAGAAAACTGCATAGGTTAGTGTCGAATGGAATATTCCATCACACCCGATTCATCTATCTGGGGCGCTCAGTTAGAACGTTCGCTAGAATTGAGATTTGCCGAACCTGAGTTATCGAATTTTGTCGATGAGATTTTAGTTTGGTTTTCTTCCGTCGACAGTGATAACCCTGATGACCTTGGTCAAAAGCTGATAAAATTTTATGGTAATACCGAATTTAGGGCTTTATTCGAAGATTGCATCGATCGATTGATGATATCAAACTCGTCAGCCGGAATATTTGAATCTTGTAATACTAGTCAACAGGCAAAATGGCGATATCGTAAATTAATGAGTGTTTTTCATCCTGATAAGGGAGAAAACACTCAAACTTGGTTAAATTTTAGAGCCGAAAAAATAAATCGGGCTTACCAAGAATTCGAAGCAAAACAATCGAAAAACGACGTCTATAAGACAACATTTAGGGAAAGAAAGTCAAAAAACAGACGATCTTCTTCGAGCTACGGACGTTACTCGGAAAATTCTATATCACAAAGAAGAAGAGCAACAACGCAGCGACAGTTCTTAGATTGGCGTAAAGCATTCGGCGATGCGCAAACACTTGAACGAAAGGTGATTCGCTCATTGATTTCAATTTGTCTATTCACTTTGATTTTAATTTCTTTGGTGGCGTACTTAGATTACTGATTGGTTTTTCTTTATCGATTATTTTAGTGAAAATATTGACAATAATTTCATTCATGAGATTATCTGTGCGTTAAATTTCATAATAAATTAGCCATCTAGGTAGAGGAAATCATGCTTAATCACGCACGTGTCGTTATTATTGGCGGCGGTTCATTGGGCGTAAGCCTGCTGTATCATTTGACGAAGGAAGGCTGGACCGACGTATTATTGATTGAAAAAGGAGAACTAACTAGCGGGTCTACTTGGCACGCTGCTGGATTAATCCCTAACTTTAACGGCAACATGACCGTTTCGAAAATTCATCAGGCATCGATCGATTTATATACTAAAGAAATCCCCGAACTGACGGGCCTAGAGAGTCCTTTTCATACTACTGGCAGTTTGAGAATAGGTTTTACCGAGGTAGAAGAACATTGGTTCAAAAACTTAGAAAGTCGTTCAAAAAATGTGCCTTTCGAATTTGAATTCATTAGTAAAGCAAAAGCAAAAGAAATTTGTCCACTCATGAATTATGACAATGCACGTTGTATTGTCAGCACCCCTAACGACGGTCACGTAGACCCCACTTCCGTGGTGATGCCTTTGTCCCAAGCCGCTCGTGCAAATGGGGCAACCATCAGTCGATTTAATCGTGTCACTGATATTAATGCTTTATCTACCGGCGAGTGGGAAGTGATCACCGAAAAAGGCACCGTCGTTGCTGAGCATGTTGTGAATGCAGCGGGCTGTTTTGCCCCTGAGGTGGCCGCGATGGTAGGGAAAACACTGCCGATCACTAACCTGGAACATCAATACTTAATTACCGACTCACATGATGCTATCAAGGCATTATCAAAGGAAATGCCAGTGATTCGGGATTCCTATACAAACTCTTATATTAGGCAGGAGGGGAATGGGTTTTTAGTAGGCCCTTACGAAACGTTTGGGGCGAAGCCTTGGGCTTTAGATGGCATGGATTGGGGCTTTGATCGTCAATTATTTGAAGGTGATCTGGAACGATTGATGCCGTTTTTAGATCGTTGTATGGAACTAGTACCTACGTTTGGCGAAGTTGGGGTATCAACCATTATAAATGGCCCAATCACTCATACTCCGGATGATAACTTGCTGGCGGGCCCGCAGGCTGGTTTAAAGAATTTCTGGAATCTATGCGGAGCCAGTATCGGAATAGCTCAAGGCGCGGTTGGCAAATACATGGCTCAATGGATAGTCTATGGCGAAACCGAGATTGATATGCGCCATCTTGATAGTCGTCGCTTTGGAGACTGGGCGGATCGAGACTTTAGTATTACCAAAGCGATCGAGAGCTATGAAGTTATGTATTTAGCGATGGGGGCAACTGAGCATCGCCCAATTGCGAGAAATAAGCGAATGAGTCCCTTACATGGAATTTTACAAGAGAAGGGTGCTCATTTTGGAGTAGTTCAGGGCTATGAGAAACCTCAATGGTTTTCAACCGATGAGATTCGGTCTGAAACGCCAACGTGGAGTCGTAACGAGACTCATGATGTCGTTGCAGAAGAATGTACTGCTGTTCGCGATGCCGCCGGTATTACTGACCTGTCTGGCGTCGCAAAGTATTTAGTAGAAGGTCCAGACGCCTTTGAGTTCTTAAATAACTTAAGTTCTAACAAGCTTCCCGGCAAAGATGGTCGTCTTGGCCTTACCCTATTTCATGGCCGGAATGGCGGCATCATGACTGAAGCCTCATTGACTCGCATCAGCGAAAACGAATTTTTCTTGATTGGCCCCATCGCCGGCGAAGAACGCGATTTACACTGGTTAGAGCAACATCGTGACGGTTATGACGTAGATATAAGAAATTTAACCGATGTACTCGGTTCGGTATTATTAACCGGACCCAAAGCACGCGAAATACTTCAGGCGATCAGTACATCTGATTTGTCGCACAAAGCGTTCCCGTGGTTAAGTACTCAAATGATCATGTGCGATGCCGCCGAGGTTCGCGCCATTCGTGTTAGTTACGCTGGCGAACTTGGTTACGAACTCTACATGCCGACCTACCAACTACCTAGTATTTACGAATCGTTGTTTCGTGTTGGCGAAGAACTGGGTCTACGTGATTTTGGTTCCTTTGCGTTTAATTGTATGCGTATGGAGAAAATGTATCGCGCATGGGGCCACGAGTTCACAGAGGAGTTCACCACAGTAGAAGCGGGCATGGTGGGTCGATTCTTAGATACGAGTCGAGATTTTATCGGTGTCGAAGAGATTCGTAAGCGCGAAGAAAATGGCACTAAGACACTGTTGGCCTACCTGGCATTTGACGACGATATTGAATGTGAATGTTACGGAAATGAAGCGGTTTATCTTAACGGCGAAGTAGTAGGCTTAACCACCAGTGGCGCATTTGGCCACCGTGTTGGCTATAGTTTGGCGTTTGCGTATGTACCGCCTAAGCTGGTGGTACAAGGTCAGGCGCTTGAAGTGCTTACAACCTTAGGAATGCGCAAAGCGCACGTGGAAATGGACGCTGTTTATGATCCGATGAATGAATTACTTCGTATCTAACTAAGTTTTAACGATTATCGGGCTGAGTTAATCCTCAGCCCCTTTTGACTACAACGTTGATACGCCAGGTTTTGCTAAGCTAGGTCCATCGCTATTGAAAGTGAGCTATCTACTTGGCACCAGATAAACCGGTGTATCTCCAAAATTGATCTCGTACCCGTCTGGCCCAGACTGCTAGATTGGATATGACCATTAACCTGTCATACCAAGGTTGGTCTGCTATGCCACTCGGTGAGCCGCGTTGTATCGAAATCGCTGGGTTATGAATTAAGCACACCACGTTCTTATTCAGTCGACGGTAGAGGCTCATGGCCCCATCGACGTACATTTTTCCACCTTCTGGGTGGCCTACGGGTCGTTCCCTCATGGTTTCTAGGTAATCGACTAAGCCAGGTAGGCCTTTAGCTGAGACGGCATAGCAGTGAGCCCATTTAAATTCTTCGGATGATTGAATAATTCCCTCGTTTTGAGAATCTAGCTCCGATTTCAAAGGGTGTCCTAGAAAAGCCATGTCCCAATCATGTTTTTCCATGCTTTCTACTAGTGCCTGCTGATTTTCCTTTGAACGCATGGATGTTCTGAAAATGGCATCATCTTCGAGAATCAACACAGATTTCAAATTGCTTTTAAGCGCGCGTTGCATTATATCAAGATGGCTTAAGAAGCTACCGTAGACTTTTGCCGAGGCGAATCCATATCCGTCTTCAACAATGGGTGCATCTGGTATCGTAACCCGTTCGTCCGTCATTGATATGCCAATGT
>CAYQVT010000022.1:0-28833 GCA_964420885.1 uncultured Gammaproteobacteria bacterium
GCGCCGAAAACCGTCCACGAAACAGCCTTCACGTTCGGTCTCGATAACAATTAAGCGGCGGTCTGATTCAATCAAAACCTCTAAATCATGCATGCTTTCCAAAACAGGAGGCGCTCCATTACTTATATAAACACGGGTTTATCGAAGTCTACGCCGATTCTCGGTAACAAGTCTAATGAAGCGCGAATAAATCCTGATAATTGGGATACATAAATACAAATTTAAGGGTGCTCATATTTGGCGGCCGAAACCGTACTAATCTGTATTCAAACACACGATCAATTGCGCCGTGGTATTTTTCCAGCGCAGTGGCATCACGTAGGAACGTTTGCTGGCGGTCAAATATTCTTCTTTAATTGGCCCTTGTGAAACGGTTGGTACCGAAATTTTGAAGTCGGCGCCCATTTCACGCCTGGCATTACCTGAAATCGTATTAGCCACTTCACCAACCAAGTCGCCCAGTAAACGATCGCTTAAATCTGATTCGCCGTGAACCAATAGTAAATAACGAAGCAGTGGTCTGGTGGCCGAGAAAAAAACAAAGCCCTGGCTATTCCCAAACACCGCAATCATCCCGGTGTAGTCTGATCCTAAGGGTTCCTCACTCCTAACTAGGTAAGGGGTACCGATGTTCAGTATCGACGACTCTTGCTCTATTTGCTCGAAATAAGCTTTAACTCCGTCGATAAAAATATCGATTACTTTGGCTTGCTTCATGACGCCAATTTTACCTCTAAAATTTTCATCACCGCTGCATTTAAGTCCTCAGTACTAAACGGTTTGCATATAAATCCGTTTGCACCAAGCGCTAATGCTTGAATCGCCGTTGCCTTATCAGCGAGTGCTGAAACGACTAGAATATGAACCTCTAGGCTTAATGATTTAATTTTTTGTATACTGTCGACGCCACCCATTTTTGGCATGGTCAAGTCCATGGTTATTACATCAGGCTTATCTTCCATAACAAATTCCAACGCCTGAAAGCCATTTTCTGCACGCCGTATTGAGGTGAACTTCTTCAATAGAGCTCGATTGATTTTGTTTCTGATTACCAAAGAATCATCGACAATTAATAACTTCATAATCAAACGGCCTTAAGTCGAGACTCACTCGACTCAATCGCTTGGAAATCAATGGTGAACTGAGTAAATTCTCGTTCAATGGATCTCACCTTAATCTGACCACCCAATGATTTTAACTTCTCCCACACAATCGCCAAACCGACACCGCGACCCGCATTTGAGGAAACCCCTTTGTGCGTAGAGAACCGATTTAGAAACACACGACGCACTAAATCGGCCTTTGATAAGCGGTTTACCTTTTCAGGGCCTACGCCACTTTGCTTTAAACGATCTCTTATCAATTGATAGTTAAATCCTCGGCCATCGTCTTCAAAAACAAATCGATAATTACCTTGCCCGTCATCACTGAGAGACATGACGATTTGACCAACCTCAGGTTTTTTAAGTCCTTGTCTCGTCGTGTCAGATTCGATTCCATGCACAATGGCATTGCGTATTAACTGAACCGCCATGGCGTAGAGAGAGTCATCTAAAGAGGGGGCGAGTTGCTTATCAAAGCCGCGCAAGTTTAAGCGCACTTTAACCCCTTCTTGCTCAGATATATCTTGAGTTAAGACTTGGAGTTCTTGCCATCGACGATTAGCGGGTGTTTCCGACAACGTTGGAATGTCGACAACGACTTTGTCGCGCGTCTGGGCGCCATGATTAATTCCATAGGAAAGAAGTCTGGAACGTAATTCACCGATGAATTCTACGTTTTCGTATAACTGTTTTAGAAGTACTGTTAAAGGTAATAGGTTTCGACCGTGGACAATATTTCTTTCTCCCAGTTTTTGAAGTGCTTCAATCTCGTTTTCGAAATGATGCAGACGTTCGGCAAACCAGTTAAATCTCAGCACCGCGGCATTGCCTTTGACTGTGTGCACCTCGCGCAAGAGGCGGTTCAACGTGGCTTCACAATTGTCGGTTACTCGCCCGTTGTCTTTAAGCAAGGTATTGAGTCTCTCGAACGCCTCGAGGCTCTCGCCTAAGAAGACATCCAGATCGTCAGGGTTAATCGGTAAAATTTGAGAAAACATCGCCAATTGTTGTTCAACTAAGGCTTCTGTCTTGTCGGAATGTTCTTCAAGTAAAATTGTGTCGGTAATATCCTTGACGGTCACGAGTACTGTACGACTGTTTTTTTCGGTCTCGATGGGAGCAAAGGTAAAGTTTAAATACTTACGCTGCACGACGCCCGAATCATCGGTTACGGTGGCGGGCACTCGTTTAAGAGGGTTCAAGTCTTCGATCAGTTCGGAATTAACATGAGAAGCGAAATACAAATTCACAAAGTCGACCGCTGTTTTCGTTGTTTTTTCAGACAAATATGCCTGAAAAAACCTCGGCAACCGCCTTCCCGAAATTAATTTTGATGCAAAAATGGTTTCCAAATGACTCGAATGCTGACGGCTAATTATTAGATCTTCATTAACCAGAAAAACTCCTTCGTCGATGGTGGCCAGTATTTGATCCGATTCGCGCTGCTTGATATAGAGTTGTCGATCTCGGGCCCGCAACTGGCCTAAGAAGTGAAACAAGATGATGAAAAAATTAATCGTCGCTAAACTTATACCCACCACTTGCACCGTACGTAAAAAAGCGGTTTGCTGTGCCGATTGAGCAGTGAACTGATCTGTCAAGCGATTCATGAGATCAAAAAGGGCTAAATTATTCGCAGCAATGAATTGAGATGCGGGTTTGATTTCTTCATCGGTAATTAAAATATCAACCATTAACGGTTCGATGACGGTTTCAAATTCACGCCAAAGATTTATCGATTCCGACAGAATAGCGCGAGCTTTTTCATTGCTCACCGCTTGTACATCGATCAATTCACCTGTTTCGGCTGATGACGTTTGCCCCCCGTCATTCAACGCCGCCAAGGTCATTGAAAAAATCTGATAGTGATTACGAAGCTCGTCCAACCCTGACTGATAAACCCATTGTTGTAGCTTTTGAGCCTTGATATACAAGGTTGCCTTAGACATCTGTTGCGTTAGCGTACGCTGCCGTCCGGCCAGATTAATCAGTTCAGTTTGCTGTGCAATTTTACCGGAGGTGTAAAAATTTAGTACCAACACGCCTAAATCGAATATGAGAAATAGTGTGATTGATATTACTAGGAAGCGGTATTTCCCAAATAGACTTTTAAGCATAACGTTCCTTGGGGTCGGCCATCTCGATTGGCAATAAGGAATCCAAAATATGTTAATGAGTTTGCATTTGATTTGTTACAAGGCAATGACACCATCGCTCAAGTGGTCACGCGACGCCTTAGCCTTACATGACGAGGCGAACTTCCATATTCATTAACGACAGTGTCGCTTAAGATACTACTTTCGTTGTGATCACACGCTATTTCATGAATACACGCTTAAAAAAGCTTACTAAAGCAGCGGTGTTTTTTCTGAAATCGAGCGAACGAGAAATATTATGATGCAGAAACTTGGCGGTATTAAGTGATGTTATTTTTGTACTATTCCAGCCTGAGTTGTCATTAACAATCAGCGCCGCCATTCTATAATTTAGATATTCCGATTGATATTTAATGTTGTACCCGAGCGTCTTATGAAAATACCCGTTTGCCCATCTTGTATGAGCGTCAGGCGACTTAACCGTGTACATGGTATAAGGAAAACGTCTTATTTTAGACGTGAGATTAAGGTTCTCAAAAGATAATTTAATGAACTTCTCTAAATTCCATTTGTTCGAACGCCTCATTTCCGAATAAAGTTGTTTGGGGTTAGCAATTATTTGGTCTGCAACTGACAATACCGTTAATACATCACGGCGATGAACCACGATATGCCGATCGGTAAATCCCCCATAATCTTCACCGTATGGAATCCAGATATATCGATCATCTAACAACCTCAGTGGAACGTGCGGAATTCTGTGCATAAAATCTGAACGAGTAACAACAAACCGATCGTATTTTTCAAGGACACTATTTTGCTGGATCGCTTCTTTCAAGAATAACCTGAAAAACAGGAGGATGCCGGATGAACCAGGGTGCCCTTTTAACCCCTTAATACCACCGAGCCATTGGTCGCCGATCTCAAGCAAAATTCGCCAATTTTCATTAAACCCTTTGCTCCATTTGAATATTGTCTATCGCATCACCCCAATCTTCTGGCTCGTCGAAACACCATACGTATTTTGCTTGTTGGTAAAAAGGATTTTCCCGGTCTTCTCGATGATTATTCGCGACACATAGGCAAAGATCGGCATTCATCACGTCTAGTAAATTCTTCTTAAACAAATCGTATGTGTGTTCGTGCGCTCGTGTTTCGCAGAGAACAACGACTAGCGTAGATTCATTGTCTTGAGAGATTGAAGGCATTTAATAGCGAGTCTGTCCTTTCCAAATTGGCAAATGATATACCAATATTTAATGCCTAAATAATACGTGAACAACCACATCCCTGCTAATCAAATTAGAAAGGTGTTGGGGGACTGCTCTTAGTTAGTGGTTGAATAAATTGGGTGGCATTTGTCGACGTATCAAACAACTACGTCGACAAATGCCACCGCCCATCCGCCTAGTCATAATAAACACTAGACAATCGGTTGAACGACCGGATTCACCAGTTGGTCTACTAACCACAAATTAGCCAAATTCAACTCTATAGTCGGGTTCCAGCCAATCAAATACAGCCATTGTTCGAGGTTATTCATGCGTTCTATATTTATCTTTGTACTTTTTACTTTTAGCTCACCTAGCTGGGCAGATGATGTTGGTAGCTTCTTAAACAGCTATGTCAACAGCTACACCGATTACCTTAATAGTGGAAACAAAAACGACGTTACCAAGGTAACCGACCATTTTCATACGCCACTACTTCAGGTACCTCCTACATCAGCGCCGTTTATCGCCAAGGATGAAGAGGCTGTTGTAAGAAACTTTGGGGCGTTTATGTCTCGAATTCACAAAGCGGGAGTTCGCAAAATCGAGTGGGAAAAACGCAATTTCGTCTTGCTAGACGAATCCAGAGCCTTAGCCAGTAACTTAGCGCGTATGCTCGATGAAAACGGAAAGGTTGTTCGCCGGTCTGCTGGCATCTATTCTCTGTATCGTTTTGAAGACGGTTGGAAAATCATCATGATTCAGTCGGTCAGCGAGAACAACGTCTTATCACTAAAGCGAGTGGTTGAGTGAAGGCCATTGGGTGAATATCGAAGTCCGTGCTGAATGCGTATAAAACGGTTTTATTATGACCACGACATCAAAGTACCTAAGTAAGTGGAATGCCAACATGGTGATCTATTCTCTCCTAGCTTCATTGCTTCTTATATTCAGTCTTGCTAACGCAGCTTCAGAATCATCACCGCTCAGTAAGGTAAAAATTTCCGAGATTCTCGAAAGTACTGATAGAAGAGAAGGCGACCGTGATCGCGACTCGAACAGACGACCCGATAAGATCCTAGATTTTATCGAGATTACCCCCGGCGACAGCGTTGTTGATCTTTACGCTGGGGGAGGTTGGTACACAGAGCTTTTTTCGCGCGCGGTAGGAGAGACTGGAGTTGTCTATGCGCACAATGACTCTCTCACCATGCGCTTCGGCGGAAAAGAGATCAGAGAACGAACCGCATCAGGCAGGCTCGAAAATGTGCATCGAATCGATAATGTTGAGCTCGAGAGTATCGACCTCCCACGCAATAGTATCGATATAGCATTTATGGGAATAAACTACCACGACCTCTTTTTCATAAGCCGAGAGCGACAGGGAGTCACCGAAATCATGCGAGAAAAAATAGTTGATTATAAGAAGGCGCTATCGACTATCAAAGGCATGCTTAAGAAGGACGGCACGCTGATCATCATTGACCATATCGCACATGCGGGGTCTGGACTCAGTGCCGCAAACGATTTACATCGAATCGACCCCAATATCGTCAAATTTCAATTAGCACAAACTGGATTCATGCTAGTTGAAGAAGCCTATTATCTGCGCAACCCAGCTGATGACAGAGGCCTATCAGTGTTTGACCCTAGCATTCGCGGCAATACCGACAGATTTATTTTTAAGTTTAGCAAAGAAGAACCATGATTTAGGCTAAGACAATTCGGTATGGTCATTTAAGCGCTCCAAGTTGATTCCTAATTGCCCGTCAACGCCACCTCGGGATAAACTCTGAAAACACTATTATTCTTGAGGCTAGAACGAGTGGCAAATTCAAATAAATCGCTAATAACGATCGCAGTAATTGTGGTACTGCTAAGCAAACTACCTAACATTGCCTTAGCCGGAGAAGTAACTCGGCACACGTTTAGTTCACAATTGCTCAAACGCGATTACGCCTACACAATTTACCTACCCAACGGGTATCAGCAACAGCTTAATCGTGAGTATCCGGCCATGTACCTCTTGCATGGATCCAATGCCGATGAAAATGCGTGGCCCAGGGACGGCAACCTTGAAAAGGTGATGGATGACTTGATCAAGGCAAAAAGAATTCCGCCTGCCATTGTCATCATGCCAGGGTCGTTAAGCTGGTGGATTGATGGCCATAATGAAGCAGCGGAAAGCGCATTTTTTGAAGATCTTATACCTCACATTGAAGAAAAGTTCAGAGTAATACCCGAGCGCGAAGGGCGAGCACTGGGTGGTTTATCGGCAGGTGGTTACGGAACCATAAATTTTGCGCTTAAATACCCTCACATGTTCTGCGCGGGGGCAGCAATGTCGCCGGCGTCGTATTCGGATCTCCCACCACCGGGTTCATCGAGCTACCAACACCCTGCCTACTTGAATAAACAAGGGAAATTCGACGCAAACTTATGGAATAAGAACAATTATCCAGCGTTTATAGATGCGTATAAATCACAATCGCAGATTGTTCCGCTTTATATGAATTCTGGCGATCATGATAGCTTAGATATTGCTTATCACACGGCCGTGCTATTTCAATCTTTGTTTAAGCATCAGCCAAGCGCCATCGAATTTCGAGTGGTAGACGGCGCTCATGAATGGAAAGTTTGGTCACAAACTCTACCCGAAGCCATTGAGTATGTGTTTTCCTATGCGGCCAAGCCGCGCGATCGCTAAAGACGTGACTTCACCCCAGCCCCTTAGCCAATGGATTGACTAACATTGAGTCAGCAACCAACGTCGGGTTTTCGGGTAAGTGATTCGATACGCGTTGCATCCAAGCTCTAATAACCGGATGTTGAGCAGCACTCAAGGATTCTTCCAAACCAAACATAAACCCCCATACCAACTGCGGGAAAACGGCTAAGTCCAACATAGTTGGTTGTTCTAGCTCTCCCAAATAGGGACCTCTGCCGATATGGGCGACAAATTCTGACATGATGCGTTTTTGCATATCGGCATAGCTCTCAGTCAGGTCCATATGTTTTGCCATGTCTTGGATAAACGGCGCCTTCTTTAAATGCTCTGGCCACTGATGCCGAACTTCTTCGGGCAATGGAGTGTGTGCACTCAATAACGCCGCCAGTCGCCAGCCGATGTGCCGGAACCTTAGGTTCAGTTCTCCATCAATCGGTCCTCTAAAAATACTTAACAAAAAGGTATTGCTAATCCAGCGATCAATGTCGCCTATTTTTTCTGCGTGTTCTTTCGGACAAAGCGGCTTATCGGGAAAGAGTTCATCTAGCCAATGCGCGTGCGACGACGACTCACGCTGGCATTCTCCGTCGATCTCCAGCACCGGTACTTGGGTGCCGCCAATATGGCCCATGGTCGCGCCGGGGTCGATAGGGTTAACCGGGATGTGTGAAAACTCAACTCCCTTAAAATAAAGGAAGCACCCACTCTTGCGAACGAATGGACTGGTGGCATAACCATAAAGGTTGATTTGAGGCATTTTGAATCTCCACTGCAAGTTTGGTTTCGAGTTTACGCCCGCAGGACCGTTTTTACGTGAACAGCTGAACTTTCGTTTAGTAAGCTAAGCCTTTGGGTGATACCGACCGGCGCGTAAACTAAGTACGATCTCGACTTCGAATAATGAGGAGAGATTAAATGATTGCATTGGCAGAAACCGACGACGATTCTCAAGTTTACGTACTTGAAGATGGGTCGGAGATCGAAGTTACGATTATCGAGCTAGAAGGCATTAAGGCGAAGGAAGTAAAATGTGTCGATCAAGCTGAATCTATTGTTAAGGAGTTACTTGATTAGTTTTTGAAGACTCTTCTATTCACAGGCCTATGTTGCTATCTTATTTCTCAGATACCCTCGCAAACGTAGCTTGTACCACGTAATGCATGACTTACAGTGCGTCTTCTTTCGAAGTAGGTTAACAAACTGAGTCTGGGCGGTAATAAGAAGCCACGTAGTTCCTGCCAGTTGGCATTAAAGATAAGCGTCAAGTAACCACAGTCCTACCTTCAAGGAAACTGGGGCAAATTTTAGTTAACGTGGGTAAGGGAATGAAAAACCTTACACTATGTTATCCAACATTTGTTACACCGACTATTACTAAATTAAACGAGAGGCCGCAAATTAGCCCATGGATACACAGTCGAAAAATATTTTTAATACCTAGTTCAACGACAGAGCCTAGTCCTCACCTATCAACTCCGACGAGAAATGCCGACAGAAAGCCTGAGTGAAGTCTCGCGGCGCCGTAGCGTCGAGCGAGTACTCCGCATTCCCCATAGCTAATTCTTTCCTTGTAAGGAAGCGAATCCCGTCAATGGATCAATCTCTTGTTCACCCTTCGCGGTAAGAATAATTCGATAAAACATTCCCCACGCCGAACCGTAAAGAAGCGCATTTTCTACCATATCGTCTTGGTCCACGGCTCGCGCGCTTTTCAGCAACTTGCTGAAGGTGTTTTGAAAGTTGTTACTGTGTCGAGTCCGAATATCGGTGCCAAAGAGTATCTCTTTAATAGCGTCTGGTTCTTTACTGACACCAGCGATTAATGACACCATTTTTCGCACGAACAAAGCCGAATCGCCTGCAGCCGATTCGGCGCGCATCGTTGCATATTCTTCAGAAGTTACCTCTTGCGTTCCGGTTTCACCACACACGGATACATAATGAAAACCGGCTATGGCGCCCAGTTGGTCTTGCACCAAGCTCAAAAGTTTGAAATAACTATTGCGCTGAGAATGTAACTCTTGACGTTTGGAACTCTGTTCTTGCAACTGCACAGCTTTGGTAGTAGCGGAAATCTCGGATTGCTGCATAAAGTGCCCAATCACCAGCCATAAGAAAGCCAAAGGAGCGAATGCACCCTCCAAAAAACTGCCTATATCACCGGTGGGCAAAGCCATAAATTGGCTGAAGCCAACTTTTCCAAACAAATAAGAAACACCCAACAAAAGCCAGGCTGCTGTAACACTGGCGCCGAAAACAACTCGCCAGTCCATTCGCTTAGAATTAGCACGCTTAGTTTGACTACTCATTTCATTTAACTTTTTTTTGTCTCAGCAAATAGGATATCGTTTTCTAGCACCATAGAACAATCTTAAAATGGATAACTGCCTTTCAATTTTTACTTCAAAAACCCCTATCGAATAGGCTCACTCGCTGGTCAGCAATGAGGTTTTCAAACCTAGAGAAAATTTCCACTGATCTAAATCGTACTTCTTATATTAGATTAATAGTGGGTCAGGCGGCCCATTTCAATCATTACGAAATTTGTTTTAATTCATCGAAACTAGAGCGCCTGAATTATCCCTCGCGCAATTTGACTATTTGATGCAAAGATCACACCGTCATGATTCATAAAAGTCGATTCTGGACGATTAAGCGCCAGAGCTTGCCCATGTATATTACTCACCCAACATCCGGCCTCTTTGGCAATACAGGCCGTGGCAGCGTAATCCCATATACTGCCACCGCCGTCTTCTTTTTTGGGCAGCTTTAGATAACAAGCGTGGTTGGTCTCTATAACATCGCACGCATTTTTTACTGCACCACCTCCATAAACATATTTAACACCATCCAAGCCTAAGGTTTGAGCACAATGATCCAAAGCGATAACCGCTTTAGGATACTTAGCATGTGTTTTAAAACTGGTATCAGCGTACACCACCAAAGATGTTGTATGGTGTTTGATCGAGGGCGATCGAGCTACATCTGGATAACCGCCATGCCCGGCGATGGCATGTAATAAGTCTTGTTTAGTGGGGTCGTATACAACCCCGATTAATGGCTTCCCAGACTGCTCAACCAATGCAATGGATACCGCGTAGCCCGTGCGGCCCTCGACAAACGCTAAGGTACCGTCAAGTGGGTCTACACACCAGAAATGAGGTTTTTTAGAACGTTCGTTAATCTCCGCTGAAGAGCTCAAAGACGATTCTTCACCAACAAAGGCGATATTAAGCGGTTCTGAGATATTCCTGAGGTGCTGGCGGATAATTTCTTCGCTGCCAATGTCCACTTCGGTCACAAGCTGGGATGCCCGACTGCTTCCAGCGTCTTTAAACCTTTGCCGCAAATTATTTCGATCAAAATCTTCTATCCATTGGCCAGCCTCTCGCGCAGCTTGAATCGCCGCGTTGCATAACAATTGCAGCTGCTCACTTGATAGCATTGGCTTCATGATTTCAGGTTCTCGATAACGGCAGTCGTGAGCTTTTCACTGTAACTATTAATTTTCCAGTGACCTGGGCTCCACCCTTTGATAAAGCGGTGAAAGTCAGCCCATGCTAATGGGTAAAGTGCACGCCACTCGGCTTCTAACGCTGCCGTATTTACGCCGACCCCTTTTTGATCGATTCGATCAGTCAAAATAGAAAAATAATAGTCGAGCAATTGACTTTCCAAGGCATCGCATTGATCGTCACGCAAGCAGCTCCCTATAAAGTAGGCCACGTCCTTCATGCCGCATCCGCGCCCAATATACTGAAAATCAACAGCAGCAACACTGGCTGAAAAATCGGTGGTTGAGCTATCTGAACCGAAGCAAAAATTAGCCAATTTAGCGTCGCCATGCACCAACGTTTGGTAATGGCATTGTCGCAGTTTTTGATCGATCAGAGGCGCAGCTCGGCGCAGGGCAATATCGTTTAACGCCGCTAATTCGTCAGGGCGTGTATCGAGATGCCAGTAGGTTCCACACTCCCACAAGCCGTCAGCCTTACTGCTTAAAAACGTGGCATGAAAGCTCGCCAACCAGTTTAAGCAAGCGTGTATGTCTTGGGTTTCGACGCTGGTTTTTCTCACATCAAAACCCGCTGCGTCGAGGTCGGTCAATACCAAAATCGTGCGGTTTTCCAGCATCTCTATCGCAAGGCAAATCGGTACCACACAATCGTTCGAGCATTCTTTCGCATAGTGCTGATACCAATGCGCCTCTACTTGATAGGAACGTATTTTTCTCTGATGAGATAAGCCGGTGTTCCAGCCTCGCGGGTGATCGCCTGCTTCGGGAGGATTGATATGCTTGACTACGACGCTAGAGTGGGTACCGCCACTAAGCTCAAGTCGGGAAATCTCTCCATACCCACTCCATAACGATTGGATCACATTCGAGCTCTCAATTGAGTTTGCACCGGTTGCCGATAAAACTGTTTTGGCGATGAGTGGTAGCATGACGTTATTTTATCTTATAGAACACACCGCTAGATTAATACAAATATTGCTGCATTGCATAACCATGCTGGAAGCATCGACGAAATAAGCGAAGCCAATCTCGGGTCCTTAAGAGGTAAGAGCATTCGTTCAAACGAAGCCAATCGCTTAAGAGTGTTAACCCATGCATAAAAAAAATCACCTATCCCTCTATAGAATAAAATTGCTGCGTGTTTCAATAATCGTACTGCTCACACTCGCCTATGTAGAAAGCCACGCCGATAGCCAAGATCAGCAAAAGGCTGAACCAAACCTGCGGGCTAACCCGAATGCGGATGTGGTAAGGCATATTATTAATATTGCTGGTAGACCACTACACTTTGTGGAGGTGTATCAAGATAGAGACGACGGGCCTAAACCGTTGGTGATTTTTGTACACGGCACTCCGGGTGGTTGGCACAATCAATCGTCTTTCTTGTATAACGAATTTTTGAGAGACAATTTCCATATGATTTCCATGGACCGACTGGGTCATGGAAACTCGATAGGTAAAATTGAACCGTCATTACGCGCACAAGCAGCATCGTTTAAAGCCTTGCTAGATCGAGACACCACCAGTAACGGTGCGATATTAGTTGGGCACTCGCTGGGCGGCCCGATCATTGCACGCACCGCTATGGATTACCCCGAGCAAGTCGGTGGCCTGGTATTTATAGCCTCATCCGGCGACCCCAAACGCAGCCTGAAATGGTACAACCAGGTTGGTGGATTTCTGCCGATAAGCTGGTTTGTGCCTAAGGAACTAAAGCGCGCTAATAGAGAGATACTACCGTTAAAGAAACAACTCAGAGCGATGTTGCCACTTTGGCAAACAATTACAGTACCAACGGTGATAATACAGGGCGGTAAAGACAAATTGGTTAACCCAAAAAACGCCGAGTTTCTGCAGAAATCGCTGATAAACGCAAACGTTGAACTGGTTTTCGAGCCGGAGGAAGACCATTTTCTGCATTGGCGGAAGCCAAGTTTGGTCGTTGATGCCCTCAGGCAGTTTATTGCAATCTCTGAGGAGTAATGCAATCTCGATTGGCGCACGGGATTCCATACCCAAAGCGCTCGCTTATTAATCTTTCAAAGATCGACGTTTATCAAAGCTCAACTCAATCATATATCAACACTTTTTAGGGGTTTAGCGCAGGTTCAAGCAAAGCGTTCTTTGGTTGTATGCAAAAAAACAAGACCATTAGGTATAGCTGCGATAGCTAAAGCCGATGATTGCTGGCCCAACTTCGTCCATAAATTTATTACCCTGTGCTCCATTGGTCATGATTACTAGGCCTTTGCTTTTTGCCGTATCCCCAAGTGCACTGGAAATATGTTGCCCGGCATTAAAACCCCAGTGGTCAAAAGCCACGCCTCCCTCGACAGCTTCTAATGCCCATGAAAGGCCTACCGGCTGATTGGGGCCTGCGTCGGAAACATCGGTATTAATACGTAGCATATCGCGCTTTAAGGATTTTGAGAGGGCAGCCGGCCCTGTATTACTCATGATCAAGGCTAGAAATCGCGCATAATCCGCTGGGGTGGTTCTTAGGCTCGCGGCAGTACTGAGCATGCTTGCTCTAGGTCGGTTCAGCCGCCACAACGGGTAGCTCGCTAATCGTGGATGAGTATGAGGTCTTATTTCGGCGTTAGCCGCGGCAACATTCTGATGTTGCCAACTGCTCATAGGGCGGCGCCAACGCTTAGCGACCTCATCAAGCCGCGGCCCATGCTCGTGCGCGAACTGCAAATCCCCCAATTTAGCCTCGCCATCCTTACCCACAATATGACCATACACTTCACGATGCTTGCGGTTACTAAGCCACAGCACTGACATATCGCTTAGGCCCGCTGGAGCGAATAAATATTTGTCTGTTAGCTCATTTAAACCAAGCCCGGTTTTCGTTTCGCAAACTTGTTGTAACCAATGAAACGCCGCTTGTAATAGCGCCGCCTCGTTATCAGACGCGCTCCAATTTGTTAACCCAGTTTGGTGTGTTAGCACGTGGCGAATGGTAATCTCATCATTCCAAGCCGAATCACCTAGATCATGTGGGCGATACGTGTCGGCTAATCGGTCATTGAAATCGAGTACACCCGAGTCAATCATTCGCAAAACCACGTAGGTGAAAAGAGGCTTACTTAATGACGCGGCTTGAAATAGAGTTTTATCGTCGACAGGCGCTCTGGTTTCGATATTTGACACACCGTAGCTGCCTTGCCAAACGAATTTATTATTTTCAACAACTGCAATGCCAACACCCGGTACACGAAACTTAGCCATTGTGTTGCGAATAAACGCGTCTAGTTCTGAGTTCGGCACCCAAGTGGGAGTATCGCCTTTTGACGTGGGTCTCGATTCTTGAGCGCAGCCGGTAATGAGCATTGCTCCGCCAAGCTTTAGTATCTGTCGCCGATTCATTGCGAACTTTGTATTATTCAGTTTATTCATCCTATGCATGTCCAAGTAGGCCATCTGTTGATTTCAATAATGTGTTGTTAGGATGGTAAATTTGAGTAAATGGTTTCGCACTTTCCACAGAATTGCCAAAAATGGCGAAATAGATAGAACGCTGATCCTTTAGTTGCTGAGCGAATCAAAAATCAAATGCAAAATCAAATGTATGTCCCGACCCTGTTATCGAATGCCGTTGACCTAAATTGGATGGCGCTTTGTGGTGAGCGTCATAAAAACAAGTAAAAGTTTAAGTCGACCTATGGTTTGCTACACTTGAAGCACGTTGATTCAGCGCCTCATTAATTAGCTTAATCACGTCAGAAACGCGCCCACAAACAACCCTTTTTTAAACCTTGAGCTCATGACGGATAAGGCACCTCATTTATCAACTTTAACTGTTAGTACTAATAGCCCAAGAGAAGCAGCTCGCCATAGCAAAATCGAACAAGTCAACGACGACGTCTTTATGGTAAGAGGACGAATGAAATCCACGTCTGCGCGCCCACTATTTGAACGCATATTCGTATATTATTCGCGCACCATGACCATAGTTCGCCGGCAAGGTACTGACGGCTCTTACGAGTTGACCCTAATCAATACCATAAGGCTAAATGAGAAAACGCTAACGAAGCTCACAGAACTGGGAACGATCAAGAACGTGGTAAGACTAGGCGCATTTCACGGCGTTGATGACGCCTTTTACTTACAGCGTTTTAACGCTAAGTATTGGACCGTAGAAGGCATGGTTAATGCACCCGGGTTGACCACCATGCCAAGTATTCTTTCCTGCGATAATCTCCCGATAAGTGACGCTAATTTTTTTAGTTTTCAGGGCTTAGCGTATCCGGAAGCGATTATTTTGCTGAATAAAACTGAGCGACGATCAGGCGTGGCAATCACAACGGATGCAATTCAAAATCACACATCCGTTATCGATATTGATAACTCACCATTGGTCTCCTTGGCAATCTGGCGAATAGGTCTATCAGGCAGGGCTAGACTAGGGCCAATCTGGTTGCGCGAACAAGCGCTAAGTTCAACCGAACGAGAAGAATTATCAGCCCCAGAAAAAAGAAAGAAAATTGTCGAATTTTTCAAACCCCAGTTTCAACGACTCTTAGACGAACACGATTTCAAGATGCTATTGCCTGGTCACGGTTGGCCAATTTACAACCACGCTGACGAGGCAATTAAATTAAGCATAGACAAACAGTTAGCACTTGATTGATTTATACATAACCGAGGTCGTCCATTAGCCAACTAGGCTTTCTTAACTAGGCCAACAATAAACAACAACAACGCAGCGCCGGCTGTTGCTGTCGCGATTGAACCAATTAAGCCACCAAAAGAGAGACCCAGCAACCCAAAAACATAGCCTCCGACCACGGCGCCCACGACACCAACGATTATATTACCCAGCAGCCCTAGGCCTTTGCCTTTCATTAATGTCCCAGCCAACCATCCAGCAATGGCTCCTATTGCCAGAAAAATTATTAGTCCAATAATATCCATTGATCCACCTATCTATTTGTTGAAATCTTATGAGCTAAAATTATAGCGAGATGGCAACATGGGCAGTGTAAAGAAGCGTTAATACTTTTCTGACAACTGCATAATTAAGGCCGAATCTTCGACCCCGACCGATTGCTAAAACAGAGCCCACGGCTGGGAAACAGCGTTAGGCCTGTTCAACATATTCCAAGCTCAGTCAAAATCATTGCTCAGATTTGATTGAATACTGCCGTCGCCCCTAAAATTTGTTTCGGCTAACTACTAGGGATCAAGCTGGTCTATCGCTGCTGAGCGAAACTACACTAAACAGGGATAGACCGTTAACTTACCAGCTACTAGTGATTGTAAATATGAACGTCGCGCTGAGGGTAGGGAATGCCAATTTCAGCGTCGTCAAGCGCCACTTTAATAAGCTCTAAAAGTTCGAGCGTCGCTGCCGGATGATCGGATGCTTTGGCCCATGGGCGTACCGTAAGGTTTACACTATTATCCGCTAACTCGGTTACGCCAACACTGGGCGCTGGTGACTCTAACACGAAGTCTGATTGAGAAATCGCGTTAAGAATCACCTCTCTTGCTTGCTGAATATTCGCGTCATAAGAAATCCCCACCGCTAGATTCATGCGTCGATTACCGGCTTCGGTAAAGTTCGTGATCGGCCCTTCCAAGGCTTGACCGTTCGGAATGATAATTTTGGTTTTATCAGGCAGTCGCAGCGCTGTCGTAAAAATATCTACCTCTTCTACCTGACCGGTTTGCCCGGCAATCTCAACAACATCGCCAACGTTATAGGGGCGAAAAATTATTGTCATGACACCGGCCGCAAAATTCGCGAGAGAACCCTGAAGCGCTAAGCCAACCGCTAAACCAGCCGCACCCAATATTGCAACTAACGATGCAGTTTGCACCCCAAGTTGAGAAATAGAAGCGATCACTACAAAGGTAAGCATTAAAGCGTAAACAATATTTGTTACAAACTTGGCAAGCATCGGATCAGTACCCGATTTCTCCATGCCTTTGCCGACGCCTTGGGCAATAAGGTTTACGATGAATCGGCCAACGATGAATATTGCTAAGGCTTTAACAAAATTGACGCCGTAAATAAGAATGTAGTCTCTAATAACTGGTATATAACTTTCAACAAGTTCCATAATGCTCTCCATGGTAAAAAATTTGTTGGCACTGGTGCGCCATAACAATATTTTTATACACTAGAAAAGTAGCCTACGAACTCACAGCATTCACGAATTTACAAAAATTTTTACTTGTTGGTAAAATTCAAGCTTCACCAAAGTTTTGGGCCTGAGATTCCTCCCCGCCTTTTGCAAACGTTGCACCTGAATGCGTTGCTTAGTGGAACAGGTTGACAACCTGTATCGGCCCTATCGCTCCCTAGGTCAGCTGAGTACAGGATGAAAACGCTTAGACAATATTTCTGTTGCCATGATTTTCCCACCGTCATCTCTTTAGATAAGGAACTTACTTCGGATTGCTGCAGCGAATAAAAAATGGCACTAGATTGGTAACAAGGACGAAGAATAAGAAGCACAGGCGTACTAACACTCTCGAAAGTGAGCGATCAAGCTCTCACAAGTAAAAATAGATGATCCATGCGATCGACGTGATCCCGACCAGATGGATCGCTAGAAATACGAACTTGATACGACGTAGCATCACCTTAAAACTAGCTTTGTCATTCACGTTAGGTTAGGAAACGGCGTGCCCGGCACATTTTGCTCCAAAAAGTCGCAAAGCGGCGCCCAGCCTTCTTTTACCTCCATTACCAACAACTGGTATGCGAGTACCTCTCGTTTTACCTCTTCGATTTAATCGGTGAACACTTGTTTAGCGTAGACTTCGTCATTGAATCGTCCTTGAAAAATAGGCATCCAAATCGTCCCGTTAACCATCTCCTCTTTCTTTCGTATCAGTGGGATTAACCACCGCGCCCATTTAGGTGGTGCTTGGCCAATAACGTAGATGGTTTCCTCAGCACATTGATACCAACGATCTGCGTCACGTGAGGTGAGCACCACTTTCGCATCTGGATACTGCTTAAGTATCTCTTTGTAATAGGTGATCGAAGGAAAATCGACGCACGCCTGATAGCCTTCAAAGACGTCATCCCAATCAACTGCTTTTTCCTAGGCGATTTGATGTCATTGCTCTCGCTGCTTCTTGTTCGGCATCACCTCCATCATATGGTGCGTTTTGACGTAACCCAGCTCCTCGAGTGCAACTTTCATAGACATGGTACTTGTTCGGCCAAATCCGGCTCCGATGACTTTTAATGGCATTGAATTTCCCCCTACAATGTTATGAAACTTCTTAAAGTTTACATGGCTCTCATCACAGTGCCTATTACAGATACGCAAAGCACACAGCTTTACTCTTTAAGATCAGTGAGATGCAACAGCACTGCATATTGATCAAATGTGGCAACCGTTTGCATTCTTATATTTTCCAACTACTTAAGCAAAGCTATTGAAAATGCTTACGTAACGCCATGGAGTATGCGGCCGGGAATACACTGGCATGCGTTTCATCTTCGAACACACGAAGGTAAGTAGATGCTTTACGCATCTTACAATCACTCAATAAACGCTCGAGTTTCTTTAAATCGCTGACCATCGTTCGACCGTTGTATACTTGTTCTTCATTTTCTCCAACCGCCAGAAATAGGTCACTCTCGTTAGATAGAGAATCAGATTCACAGGCTTTCCTTACTGCTTGCAATACTTGCTTATCGCCATACCATAGCGAGGGTGATACTAAGATGTAGTTCTTAAACACCTCAGGCGCCCAAATCCAAGCATACATGGCAAACAACACCCCGTATGATTGGCCAGCAATGGTGCGGTCTAAGTTAGAAGCCGGGTAATGTTGTTCCACATAAGGAATAATCTCCTTCGTTAGAACTTTAAAAAAGGCACCGCCGCCGCCAGACTTATGCTGAGCCTCTTTTCCATAGCCGTCCGAAGCCACAAAGAATGGGGTGTAGTCACGCGTCCGCGAAAGACGGTATTGAGATTTGTCAACGTGCACAATCGCCACACTAATCACAGGGGGGATACGACTGCGGTCAGACAAATGTATGACGATCTGTGTCGACAAAGCAAAGGAATACTCAGCATCGAGCATGAACACAGTTTTACACTTGCTCTTTAAGGCTTCACATCCAGGTGGAACGTGAATGTAAACCCTCGCGCATTTTGCAAAACTCGTCAAAATTTGCCAACAACATGTCTACAACTCGCGAACTGAGCCTGGGAATATCAGCTACGACCTCCATGTACACACCGAAGAGGTTAATAAACTGGTGTTTACTGAAGAATGGGAGAATATGGATGCTTTGCAAAAGCACGTAGAGGTGTCTGGGCCCTTTATCAAAGAACTTTCTAAGGTTGCAACCCACGCCCCCAAAATCAGAGTATTCGAAGCCAGCCAGGTTAGTTTTTGACGGTTAAGTCAGAATAGCCCAGATATTTTTCGCCTTTTTCTACTACAGTTTTGAGTCGATAAAATTAATCAGTTACTAATCAATCGGTTTAGATAGGGGGCGTGCCAACGGGACGCCCCCTTATCTCTTGATAGACATAAATTTCCTAAACCTCAAGAGTCCTAACCATTTAGTAAAACCATAATAAGTTAGTGAAGGTATGACCAATAATTAGCGGCCATATGTTTTTTAACCATAAAAAAACCAGACAACCCAGTAATCCAACAATATAGGATGCTCCCATATTGCTAAGATTTCCTTCCCAGTGTATTGCGGAGAAAACCAAAGGAGAAAAAATCAGATATACACTGGTAGAGCCTCTAAAGAACTGCGAAATTTTAAATAGCAGTCCCCTGAAATACAACTCTTCAACTATTCCAGCACTGATGGCTAGATACCAAACCACCAAAGTTCTCTTAGCTTCCGACTCGGGAATTATTGAACGATATGCAAAAATAGGATCACCAGGGGCTATAGTGTTAAAAAAACAAACGCCTGTTTGTAAACAAACCAATAAAGGAATATTACGAGCAAACATAAGCCTGTAAAGTTGGCCGCCTTCTTAACATTAGAAAATGGATTAACGAGACCGATTTCATGGAAATTAAGCCCATGTTTTGTAACCAATAAGTAGAAAACTAGACATGGCAGGATAACCCATATAATTAACTCGAAGCCCCAATATATAGCTGGAACGTGTGCGATAAATGGATTTATGGCTCCATTGTATAAAAGCGGGGAAATGCCAAAAAAAATAAAATTAGGCACCAATATTTTTGGTCAATTCGATTCATCTCAAAGTGAAACTAGCAAGACTAGAGAAAACGATATGACTCGAAAATCGATTAAATACCAGCGCAAAAATTACCTCTCTCTTATCTGCATACTTGTTATTCGTATTCACCGTACCTTTACGCAAACTCACTTCAAATTTTGCTTCGAATGCAAGCTAATTAATAGCTTTCTAGAAATTTAACTTATTAAAGGCTCAACCCTTTTCCTCGACGCATCGACAAACACATCCTGCGAAGCATACCGAGTAATGAGTAGTTTTGTTATTGCTCTCTATGTCATTTCACACTGCAATAACCTTGGTCTATCTCGTCAACATAATCGATAACGTCTTTTGGGCTCAAATTCGAGCTACCCTTGAAATAAATTTGATGATATGCAGTTGCTAACATACTCGATCTTTCAGACTTTTTACCACTACCTAATCGATTGTAAACTTTAGCTAAACGAGCATGTGTAACGTATAGATTGAAATCGACTGTATCGCCCAAAACTGGATTATCTATCATCGTTGAATATAGAGCTGCGATCGATTTCAAAGGAACTAAAATGTCAGTTCCGTAATCTGCTCTACAATAGGAATCCTTAATAGACTCTTCGATCATTTCAGCGTCAAAGAGCGGAGCGAATTCATCTGTTTCGGGTAGGCCTATCCCATTCTCATTATATGTCCCTAAAAAGATAGTACCTAAAACGAAAAAAACACCTCCTAATATGAAAACAAACAGATACTTAATCATCTTTTTTACTCTATTGATGTGTGCAAAACGGCGAAAAAGACCGTTTACTTAGAATAGCTACGTAAATTTGGTATGGAAACTCTATTTAGATAACTATGACTATGAAATTCGTAATTAGACTCTTTTGTTAACTTGCCTGTCCGGGTCTCTTACCAGTTATTTACTTCCATATCTCCGATCTAAGTCTTCGATGGTTTTGGGTCCGTCATTTCCATTCTTGCAAAATTTTTCATCAATTTGTTCTAGATAGAATTTGATATCTTCTCGCGTAATGCTCGAGTCGTCTTTAACTGAAATTCGGTAATGAGCAACTGATAGAATATAGGCATCTAATGATTTCCTAGTATTTTCCAACTTTGAATAAACTTTGGCCAAGCGCGCATAAGTTACCATAAGATCATGTCCGAAATTAATATCGTAACCTAGCTTCTCATCTAACTTAGCATCATCAGACATACTGTAGTAAAGAGAGATCAACGACCTTAATGGCTTCAGTATCTCGTAGCCAAAATTCGATTCACAGTAAGAAATTTTGAAAGACCGCTCAAGTAATTCCCGTTCATAAAATGGATCGAAACTATCCATTTTATTGTCTGTGGTTCTAGCTTCATAATACTTTCCTAGGACAACAGCAACGAAGGTAAAGACCATTCCCCCAAAAATAAATACAAGTATATATTTAACTGCTTTTTTCAAAATAATTCCGTTCAATCAACTAGCCTTACCACGTGTTCCATCGGTGCCTGGCCCCAGGTTCTGTATGTTATTAGTTTAACCAATATTCATATATGGCAACAAAAGCCATATTACTATTCCTAAAATGACAGGAATCAAACTCATACCAATAATAACCCATGAACTTTTTTTCCCCATCTAAACACCATACCTATCAGGATTAACAAACTCATCTAAACCAGATTAATCACACTCAAGTGTTTCAGCGCTCCAAAAAGTATAACTCCTTCCAACAATGAGTAGAAGACTAGAAGGACAGGCATACTAACACTTGAAAATAAAGCATCAAAATGTCACTCTATCAAGACATGGAATACAACCAAGAGTTAAGGAATGACTCAAGCAAGAAGCTCACTCGTCTCACTCAATGACACCCCATATTATCACTGCGTTTCCAGATGCGTGCGACGCGCTTTTTTGTGTGGTTACGACATTCATTCGCAAACTGACTATGAACATCGACGGGAATGGTTGGAAGCCAAGCTGCACGAGGTTGCAAATGTCTTTTCTATCAAGCTGTGTGCCTATGCCGTAATGAGTAATCATTATCACGTCGTAGTTCACCTTCGCCCGGAAGAAGCACTTCAATGGAGCCAGCACGAAGTCGTTCGGCGCTGGCACTCACTGTTCAACGGCACCTACCTATCGCAGTGCTTCGCAGCCGGTGATTCGCTCATAGACGCACAAAAACAAGCGCTTAATGAACAGATCGAAAGCTGGCGCGAACGCCTATGCAGCCTCTCTTGGTTCATGAAAATAGTTAATGAATCCATAGCTCGAAGAGCCAATATAGAAGACAACTGTACTGGGCATTTTTGGGAAAGTCGGTTTAAAAGCCAAGCGCTCCTAGATGAGCGCGCATTGCTCTCTTGCATGGCTTATGTCGATCTAAATCCAATTCGCGCAAATATGGCGACGTCGCCAGAAACATCCGATCACACTAGCATTAAGCAAAGAATCGAGACGCTCAAAGGCCACCGAAAGCCGGCACAGTCTCTCGAGAAATTTGTTGGTTCTAGCCCTGAGAAAACAGGCTTACCATATGTACTGCGCGACTACCTTGAATTAATGGATTGGACAGGGCGAATTTTTCGAGAAGATAAACGCGGCAAGATTAAGTCGTCGCTACCACCAATCCTTGAAAGACTCGTACTGGACCAAGAATCATGGTTTATATTGACTAGTGAATTCGAACGAAAATTTGGTCAATGGGTGGGCTCTGAACACATTGTGAGACAAAAATACTCAGATCGACACTACGAACGAATTCCCTCTACAAGTAATTTACTCTAGAACCCAATTAGAGCCCTTCTAAAGATTACAAGCGCCACTGGCGAGGCCGACGCTCGAATTGATGTGCGCAAAACGGCTACAGAACACTGTTTACCTAGAGCCGCTATATAAAGTCAGTATAGAAACCTATTAAGAAAAAAGTAAATATGAAATCCACGATTCGCAATTAGACTCCTTTCTTAACTTGCCTGTCCTAGTTAATTACTCGCCCTCCCATTTCAAAATACTGTGAGCCGCGAACATTCTGATGGAGTGGTAAGTGCGTTTGTATCGGCACCTCTTCTCTATCCGCCATATCAAGCTTGCGCTGTAAAATTGAGCGAATACTCTTTACCGTAAACGACTTAATTGCCCCAGCTCTTGCGCAAGCCTGCTCAAAACGATCTTCACCGTATTGCTTTGCTAACGTCTGTAGTTGCCCGCACGCGCTGCGCCCGACATACGAAAACTCAGGTTTACCATCAAACTGAGCTACGACGGCTTGCATGGCCATTGGGCCAATAGCGCGACTCCACTTTATGAAGTTGTCCGCAGTCTGTTCAGCGTAAGCTTTGTGTTTTTCAGGTCGATGTTCCGGATTGGTCGTATGCCCACCCGATTGAAACTGGCGAGGATGCGTAGCAACACGTTTTCCATTGAAGTACAACTCAACCACTTTTTCGGATAATCGTGCTTCGATGTGCTCACTGACTAGTGTAAACGGTACAGAGTAAGCATGGTTATCAACGTACACATGATAATCTGGGCCAACTTTCTGCTTACTAACCCATTCTGCATACTCAAAAGGCTCAACCGGAAGAGGCTCCAGTAATGGCTTATCAAGTTCATAAAAGCGGCTAGTCCGTGTACCAGGCAATCGTTTGAATGAACGATTATTGAAAGACTCCAACAACTCTCGAATCCGAGCATTGATTTCAGCAACGCTAAAAAAGGTTTCTTGCTGTAAGCGATTAATGACCCAAACCGTAATCAGCCTTACTGCATTCTCCGCCTTGGCTTTATCTTGTGGCTTGCGAACGCGGCTCGGTATTATCGTAATGCCATAATGCCTAGCCATATCATTGTAGGTACGATTGATTTCAGGGATTTTTCCCGCCTTTGTCACCGCTGATCTAAGATTGTCTGGCACCTCAACTTGTGGCACTCCCCCAAGAAATTGAAACATGGCATTGTGTGCTTCAATCCAATGAGAGAGTTTTTGGCTTGGTACGGCATACGCAAAGGTGTAGTTCGAACACCCCATGCAGGCGACAAAAATTTCCGCATACTGTATCTCGCTTTTATCGGATGATCTGTATGGTATTCGTTTACCGCAAAAGTCTGTAAAGACAACTTCACCCGCGACATGATGCTGACGCATTGTCACATCAAGCTTCGCGCAATAGCGGCGGTAATAATAGGTAAATTGCGAATAAGAATACGCATCATCTGGATCAAACAGGCAGTACTCTTCCCAAAGTTCTAGAAGCACTTGATGCTTACGTTGCATCTTTGTGTGAATCATCTCCCAGTCGGGCAATCGCCTGCTACCACATGATGTTCCGCGAGCTTTTAACAGGTTTCTGATTTGAACGTCGTCCATACTCTGCACATCAGATGAGCTTAATGTCTTGTCGTTCAGTATGAGCCGATAGCGGCGCACGGTATTGGGCGCTAAATTGGCTAAACTCGCTATTTTGCGGTTTGACAACATCGAACTCATAATCAGGTTAGATGCTTTACGCATCTGCGTAGGTTGTACTTTCATGTTAAGTATCCTCAATATAGTTTTCGTTTTCTTGAGGCAACAGCAGACCCTCAACGCTCATCTATAAGGCGATAAGCATTTGACGGGATCGGCATTTTGAGGGATACTTCAGGCTGAATTGAGAAATTCAAGAAATATCCGGTCAGATGAGAGTTGTTGCTCTTATCTGGCCTTTTTTCGTTATTGCCTCAAGGTTTTATGATTTGGCAAATCAAATTATGTCATTCACATAGCATTACCCTCCTGATTAACTTTCATATCGAGCCTTTGCTAGATATTTCGCCACCTCTTTAGTTAAAGCGTAATAACCACGCCGACCTTCCATCTTAAATATTGGAACCGGAACCGTTTCTCGAGCAATGGATTGACGAAACGCATCTTTGGAAACATAGCCCAATGATCTCGTTAAGCTCTCGCCAGTCAAAACAGGTCCGTGCAGCTTCAATAAATCTTCTTCTAACATTTTTTCTAAGTCATTCAATTCATTCATAAGATGTCCATAACTAGGTTATTTGTTATTGTTCAGAACATAGCGTGACGAACTTTTGGAGCTTACCGTTTTTATGTCGCAACCGGTTAGTGTTTTGTTTAGGCGAAACAGGACACACTTTTCAAATGAAAAAAGACGTGTTTCTTATTTTTATCAGTAACTTAGGATCACAATATATTAGAGCCTTCAATTAGCCTTAATAATATATTGGAATTTCAACATGGAAAAAGATAAAAAATTGCAAAGGCGAGTTAGGCTAATCGCGACACAAATCTATATTCATGAGGTAAAAGAACGGTCTGGGGAAAGGAGCTTTGGAAAACTGCATAAACGATTTTCAAAGAACGCCCATGAAAGCAATGGGAAGTTTTGGTGTAGAAATTCGAGGATTTTTTACAAATACGCCAATGGCGAAAAAGCCATTAGGAATAATGTTGCGCTAATCAACAAGATCGAAAAAGAATTCCCCGGAACTAAACTCATTTTGAATCATCCGCTCTGGTTCATACTTGAGAATCCATTATCTGACTTAGAGACTATTCATAGTTTGATGCATTCTCTTAACCCTGGCATCCAAGCCCAGCTATTTAAAAAAAATAGTCAAACCAATTTATACGAACGAAAAGCGTGGCCATATAAGCAGGATTTTTACTATATCGATATGCACAGTGATCTAGATGCTTTGGCATGCTTCTTAATGATCATAAGAGAAACGGAAATATTAGAACACTGGATTAGCTATACACAATCGAAATGGTTTGCTTTGGGGGTTTTTCTTAGATTGTCCTACTTTAAGCCTTTGAATACGGTAGCGGATGATCTTTATAAAATCATTTATGAGGTATTTATAGGAAGAAGCAACCCATCAGCGGGAACATACAACGTATTTCTTACGGATATAACGTACCCAGCGCCTCCATTTTTAGATAATACGAATTCCATTAATGGCAAGCTATCTAACATTTTGCGGAATGCCCAACATCATGGACTCGAAGAATTAGATAAACAATCTCAGCTTCGGCTTTTTTTCTGGGTCTTTATCTTTGGATTGGAAAAAATAGATAAAGCGCTTGACCCAATTGATTCAAATTCAGAAAACCAAGAACTCAACAAAAAATTCATATCGGCATATAAAAGCACTAGACCTAAGAATCATATACCCAAAGACCTGTTTTTAAACATCTTTGAGGGTGAGCTGTCTACTTGGAGAAACTTGTATCGGAAGTGAGCATTACCACCAGCAACGATATTCTATGGTCTCAATGAATTACTGGGCACCAAGTCAGAATAGGTTGGCACTAACTACAGCCCCCGCAGGTGCAGGCGCTGCACCAAAATGCACACAGTGCTGGAATAAGCTGAACACCTGAACCGATGCTATTGCCCACTAATTTTTGAACACTCGCAACCTATTTATAACTTAACTACTCAACTAATTCGACGTTGTAAGCTTCCAGCCAGCACTTCCATTTAGGGTGGCTTTTCTTATTGCTAGAATCACTATGTTTCACGAGGGTGAGTTTCAACTTTACTCGTTGGATTTTTTTTGACTTCTTTTTTATTTTTGAAGCAATGGTTTTAAACTCTTCCTTTTCACTAAAGGCTATAAATAGTCCGCCATTTTTATGTGCCCAAGTAAGTTCATAGAAATTTGAATCTATTTTAGAGGGTTCCCAATCTTGCCATTCATATAACGTTATATCTACAGGAAAATCGGAAGATAAAAACTTTGCAACCTCAGGTACAACTCTTAAATCAAGGTGCCAATTAGAGCTATCAAAATCAGTTGCATATTTCGGCTCATCGCCGATTGCTAGTAACCAATCAGGTACAGGCCATGAATCGTAATTTTGATAACACTCTTCTTTTTTATCAATACCGCCCTCTTCATTTACTTCGAAATAGCCATTAACTAATTCATCATGAAATGTTGATAAAAAAGCTTCGAACGAAGGCGCGAGAACCTCCCACCTTCGGCACTCCGGATCAACCTCTATGACTTGTCCGAGAGTTCCCCCTTCTGCTGGATCAAAATCTAGATATCGCAAAACATCGCCATTCTGATTCGAAATTGGTAACCAATTGGAGCACGATTCATGTGGCTTTACTGGACCACTGATATCGATATAATTCTCAGTGGCCATTTCTTTCCACTCTAGGTATTGCTGTAAATCGTTTCCTGAAATGATACCGAGCTCCTGATCAAAACGATATTGCTCAATGATTTGTTCACAAGTTAAGAACTCATGTCCATCACCGAATAAAGGGTTAAATCCGTTAGCACCGTTGTGGGTTCGTAGAAAATCCTTAAATTCTTCTGGCAACTTTATTTCAGTCTCTGATTCAACTAGGTCAATTTCACTTTCGGTTGCTGGCGCTACTAATTCATCGAGCACTTTTGGAGCATTATCACTAAACCATTGCTTTATTGTTTCCAGGGTTTCCATATCATTATTAACGCAAAAAGAGTGTTAGGACTAATGTGTTGACTGGACTTCCCATAGTTTGAAATACAAATTAATTCTTATGGACGGCCAAACTCAATCGACCGTATCTCATACCACCGCCCAGAATCTTGATATATCTCAACAGCTACCGCTTCATTTAAATCTGGCCCAGAAAGTACGAAATAGCACCAACCGACGTAGCCTTTCTCGTCATCTTTTGATGCTAGTTCATACCTTTCTAAAATAATATCAATATCTTCTTTCGTATTATCTGTAGTGGGAACCCAGTTATCTTTTAGCTGATCTTGCGAAATCTCTAAAGCTAGCTCACTTGATAGGTATTCATGAGCTAATTTATATTTTCCGGACTCTAGCGCGAGACAAAATTGGCTTGCCCATGAACAAAACGGAGGATTATCTAACAGAAGAGTCGCTTGATCTTCGATATCGGGCAAAGGGACATTTTTCTTTCCTTTGATGCCTTCCAACTGGCGTTTAGCTTCTTTTGCAGTGGGGTTTCGATAGTTTGGACCTTCTGAGTCAATTGCTAACTTTATCAATTCGTTATACCAATAAGTAGCTTCTTCATATTGCTCTAGGGCAATTAGCGTTAAACATTTCCAATGTATTATCGTCTGATAATTACCGCTATATGGCTTCATTAAATTAAGCGCCATATCATAGAGAGAAACCGCCTGGCGAGCCCTACTTACCTGCTTAGAGTCAATTTCATTAAGATACAAGTCGGCGAAATCCGCCAACTTCTTAGCCTTTGAAATCAGTAAATTAGCAGCAACTTCTTGATGTTGGTAGGGAATCTTCGATAGATCGATTTCTTTATGCGATTTAGCCATGTTATATTTTTTAGTTCTTAAAGGCATAATTTTACTATGACCCCGATTTTCTGAAACACATTAGACCTAACCCCGATATCCCCTGAGGGGAATGTCCCTTGACATCCTAACCTTCGAGATTCAAATTCAACTCTAGCCAATTCGTTTCATCAAGCTTTATGGTGAATAGAAAAGTTGGGTCCAATGTAAGTAATGCTCGAGCAAAAGCTTGGTCATTCTTCTTTAGTGATATAAACCCCTTTTTTGAATCATTTAGGAACTCTCCAAATAAAAAATATTCGTCTCCGCCGATATTAAATTTAGTACCATCTAATTCGTTAAATGAAAACACGTTATCAGACGCATTTACTTGAATAGAAAAGATAACATTTTCTTTTTGATTTCCATCTATTTTGCTAATTGATATATACATAATTTCAAAAAAAGAGTCATTGGCTTCGGTTCTAACGCCTTTATTTCTACAGAGACTACCGGCTGTAGAAGGCTGATCACCTGACGATTTTTCTGCCCACTATATTCGCTCTCCCTTCAGTTCATTCTACGGCCAGATAATTATCATTAGCTACATAACATACGCAGGTAGAGTCAGGGTAATTCTTCTCGATGTAAATAGTCGGCCCTGAAGAACGCATATCTCATTGATTTTAATGAATTAAGTTCG
>CAYQVT010000023.1:0-15080 GCA_964420885.1 uncultured Gammaproteobacteria bacterium
AATACATAACCTTTGAGAAAATCATGCAGGCTTCAAGCCGATCAATTGGAATTCAAGGGCATCGGTTTCGCCATCAATGGGCACAAGATAAGTTCACTCAAATTAGTGGTGGCATAAAACCACCATTGGCCGACGGCCCACGTTATTCAAGTTTGAACGCCAAAGGTCGCGCTCGCTGGGAGAAGGCAGCTAAGAGGGTTAACGAAGAGTTAGGGCACGGGAGAGGGCGGAAGGATGTTACGGATACTTATATTGGTGCTCGAGTATAGAAAGGTTGATGATTTTATCTAGGTGAAGATAGCCAAATTCCTTACTAATGGATTTTTCAGAGCAAGTGCACTAATATCCAATCTTAAATGTAAGATATATCTAATGAAGACGTGGGGGCTTTGTGTGATTAAATCGGCTTATTTATCAAGCTTTTATAGGGAGTCCGAACGCGTATCGTTACCGAACAAGGATGTGATTTTCTATGGCTGAAATAATAAAATTTTTAAATTCTTCAAATCCTAACGCAGTTCAAGCAAGTTTAGATGTTTTCGCGTATGCCGAAAATATAGCACTACGAATACTTAGCAAGTCAGGTGCTGATCATGTTGAGTCTAATAATTTGTTAGATTTCAATACTGTTACGGTAACAACAGACATAGAGTCAGCTGATGTATCCGCCAATATTGAACAGGTTATTAACGGAAGTAGATCCTCTCTCGGTTACATCGTGCCCGTAATAGAGCAATTTGCAAAAGTCACTCAACGCAGAGGTCAAGGAGTCATCGACCCTAGCGAAAGATTACTTGAGCTGGAACAACGTGTTTGGTTGAATTGGCCCAGTAATGCGCTACATATTTCTACTCTTTTTAGGTTGTGTGAAGAATGGAAGTGGTTTGAGTTATTGTGGGTTCTAAATAATAGACCGAAAGATAAAATTGACGACGTTGTTGAAATTTCTGCGTTCGGAATCCCTAATTGGAAGTATTACTTCTTTGATATAGACGACGACCATCAGGGAGTTATTGGGCCTGTAATTTTATCAGTTTCGGAAAGCCTGTTTAATGACGGCGCTAAGCTGGATCATGTTCGGTTGTTAGATTCTTATGAAAAATTTCACCAAATAGTAGCCCCCGATAGTTTGACAAAGAAGTTCTGGCGAGAAGATATGGAGCGCATTCTCGCGGTTAAAAATCCGCTGAGTATTGGGACGATACGGTATCGAATCTCCTATATTCGTAGGTTTATCGATGCCTTACAAAACCTCGATGGTCTTGATAGTTGGTGCTCTCTCTCTGTAGATGGCTCTGATCAACTGGCCCAATGTTTGGTTACAGGTGTACGGCTCCGCGATGAGAATTCTTTCGTTCGGTCTCAAGAGGCGTTAAGACTCAAAATACCATTTTCAAGTATGCTTGAAGGAGGGTTAGATATTAATGCCTCAGGGAGCAGTTATGATCGAAATATAGTTAATTTTAATGCTGTCGGAATTGAAGCTCGTCGAGAGACAATTATTTCTAAAATCGAAAGCTGGTCGGAAAGGATAGTTGCTAGAAGGAAAAACCTTCAAACTCTAAGAGTTAGGATGACAACGGATTGGATGAACTATCATTTTATGAATGCCGCCGTGCCAAATTTGAGTGGCTATTCTGAGCAAGATCAAGACATACATGCT
This sequence comes from uncultured Gammaproteobacteria bacterium, assembly GCA_964420885.1. Lineage (GTDB taxonomy): Bacteria > Pseudomonadota > Gammaproteobacteria > Arenicellales > Arenicellaceae > Arenicella. The sequence continues at coordinate 1,664 of CAYQVT010000023.1, forward strand.
GTTATAAACGGCGGATATTTACATGTTCAGAATGAAAGGGCGATTGGGAGTCACGTGGCGCGAGTAATATTGGAGGCCTTACGTGCAGATATATGCCAAATATATGAGTATATTTCGGGAGAAGGAAAAGTTCGCTTGATCGGTCAATCCAGCTCATGTAAGCAAAAAGGTTTTGATAAAAAGGTGGTTAGAAAGCACATGGAGGGTTTAAATTTGCTGTCTTTGGAGCCAGGGCTGCCGAAAAATGAAGACAGTATTGTTGGCAAGTGCATCAGGGATAAGCAAGGGACAGTAGAACTAGATTTAAAAGTTCTCTCCTGGCCGACAGACGGTTCAGAGCCGCCCAAATCAGCAATACTAACACCCATTGTATTTCAAGATCGCGTAGTTGGTCTTATTGAGGTAAAGAGTAGTAGAAAAAATGGTTTCTTAACTTCGGGCCTTCACACACTGAATCACTTTGCTGCAAATTTTGGACATTTTTACTACACATTGAGGCTAATACGTAACCTTGACGGAATAAACACCAACCTCTTTAAGATAGGTGAGGCTGGTTCGAAATCAAAACTTCGAGGGGGGAGTTTAGATAATATTGCTGCAAATCTATCGTCTCTTTATCTATCTGATGCCACAACCATTTGGCTTAAGAAAGATATGGGACAATCTATTTTTAGAAAAGTTGGTCATTCTGGCTATAACATCTTTGCTGGCGAGGAGGCCGATACTATTGAAGGGAGCAACTATTTCTCTGAGAGAAAAAAAGCTGATGAAATGGCGCTCACTGTTCGTTTAGCCAAATACTACCGTGATGGTGACTGGAAAGATTTACATTGTCGAGCAATTATCGATAGAGATGGTTTGGTAGATGATTACGACCCAGTTGTAGATGAGTTATCACAGGGGCCTACGTTTATATTATCTGGAGATTATTTCAGTGCTGACGATAGACCATTGAGAAAGCACCGTGAAAATATTAGGGATGAAGGCTTTCGGGAATTACGGGCTTTTCTATTAGCGCGAAATGTTGAGAGAATATCTAAGGAAGGGAATCTAGTTACTGAAATTGAAGTTTTTGGGGCTGTGACTCTTCTTTATCGAGAAATTTCCGATTTACCTCATTGGGCGGCGCTTACACACATGATAAGCAAGCGGCTTTCTGAATCTCTAACTAGCAAGCATTACGATAGTCAGGCCGAAGATAACCTTCAAGGCGTACATCACCATGAGTTAAAGGAAACGCTAAACAGTTTATTAAACACAATTCCTCAGAATGATGTTGCCCTTCAACAAATCATGAGGAAGATACCTGTGCCAGACCCAAGTGTCATGAGATTTTTGGACGATATAGTGTATCGAAATAAAACTATAAGTAATCCTTCAAGCTTAGCTCGCGTGGTCAAAATGCTCCAGGTGCAAAATCAAAAAATAGGTGAGATGAATGGTTTGCTTATTGCGCTAGATAAAAAAACACAATCCCTAGACTTATTGGATCAACGGTTTAGAGCATTATGCGATATGTCCGATTCACACGGGAAGTACGAACTGAAAAAAATTATGCAGTTACCGGATAATGCTAAAGAGTATTGTTATCTGCTTGAAGTTTTTAGAGATTCATATTTTTCTTATTCGGATAAGCTACAAAAAAGAAGGGTTAAAGTAGATATAGGAGAGTTTAACGACCCTCTTTGGAAATACGGAGGGTGGACTCAACCGAAACGAAGCGAAATTCAACGTGACGATATATCGTGGGAGATTGCTCAAGAATCTTTCGCTAGCAAAGGAATTCCGAAAGAAGTAGCAGTATACGCGCCAGCTCAATTGATGAGACATGTTTTTAATAATATTTTTCAAAATATCTATAAATATGCTACAGCTGATAGTGAGGTCCGAGTCGAATGGCGTCGTCGGCACCGCGATACAAAAAACGAAAGGACTGGGGAAGTTGGGCGTGAGTTTTATGTTCGCATATACAATGATTGTTACCCTGAGGACGAAATAGACCATATTGTTCCGTCTGAATTGTTGAAAATAGGCGCGCGTTTAGAAATGAAGAGATTTGATGATGGTCAACCCGCGGGTGATGGGATTGGTCTATTCTTGGTTAAGAAGGTCTGTGAGCAATACGGGTTTGATTTTAGAATTGGGTTTACGAAGAGCGATAAGTTCAAACGGCTATATGAATATTACGCGGAGATTACCTTTCCTGAAGAAAGGCTCGAGATTGCAAGGAGAAAACCATATGCATAGTAATCGAAAAATCATATGGGTCGATGACGCATTGGAAGAATGTTACGTGCCTTTGTTAGACAGCGATTCCAATATAGAAAAAATTCGTGCTTATGGTGAACTTATTATTTGTTCCGAAGAAAATGCTACTGAGGAAAAGCGCGGTGACGTTTGCTTAAAGAACTTTAAAGATCAGTTAGATAAATTGAAAGCTAACTCTAGCGAGGTATCTTATCAGTACATTTTTATTATTGACGTTATGATCCCGACTTCAGAAGGTAATCTTAGTCTTTTTTGTAAAGAAAATTTATGCGAAATTTCTACTAAAGGAGGGTATGCAACTGGTTATCAATTAGCCTCTTATTTGATTCGAAATAGAGGAGGCACCGGCATCCCGTCACCTTACGAAGATATATTTAAGGACGCAAAAATTATTTTTACGAGTTCATCAAGCTATCAAAGCAGTCAGTTCGAATGTGCAGATGATATCGAGGTTTTTGCTGATATTCCTAAAATTGAAGATCAGAATATATATGGTTTTGTGGGAAAATATAAAAAACGATCGGATGCAGTTAAAATGTTTGCGGATTGGGTGACTTATTTTTGGGGCTAATGTCATAAGTTTATGATAAAAAGTATTATGAATAAATTAACCGTAAAAATTTGTCTGTTAATTGTAGCAGTATTTGCCTGTACGGTTTCTTTTGCTCATGAAAGCGCTTCGAGCAAAGGAGTAGATGTGTCCGAGATTGCTGCACTAATACTTACGTTTGTGGCTATTGCGCTTGCTTCACTCTCATTCATATATCTTTTAAAAGAGTTTAAGTTTGAAAAGGAAATTCTTAAATTATCTAGGCTCAAGGCCCAATTTGAGATTGAGTCTAGAGTCAATGTGCTGATTTATCGCATTAAAGAGGAGCTTATAGACGAGCTTAATGCTATCAAACCACGGTTAAATCAAGCTGATAGAGAGAGTAATGCTCAGGTTATTAGGAAGACCTCAGAACGACTTCACGCAAGATTGCTTGAAATTTATGAGGTTTCGGATTCGGGAGAGCTATTAGATATTTTGGCCCAATGCGGGAACACCTTTAGATTGGGTATTGGAGCCAACCCCAAGCGAACCTATGCAGAGATATTAGTACTTTTAGCACGTCATATTTGGATAAGGAGGGACTTGCTTTCTGTTAAAAATCTTGATGCGCCGGCCATCAAGAACTACTGGAGTTGTATTGATTTACTGGAGAATCACGCCTATACAAATACAGGTATTTCAAAGTCAGAGTTTCAACGAAGAGTGCGAGAAAGATTGGAGTCAAATTGATTTTAAATATACTTTCCTCATAATGAGTCTCTTTTAGAATCTGAATGCTATTAAAATTCAGCGGTACACTCACGGTACAGCGCTCAGTTTGCCTTAACTTTAATAAATTGCCCTAAATTACTGATATTGCTCAGCAAGGTGTTATATTAAATTGGCATTATAAGTCATTGATTATAATAGATTTATAGTCTCGATCTCACTCTTAAAATCCGTCGGTAGAAATACCGTGCCGGTTCAAGCCCGGCTCCGGGCGCCAATTTTAACAATTAATTGTAGTAGTTTCTTTACTTCGCCTCTATTGTTAAGATCGATCTATCGCGCGTTAGAGTAATCTAATCATGGCGAAGTAGGGTACACCCACCGTTGAAGTAAGATTAGTTCAACGCCTTAAAATAGGCATCCGCTCGCTCTATCCCCAATTCAATCATTTCTGCAGCGCGATCAACCTCTAGGGTACGACAGGCGTTTCGTGGTATTTCAATAATATGGTCGGGTGAGTAGGCGGCTAATTTGATTTTTGCCAAGCCACTTTGCATGCTTTCGAAAGCTTGGTTAGCAACATCGTACATTCCCCAATCCAGATCGCCTTTTGACGCCCGATTTATTTGCATTCGACGAATGTAGTTAGCTATTTTTAGTCGTACTGGCGAGTCTTCATCAACGTTAATTAGTTCTCTTGAGGGCCGTTCTGGCTTCGGGTTCAAGTGTGGGTCTACCTTACCGCCTAAGTTAACGGCGATGGTGAGATCTGTCGCGTCTCCAAAGGTAGGGGCGATTGGCACTGGGTTTAATACTCCGCCGTCGATTAATTTCATTCCGTTACGATCAAAAGGGGTGAAAAATAAGGGCAATGAAATTGATGCGCGAATAGCTTCGAACAAATCACCAGAGTTGAGCCAAACCTCCTTCTCATTTTTTATATCAGCTGCAACGGCGGTATATTTCACGCTTAGGTCTTCGATTTGCTGGTGTCCAACCAAATTGGTCAGTGCGTTGATGAATTTGTCGCCTCTAAAAAAGCCGCCGCCGCTCCATGAGATATCAAGCAGGCGAACCATATCAAGCTTAGTTATGGCTCGTACCCATTCCTCAAACTCATCTAATTTACCCGCCGCATAGACGCCACCAATCAAGGCGCCAGCTGAACTTCCGGAGATGGATTTTATCTCGTAGCCATTGGCTTCAAGATAACGAATGACACCAATGTGTGCGAGGCCGCGCGCACCGCCACTACCGAGAACAAGAGAAATGGTCTTCATTGAATTGAGTCAGGTTATAAAAAGCAAATTCACAAGCACGATTGTAACCGTTTACTGTAAAAAATACTTTCTTGCTAAAATCACGTTTCTGCTAAAGTGAGTTAAATATAAACCCTTAGGTACCCATCAATGCAATTACCATCAGCCTTATACACTTGTGATCAGGTAAAGGCGTTAGACCGATGTGCTATTGAACAATTTGGAGTACCAGGTTTTGATCTGATGATGCGCGCTGGCCTCGCCGCATTTAATCTTTTGTGCACTACTTGGCCCAATGAACGTAAATTAACGGTCTTTTGTGGCGGGGGTAATAATGGCGGCGATGGGCATATTATCGCTGGGCTGGCGGCCAAACAAGGCTTTGAAGTTCGCCTGATTAGCCTCTGTTCCCTAGATAGTTTAAAAGGCAATGCCTTATTGGCCTATCATTTTGCCTGTGATGCTGGTTTGACGGCGGCGACAATGAAAACTGAGCAACTAGAGCTTGAAGGCTTAGATGGCGTGGTAGTTGACGCATTGCTTGGCATTGGATTACAAGGCGATGTGAGGGGCGGCTATGCGATTGCAATAGCGCATATTAATGGTGCTGCCTCGAAAGTTTTAAGCATTGACATTCCATCTGGTTTGAATGGCGACACTGGCGCAGTGTTAGGGAACGCGGTCAACGCCGATGTGACCATTAGCTTCATTGGCTTGAAAAGAGGTTTGCTCACTGGAGCCGCGAAATCACGGGTAGGAGAATTATATTTTGACGACCTCGGTGTAGACGCTTTAGTTTACACCAGCCAAAGGGCGTCGGTACGTAGATTGGAATTTGAACCGCCTTTGCTCGGCCCTAGAAGTGCTGATTCTCACAAAGGTGATTTTGGTCGTCTGTTGGTTATAGGCGGTGGTGATGGAATGGGCGGTGCGTCCATTATGTCGGCCGAAGCCGCGTTGATTTCAGGTGCAGGTATCGTCAACTTGCTTACCGATCATCGCTATATTGGCGCTGCACTTACTCGATGTCCAGAACTCATGGTCGTTGACCGAGATGACAAAGAGAGCGTCGAGAGCTTGCTCACGCAATCGACCACGATTGTGATTGGCCCTGGCTTAGGTACGGTAGCTAAGGCGAAAGAACTGCTTCTAACATCTCTTGAATCACGCTATCCGACGGTAATAGACGCCGACGCTCTGGGATTACTAGCCGAAGCCGATTTGCGGAGTGATAATTGGGTGCTGACGCCTCACCCAGGCGGGGCCGCAAAGTTGTTAAACATTAGTACTGCCGCAGTGCAGACTAATCGCTTTGAAGCCGCGTCGGAATTACAGAGAATCTACGGTGGGGTAGTGGTTCTAAAGGGGGCCGGTACTTTGATTACTAATGGTGATAACACGTGGTTATGTGATCAGGGCAACCCTGCGATGTCAGCGCCTGGGATGGGCGACGTGTTGGCTGGCGTGATAGGAGGTTTACTTGCACAAGGTTTGAGTTTAATCGATGCCAGTAATGTCGGTGTTTGGGCTCACGCTACCGCGGGTGATGCGGCCGCGCGGGTGCAAGGTCGACATTTGCTTGCGACGGATTTATACCCGTCTCTTCGGGAGTTATGGTAGTTGTCCGTTTTATTTGACTTTAACTGTATGACTTAAGTTATTGATAATAAATTAATTTTAGGATCCATTTTTTTGGTTTTGCTATTCTTGCCAAGAAATTCGCCGAGCCGAGCACGCATAGGCTCGATTTCTTTAATGTGGCCTTCAATCAAAAGATTGGATTTATCTCGCGCAAAGGCCTTAATCAAATTTCGCCTATTAACACTTTCTGCCGATGGCTTCAGATCATGCAAATATCCAAACAATAAGCCACCAAATTCAGTTTCATTTGAGTCCTTTAGCGAAGAATAAGCAGCGACGCTCATCGGTTTTTGCCCTAATCGAACGTCAATAACTGAATCCAAATAGCAAATATGGGCATCTAAGTTTGTTCTAAAACAGTTTATACGAAGAGTAAAATAGTAATGGTCTTGAAGATAATAACGCTGCTTGGCTTTTTGCTGACTTCGATTTCAGCTTATGCCGCAGAATTGAACTCCATTGACAGCGTAAATGATTTGCGCGATGTCGCTTGGATTCATGGCGCTCAATCTTGTAAAAACGATCAGAATCCATTGATCCAAGTGATTCAGGGCGCGCCTTCGAGTTATATATTGCGCCAAAACAAATGTGTGACCTTCGAAGCGCCTTTTATTTACGTACTGTTTGGTCACAACACGGTGCTTGTGGTTGACACAGGTGCTAATAAATCCGAGTCTGAGTCTCCAATTTTCAAAACCATCGAGTCGTTGATCGAGCGTGAGAACGACGGTGGTTTATCAAAACCCACAAAAATATTAGTACTGCACTCGCATAGTCATAGCGATCATACCAAGGGAGATGATCAGTTTTTGGGCAAAGATCAGGTAGAAATAGTAGGCACCAATCAATCTGACCTTGAACGGCAATTAGGTCTGACAGGGTGGCCATATAAAAGTAATACGATTGATCTTGGAGGGCGTGAGGTCACTATTATTCCAACTCCTGGTCATCAAGATCAAAGTTTGGCGATTTACGACTCTAAAACCCAATGGCTTCTAACCGGCGATACTCTTTATCCAGGTTTGATACGTGTAAAAGATTGGAGCGAATATAAAGCGAGTATTGAACGAATAATAGATTTCTCTAATCAAAACCCCGTGACACTGATCCTAGGTGCGCACATCGAAACCAATCAGGTCACTAAGAAGCCCTATAGAATAGGAAAAACTTATCAACCTGACGAAGCTCCATTACCGTTGAGCATGAGTGACGTACGCGCGCTACACGACAAATTAAAACTTACAGAGAAACGGAAACAAATTCGTTTTGAGTCATTCGTGATTTCGCCACTGAGTCGATTTGAAAAACTAATATTAAAGGTCGCTAACCGAGTTAGGAAACAAGTTTGATTAGCTTAAGATTGGCCGAAGCGAAACCTCGTATTGGTATAACATTTAAAATGGTGGCAGTTTAGCCGTTAAGAACTAAATCGGAGGCAGGTTGAGAGACACAAACCAGACATGAACCTTTTTCGATATCAGCACCGACGTCTTCGCTGATAAGTTTTACATCACCACTCTTAACGGCGGTCAGACAACTGCCGCAATTACCAGCACGGCAGCCGAATTCTAGGTCTACGTCATGTTCTTCGGCAAAATCAAGTAGGGTATCGCTTTGGCCGTCCCAAGTTACCTTTTTATTGGATTTGGCAAACGTTATTTCAAAGTTGGCTTGTTCTCCAGCCGATTCATCCTTCGGGGCGCTGTCACTGACTTTCTTCACAGACGCTGGCCCAAAGGCTTCAAAGTGAATACGATCTTCTGGCACGCCCCATTCTTCTAGATCTGTGACCAGGGAGCTCATCATCGGAGGTGGGCCGCACATGTAGAAATCGTAGTTATTCGAGGGTAGTAGCTCTTTAAACAAAGCCACACCTACTCGAGCCTTATGATTGTAATCATCGTCGGCGATATCCGTTTCGCTTGGTGAGCTATAGCAAATGTGCATGTGCAACCAGTCGTGCTTTGCATCGAGAGCCTGTAGGTGTTCCTGCATCGCATGTTCTTCCTTATTTCGAACACCGTAAAAAAACCAGGTTTCATGGCGATAACCAGATGCGATCATGGAGTTAACCATCGACAAAACCGGCGTTAAGCCTATGCCTCCGCCTATCAGTACCGAAGGATGCGGTTTTGAAAGATCGAAATAAAATTGGCCAGAAGGGGCTTTTATATCGATGATATCGTGCTCTTGCAGGGTTTCGTGAAAGAAATTTGACGACAAACCCGGTGCGGCATCTGGATTGTCGCGTGGCGGATCGAGTCGCTTAATGGTCACTCGGTAGGCATCTGAATTTCGACATTCGTCTGACAGGGAATAACATCGAATCACATCTTTTTTCTGCCCCGGAATATCTAATTTAAAGGTAAGAAATTGGCCAGGTTTGAATGGAGGCAATGGTAGCCGATCGTGAGGTGCAAAATAGAAGGAACAAACGTCTTTCGCTTCCATTTCTTTTTTCACGAGCTCGAATTTTCGGTAATTATTCCAAGCAAACTCATTTTCTTGGCGAGTTTCTCGAGTTTGCTCTAGCAATAGATCTGTGCGAGCCCTGAACACAGCTAAGTCGGCCTGCCACATCGCCTCTGACGCTTTTTGTTTGCGAATAAAATCGACTATTAAGGAACCCAGCCAAAATAGACCTAAGGCAATCAGTACATAATTTGATATTTGAAGAATTTCGAGCATTATTTGTCTCTCCGGCCTCTCCGGTCTCGTCGAGCAGAGCGGTTCATCAGAACTTTCTCCTAATTTCTATGCGTACACCACTGAAGTTTTCATCGTTATCTTGCCATCCCCTAACGGCATCACCTCGAAGAATCCATTGTTTTGTAAGAGGGCGTTGATAGCGAATACCTAAGGCATACTGATTCCCTTGAGCTTGTCCTAGAGGAGCATCTTCGTCCATTAATTGAACGGTTGCTGCCTCAACAACCAATTGCCGGTCAAGACTGAATAGGTTTTGTATTCCAATTGCGGCACCCCAAACGTCCTGCCCGCTGTCGTCCAACAGCGGGAAGCCGGTTAAAACATCGCTTTCAAAATTAATACCAATCGTTTTTAAAACTCCGCCGTTTTCTCTCGCCGGTGATTGTGGGCGATCGAATGAGGCGAAAAAATTAGCGTAGGGAATGAACGTGCTGGGTTTGCTAGTGATTAAGGATGTTTCTAATACGAATAGCGAGCCGCCAGCGGTTTTTTCTCTATTATCTGGGTTTTGCCCAAACGACGTGAGATAACGAAACGACGTAGAGGCGATATTTTTATAACGCTTGCTGAACGATATCGAGAAATTATGGTGATCAAGGTCATCGAACTGATCTTGACCATCGACAAACGCATAGTCAACTTCGGCATAGCCACCCAAAAGCTCCCAAAATGAGGCTATGCCATAGAGGTGCACATCCTCGTCAGCAACTTGTCCAAACTCATCCCTAATTGCTGGGGAAGAGACCTCGTCAAAGCCAGCGAAAAAGGTAATATCATAATTTGAAATGTTCAATGCAGGGCTATTTTTGCCTGGGATGGTAAACGCTGCACCGGTGAATGAGTCTTCCAGCCATAAACCGTTTTGAAACAATAACGGCATCAAACCCACTGCAAAAGGTAGATCAAACGCACTAGGCGTATCGGTAATGGTGCTAACGATTGAACCGAGATCGCCTTCAAAAAATAGCGTCTCCAAATTGCCATCGAGGAGTAAATCATCGTTGCCATCGCCGCTTAAATCAAGCCGTGAAAATTCGCCATTTCGGTCGAGCGGGCGAACGAAAGCGTGCAAGCGTTCCGTTCCGGTCAATTTTAGATCTATGTCTAAATTAAGACGAGCGGCTAGCACCTCTATATCGTTGCTACCATCATCGTTATAAGCGATGGCCGAACGGAAATCTCCATAGACTGACAAGGCAGTAGTCGCGCGATTGTATTCATTGATGGCAAAATCGCCATTACGTTGTAAGGGCCCAGCTCTATACTGCGGGCGCCCTAATTCGAGTAATGGCCGCGGTTGAAATACCGCTCGCTTGCCACCGTAAATAAGTTTTTGTGCTTCTGGGTCGTAATCGTACGTCGAATAATCAGGGTCGGGGCTGAAGATCGATTTGTCATAGGGTGCGTGTGACACTCCAGGAGGGAGAGCGACCTTATGATGACCGGATTCGTCGTCATGATGAGCGGCGTCGCTTTGTTCTTCTTCCGAAGAGTTGTCGATTACAGATGATGCCTCAACTACCGAGGCAAACTGTAGTACTGGTTCACCCGATTGTATCCTTTCAGAATTTTCTTCGACGGTTAAAGGTGCTATTCTTCGAGAATGATCACTGGCCAAATATTGGCGATCGTGTTCACTAATATAATCCGCGAATCGCTCAATTGGAGTATTGAATACATTCGTCTGACTATTTTTGCTTGATAAATATAAAGCGTCAGTGTTCACATAAGAAAAGGTGTTGCCTGAAAATAATAGCGTGCCGATCGCCAACGATGTAGCGATCGAGCTTTTCTTTAATTTCAATGTAGAATTATTACTCATTATTGCACCTCAAACTCGACGGTATATGGGTGAATATCAAGCATCCATTTATTCATTTCACGTTCCATTTCTCGCGTTGCTTCAACAAAGCGCATGAAATAAATTGGCTCAGCTCTACTGCGCATTCGGACTGCCAATTTATAGGTGCCTGGTTCATTTAACAATTCAGCCGGAACCTTGTACTTTGCCGTCTTGGTTCCCAATGGAGGAATACTTCGTGCTTCCATTCTTACGAATGGCGGGTGATTGATTACCGTTGTAGGCTGTGGAGGAGGGCGCAAGAATGGAATTTGGTCAACATCGAAGTTGACCGGTAAGTACATCTCGCGATCCGTGCCTTTAACATTGGTGGTTAAGAATTTACTTTGCAAATTAAACAACTGATCATCGTGTTTAACTTTTCCAGCGATAACGTCCAGCGAATGCAAATCAGCCATGTCTCCATTGCTGTCCACGTAGCCAGACTCCCAAACATTTTCCCCCGCGGGGTTGATAAGCGCTACGTTTAGCCAGAGTTCAGGCTGAGCGCCTAGGGAGCCCGAAGGCAAGTTATGGCCAGCGTTGGTGTTCGTAACCTTATAATTAAATCTTAGAGATTTGCCCGCCTTAGGCGTCTTCTTGAAGAATGGGCCTTCAATCTTAGAGCCGTTTTCCATTACCTTACGCCGAAGTTCACGCTTTTCTTCCAGTTTTTTAGTGTTGTCGGCAATCATTTCAGCCGCGGCTCTTCTTGTGCTAGCACGTCTCCAGGCTTTTGGAAATTTTACATCCCTTTCGCCGTTCTTAACGTTTTTTTCAAATTCGGGTGTACCCCATCCAGCAATGTAGTCAAACTCCAACCAATCTTCCACGGTGCGGCTTTTAAGTTGACCTTTCTTTTTAATATTGTGTGGGAAGATACCAGGATGTGCGATTGGATACCCTGGGCCGGCAAAGGCGTGATTATAGTGTTTGCGGTCAGGGTTAATTGGCTTTCCATTAACTACTGCCGATGGCCCGGTTGAGTACCCAGATGGAACGCCTGGTTCTTTGCCCATGTGACAGTCTTGGCACGAAACCCCGTCTTTACGAGCAGGCGAGGCTCGGTACTGGTCCCAAACAACTTCGAGTTTAATGCCGAGGTTAACTGCAACTTGATGACAGCTGACACAGAATTCTGATTCGCTTAAATTATTGAATTTAATGGCGGCGGTGTGAATTGGCTTACCTCTGCCATCACCTGGGTTAGTTTTAACGCTGAAGGACTTACTGTTTTCCACAACATTATCAAGCCCACTGCCATCAGACGAGCCGTATACTGGTGCGTAGATTTTGCCTGCCTGTATATGACGCTCTCCATTAACCTTACCGTATGCTTCGGTAACGCGGTGGCAGGTAATACAAGTTATGCCTTCTCGAGCTACCTCGCTGCGTTCCCAAAGCGGGGCTTCGCGTGGTTCGCCCAACTGTGTGCCAACTTGCGCGTGGCAGCGAACGCAAAATGTGCCAATAGTGGGTGCAAGATCACTAATTTTCTGTTCAAACTTATGAAACATTGGTGATATCGACGCGTACGCATGGCTTGACGAGCGCCACTCGTCGTAGATGGTGCCATGGCATTGCCCGCACTGCGACGCAGAGGGAAAGTCATCTTCTGTGAAGACCTGCGCATGTGGATCTGTCTGCTCGTCTTGTGCTATTGAATTGGTCGCTAAAAATACGCTAGCCCATAACAACACTAAGGTCGCGCAGATAAGAGGTGTGTAATGTGATTTATCTTTTACTCGGTTCATAGTTTTCCGCCCAAACTTCGATTTAACTTAGGAGTGAACCCCGGAGATTCGTGGTAAACATGACATAAGGTACAGTCGTCCTTAACACTCTGTTCATTGTGGCATTGCGAACAGGTTTCTGTTTTAAGAGAAAAGAAATTACTTTCGTATTCAACATTCCCTTTTTCATTGTTTACCGAATCGGCGTAACCCGATTCAGGGTTTAGTGCGTGGCATAATCCGCAACCCACGCCGTTGTCACTAAGACTCAAATTACCAGCGCCGACAAAACGAAGATGTGCCGAGTGGTTGAATTTGAATCGGTGATGATTTCGTTGTTGCGGCTTAGACCAAAGCGTGAATTTAGATTGGTCTTCATCGGCAACATTCGATGCGTTAACTTGATATGAGGGCAGGTGGCATTTCATACATGCACCCAGCCCTCCGTTATTTTTCAGTATGGAGTTGGCGAAGCGCTTAGCGAGTTTATCATTAGACTCTGATTGTCTAAGCTGATGCGCAAAGTCCAACCAAGCGAGTGCGGTTTTATCACCGTGTCCGACTGGTCTGTAATTGAGCTCGCCTTTATTGGTGACAAACCACGCCGATGGTTTAACGCCTTTAGGCGCTTTCTTTTTGTCAGGCCGATAACGTTCATCGTTTATCCACTTGGCCGTCAGTGTAGACACTAACTCAGGTGTAAGAC
>CAYQVT010000023.1:15090-28174 GCA_964420885.1 uncultured Gammaproteobacteria bacterium
GAATAAACCCTCTACTTCGATATCGCTGCGATCTTCAAATTTTTTGATCAGCGCGTTTAAGCCCTTTGATTCCATCTCAACTAATAAATTGCAATAGGCCGCGGCGTAGTCATCGGTTTTCTTCAAACGATAGCCAAGCAACCAATCTGTAAAAGGGTTAGAGCGACTCTTACCCGCTCCTTTAAACCTCTTACCAAGTTTAGCTCCACAAGCCTCGTAGGCCGCGAGCCCTTCGTCGCTTTTCAATTTAAGAGCGGGTAGAGAAAGTAACGGCAATTCAGCTTTAGCTGATGCACTAATATTGCTCTCATGACAGCCTGAGCAGCTCGATTCATAGCCTCCTACCTCAACACGATAGGTTGCGCCTTCGGTTTTGTGGCAAGAAGTGCACGATTGCGGGACAGCATCTTTATTTTTAGCCTTATCGAAATGAAACTTAAAGTGTTTCGAGTGATCAAATACAACACTCCCGGGAGCGTCGTATGGAAAATTTTTGGCGAATTGGGGGTGATCTTTAAATGAGGAGAAATCTTGCTGGTGACAGCTGGCGCATTGTTGGTTGCTTATTTCGGTCAATTCTGCGAAACGTCCATTATGCTCGTTATGACAAGCCTGGCACTCGACTGTGCTCGACGAATCGCTAAGGTTGTGTGGCGTTGCGGCCGGCCCATCAAAGGTATGGCAGCTAACGCAGCCTTGCGAGAGTGATTTGTGGTTTTGTAAACTCGACAGTCGAAATCCAGAGAATAAGCCTGTTTCTAATTTGGCTTCGTTTTCGGGTACGTGGCATGCACTGCAGCCGTCTTGACCTACGAAGGCGCTGTGTATATCACTCAATTCGCCGGGGTTTAGAATCGAAAAATCGGACATGTTGACAGCCGACCCTTCGACGAGGCTGCCAGAATCAGGTTCTTGTAAATCTGTTTCAGTATTCTCAACACTTTCCGCTTCCTTACTAACGGCACTACTTTCTAGTTGGGATTGAGTCGGCGTAGTTGGCTCCAACGAGGCTGATTGACTCGCGCGCGAATTCAATTCGGAAGCGACAATCAATGCTGACAGTAATGCGATGGCGATGACCAGACTGAATAGGACAATACGGCCTCGCATCAAGCGAATCGAGGGGACAGGCGAACAAGGAGGCTGGGTGTTGCAACAGGTACCGTCGGGTAATGGGCCTTGTTCACAAGCACCGCTAGGGCGTCTGCAAACCCATCGGTCGTCGCTGCCTTTTATAGGGTTGCATTCAGCCATCCCTTGGCAGATGCCTCCTGCGCTTGGGCCCTTATTGCATGGCTTGCCCCATAGATCAGCGCGCCCGCAGCGGTACTTCAATGTCGGCCTTTCGTACGGGCTTTTAGTATGTGTAAATTGATCTTCTGGTGGAAATGAATTCATACTAATTAGTTCGTTACCACGTTAGACTAAGTATAAATGTACTAGTAAAACATGCCATGCAACGAACAAGACCAGCATGGCAGAGGCGGGGAGATGGAGAAACAACCAAAGTTTGAGTAAGCGTTGATTAGCATAATGCGCATCAATTTGGTTTTTGTACCTACCCAGATTTATTACCTGTTCGAAACCAATATGTTCTTGGTCTGTTAGAAATGGCTTTAACGATATTTCTTTTCTCTCTAACCAGGCGTTGGGTTTCCCCGAGCCGGTTATATGGCTTAGGAAAAAACGCGGTTTAGCGAAGAACCATGCCAATGACTCGCTGTACTTACGTGGCAGTGTTTCATTGCCTGATTCTTTAACAGCGGTAGCAATATGGTCTTTTACCTGCTCTCTTAGCTGATAAATTTGTTTAGGAACTCGATCATAAATAATTTCGCCACCCGTGTGTCTGAGCCGGGCTGGAATAGTGCGCGAGAGAGCGTAGCCGACAACTCCAGATAGGCTTACCAAATAGAATAGCGTCGCAATAATCTTTTCGTAGACACCACTTGGCCATAGAGAGTCGGTGTGCAACCAAAATAGAGACAACATTAATAAACCAAGCACAACATGGCAGATAAGCCATATTCGAGCGCTGACAATCGGTAGCATCGACAGTTTCTTGCGCCAGTTAAACAGCATTAGAAACACCATCACCGCCAGCGCGATGTAACCCGAGGTGGTCTGTGGGTTTTGCAGTGCGATACGCTCCTGCTGAACTATAAAATAAGTACCGAAGAAGGCAACTACGCCAAATAGGCAAATCGACAAAACTTTTTTGTTAATCGCTGGTCTAATCATTTTTGCGCACCCTGAATGCCGATTCATTCAGAATATTACCGTCGCTAAAGCCAGTTCGAAATAATGCGTCGTGCGGGCATGCAGCTACGCAGGCAGGGCCACCAGGATTGGTGTGGCACAAATCACACTTGGTGGCTTTGAGAATAGGTTTTTCAGTATTTGGGTCAAATACGGGGTCACCATTCTCATCGGCAATTTCGATCAAAGTAATGTTGTCGTATGGGCAAGCATTAGCGCAAGTGCCGCAGCCGATGCAAGTTTTATCATTAATAATGACTTCGCCACCTGCTGAAGAACGATGTATGGCGCCAGTCGGGCAGCCAATCATGCACACTGGGTCTAGACAATGCATGCAAGCATTAGTCACCATCCAGTTGTTGTAGGTTTTACCATGCCGTTTAAAACGTGGGTTGTCGTCGTGTGTGGAACTGCAAGCCTGCACACAGTCGTCACATCGAACGCATTTATCAAGGTCAATGACCATCGCTTGTGTTGCGTTCATAAATCGGTTGTCCAATAGCCAATCATCGGCTACCGAACGTTCGAGTAAGTCGTGTTTGTGTTCGACTAGACGTTTCTTGGGAATCGTAATGTTTGGAAAAACGTATTCCTTTAACAAAGGTAATGGAATACGAATTAGATCGACATAACCGAGTGCGGTAAGGCTCGTTTCTAAGCGAGTTTCTTTGCCTTGACTTTGTTCATAGACTTCGTGAATTCCATAGATATCGCCCGCACCAAGGTAGGTTAGTGTGCGCTTGCCGGCACCTAGATTTTTACTCACCCTGGCGAAACCCGCTCTAATAATCAATAGGCCGTCAGGGTAATCTCCTTCGCTCGCAATGCGCGGCTCGGTAAGTTTTCCACGTTTATAGCTAATGTACCAATCAAAGCTTCCATGCGTTTCAAACAGCGCTTTGTCTACTAATTCCGAGAATGCTTTTTCCGGTAAGTCTTCAAAAAACTCGGTTTCAGCAAGATGCTGAAATAGGGCATTTTTGCGGTATCGTTGTTCTATATCCTGTTTAAAGTTTTTGTCGTAGCGCATGATCTCGCGAATGCCTTGCCAACGAATTTCAATTAAGCGAGTTTCCTGATCTGCGACGATGGTCGCGGTTCGAGGTACTCGCCCAATCGCCGCCAATTCGCCAAAAAGGGTGCCTACACCGAGCGGGGCGTTATGGTATTCATCAAACAAGCGGTCAACATCGTCGATCGTGACATGAGTGTCATTGCCGGTGTTTTGCCCTTTGTTTTGCGCATTAAAGGTCGATAACTTGCGCGCTTCGGGGTGTTTATTGTTGTTCCATAGTTGTGAAAATGCTTTCCAATAGCTTTTCCCAGGTTGGGGCGCTCGCCCCAATAGTTCTTCTGGCAGATGTTCGTCAAGAATAACCCGTGCAAGGCCCTCTAATACGACAAATGCCGAATTACCGTACTCTCCGTCGCGGATAATAATCTGCCCCGGTTCAGCAGTAACAATTCTTGCTTCATACTTAAGTACGCCGGTTAATGGTGTTGACTTAGGGAATTTACTGGCATTGAGCGACGCAAAAGGCTCTATTTTGAGCACATCATCAACGACTTCATCGGTCATGTCAGGCCCAAAGGGCTGCTGCCATCGAGTAGGTCGTTCCAATAATGCTATTTTTTGACTCGTCATAATTGTTTTACATTCGATAATTTAGCGTGCTGTCAAATTCGAAGCACGCTCTCTATCGATTGGTGTGTCTAACTATTTATATGAGTCTTTTGAAGGCAGTGATCCTCCCACCTTTTCTGATAAATCCATGCCTTTTAAAGTATTCAAAAGGGCTCTAGCGGCGTCGCTGCTTGGGTTATCAATAAACGCTTGTACACCAGGGACCGGGCTTAATCCCAGTTTGGCGCTGTTCTTACGAGTTTGCATTACTGAGCTATAGTCGCTATTTGAAGACTTGTTCAGCGAATTATGAGCAGCTAAATATTGCGCTAACTGGCCTTCGACAAATAGGTGGGCTAATTCGACCTTGGTCATTTCAGCATTGACCGTGGTGTCAGGTTCGTAAAAACGATGTCGTACAGCGCCCTGGCTGTAGCGAACCAGTTCAAAGTCAGGTTTTATCGGGTGCCCAGCGGATATGATCTTATCGATGGTGTCGCCGTCTACTTCTGGTTTTGCCATTGCGTGGCATCCATTGCAGTTTTGAGCGATGTCAAATTTCATGGTGGGACGAATCATTCCGAGCGCTTCGGAGTTTGCCATTCGTACATCGTAAGCCACGTCTTGGTCGCTATGGATGTCTTTGAATTCAGAACCAGCGCCATGGCAGCTTTCACAAGAAGGACCACTGTCTGCATAAGCGTCTTCGTCGGCTGCTTCTTGCACCATAGTGAAGTGACAGTTAGTGCAAACCGGGCTTTCGGTCATGTCTTCTGACCCGACTGCGGCGAGAATTTTGTCAATTTTCGCAGTTAACTCATCGTCAGGATCATCGAATTTATCAAATGACTGTTGGTGTGGGCTCTCTTGCCATACTTCCAGTTCAGCTTCGTGGCATTCGCCTCCACAGCTATCGGCACCCAATTGAAAAGAGTCTTGTGCGGCGGCTGGGAAGATATATAAGAAGCTGAAAAATATCAAAGAGAATATTGCGCTCTTTGACGATGGGTCTACTTTCCATTGGTGCCCCAATGGTTCAACATTAACTAAACTCATATCGAATGTACTTTTCCTTTTACTAAATAATCCCCAAATACCCATTAACCTAACCCCTCTATAATTGTGTTAATTAGCTGTTTCTCCTACACTGGAAATAGCTAAATCCCTATAGATCTGCAACAAGATCTATCGTCTCCACCCAAGAGTTTAATACGAAATATTGCAGCAAGGCAACCTATTATAGAGTTAGGTGAAAATGGTCGAACACACTCCATTAACCATCATCTATCACGAAGGCTGTACCTAGTGGCGTTTCAGCTAAGTTAGAAGCCTAATTTTGCCCCACTAGGCTCTCGAAAATGTAGGATGAATATCAGCCTGCGTTTCGTTCCCATGATAAAACAAAAATGACAAATGTCCTCTTGAATTAGGTGTTTTTACGGTGGAAAAAGCGATCAAGTTCATTCCTCTCGACATCGTTTGAACACACAAAAGAAACCTCAATAGGGAACTAAGAATAAGGTTTGCTACCGGCCAAGAGAGATATTTCAGTCATTACAGTTCCTTCACCGTGTGCGTAGCATGATGACTATTCTTATTCAGGCCACAGGTTAATGATCTCTCACATCCACCATATTAATTTTCTAGTTAAGGATTTAGATCAAGCGATTTCGCGCTACGAGGTGTTGTTTGGTAACAACGCATTCAGAATCGATGCATTGAAGCAGCGCGCGGTAAAAACAGCCAGAGCAAAGTTAGGTGACACTTGGTTTATCTTGGTTCAGCCCACTGACACTGACAGTGTGCCGGCAAAACATTTAAAGGATTATGGCGAAGGTTTTTTTCTGATGTCACTTGCGACCGATGACATTGAACAAGAGCAGAAGCATATTAATAATCATCTGGAACATCCATTCCCAACACCCGAACGCCAAGGTTTGGATAATTGGCGGGTGATCGACTGCCGCCCAGAGCAATTTTTCGCAGCACAACTGCAACTTACTGAGGAAGTCTAATTTGGGCTTTGACGAATTTATCGTGGTAGAAACCAACATTGAACAGGAAACAATAACATGAAGAAGATTGCCATTGCCGTTAGTTCCATCATCGCGGCGTATGTACCGCCAGTTTTTATCAGTAGTGCATCTGCACAGCTAGAAGAGATTGTGGTGACCGCAAGGAAGCGATCAGAGAATTTGCAGGATGTTCCAATTGCGATAAAAGCGTTTACAACCAAAACTATAGAGCAAGCCGGTATCGAACGACCTGCAGACTTTATTACCCTGATCCCTAACGTCAATATAGTGGACACCGCTAACGTGGGTGACACACAAGTCAGTATTCGAGGCATCGTCTCGACTCGTGATGCCGAATCTACTTTTGCCTATGTCGTCGATGGCGTGCTGAACACGAACCCCAATAGTTTTAACGAAGAGTTACTCGACATTCAGCAAATCGAAGTGCTTAAAGGGCCACAGGGTGCTCTTTATGGTCGCAATGCTGTGGCTGGTGCCATTCTAGTGACCACTAGAAAACCAAGCGATGAATTTGAAGCAAAAATCAAAGTTGGTGCTGGGACACAAGGGTCGACGAAATTTACGGGAATTGTCTCGGGTGGCCTGAGCGATACGGTTAATGGCAGCTTGAGCTATGCACGAAGAGAAACCGACGGCTTTTTTAGTAATAGTTTTACCGGCCGTGATGACACCGTTGATTTTCTTGAGGACGATACCGCGCGGGCGCGGCTTGTTTGGGAACCAAGTGAGAATCTTTCATTAGACTTTAAAGCAGGCTATTCAGAGGTGAGCTCAGGGGCTATTAACTTTAATGCTGCCTTCGCGATTCCTGCGTTTGTCGATATTTTTGGTACTCAGGCATTTAATTCTGACGTCAATGATTTGGACTTTCGCTACATTAATAATGTGCCATCACAAAATGAACAAGAAACACTCGATTTATCACTAAAACTCGATTATGAGGCCTCATACGGTACTATTTCAGCGAACGTAACGTATAACGATCTGGATGAATTTTTGTTAGCTGATGGCACAAATGGTTCATTCTTTGGCTTTGAACTAACCCCTGGCTGTCAAGCGGATAGAGCGGTACTAAATAGCTTTACTCGACCTGATTTATTCGGCGAGCCGTTTCAACCGTTCGGGGTTTTGCCACCAGGGCCGGGCAACGATTTTGCCGGAGTGGTTGGTCCTTTTACCCCTACTCGTTGTGATGGCTTTCAGTATCAGGAGCGTAATCAAGAGGATATTAGTGCAGAAGTGCGCTTTACGTCTAATCAAGATCAGCAACTACGTTGGTTGGCCGGTGTTTACGCCACTCAAATTGAGCGCCAGGTTGTGGTTGCTTATGGTGCCGATTTAGGACAAGGTTTTCTGCTTCAACCCTTCGTGCCTGCGAACGGTCCTAACCCTACCGATCTTCTTTTTAACGATGAGTTTAATACCGACGTCTTCGCAATATTTGGTCAGATCGAATACGACATTAACGACGACCTGGAGTTGGCGGTTGCACTTCGTTATGATCGTGAAGATCGTGATGTCGACAATTTGGTGCCTAATGTGAATGGGTCTGGTCTGAACATAAACTCCTTGGATGCTAATTTTCAGCCAACGCCAGTCAACCCCGCGTTTATTAATAACCCCAACGGTATACCCAGCCGATCTGAAACCTTTGATCAACTTCAGCCTAAGGTGACATTGAGCTGGCAGCCTGGTGACAACTTAAATGTTTACGGCAGTTATGGCGTTGGCTTTCGTAGTGGTGGTTTTAATTCTTTAGGCAGTCAAGATCTGATTAATTCGTTTTTTAACGTGGGTTTTGGCGGCTTAGGCGAAGCGGTCAATGCTCAGTTAACGGTCACTGATGAATACGAACAAGAAGTATCAACCAACTTCGAACTAGGTTTGAAAACCAGTTTCCTCGAGCAACGTTTAAAATTCAACGCGTCGATTTTTAATACCGATGTCGATGACAATCAGTTTTTTGAGTTCTACACCGGCCCATTTGGGTTGTTGCGAGTCGTGACTACAATCGAAGATATTCAAATCAGAGGTTTTGAGGCTGACTTTACTTATTTAGCAAGCGATAACCTGACATTGTTTGGAGGTGTAGGTCTGTTGGATTCAGAAATACAACAAAATATTAACCGCCCACTCACAGTAGGAAATGACGTTCCTCAGGCGCCAGGCGAATCTTTCAATCTCGGTGCAACGGTCGAAATTCCAGTTAACGATACAATTAACTTTTTCGCTCGAGCAGACTGGCAATACGTTGGCGAAACTCAGTTTCATACCTTACAAGGCGAGCAGACGCCAACTATTTTCCAGGCATTTTTCGGTCCAGGATTATTACAAGACTTCACCAACTCTGAGCGTGACGCCTTCGATACCTTGGATGTTCGTCTAGGGTTCAGTTCAGAAAAATGGAGTGTCACTGCTTGGGGCCGTAATATCACCGACGAAAAATATCTTGAAGAGGTGATACCTACACCTGAGTTTGGCGGCAGTTTTAATGCCGAAGCTGGGGGTGATAGCTATGGTGTGGAAGTATCCTACAATTTTTAGCCGCTAACCCATAAAGCTTATTTATTCTGACAGTTGAGAAGAAGGCCAGTTGTGAATTGCAGCTGGCCTTTTTTAGGGATAAAGCTTAGCTAATATTCGAATACACCGATGTCCGTGCTTTCAGCGCAAACGGCTTGTAACACTAAAATAGCGATCACAATCGATTTTCCACAGCTTGGCGATCATCTTCCAAACATTCGGAGACACTCTTTCTCGCAAGTATGTCTTGGTGGTATCTATTTAAGTGAGGGAAATTCGATGGATCAATCTTGGCTCGGTTTGAAAGGATTAGTGTCCAAGATAAATAGGCGTCAGCAGAGGAAAAGTGATCGCCCAATAAATACCGTCGAGATTTAAGGTGTCGATTTAAGAATTCGAAACGTTGTGGGGCTAGCTGGCGAACTTTTTGCTTAACCTCATCGGTCGCTTCGGGGTAGAACACCACCCTGAATATTTGTTTGTGCAGTTCTGTGGCGCAAAAGGCCAGCCATCGTAACATTTGGAAATAGTCCGGCGAGTCGGGCTCGATCTTAAAGTTGGAATTTGAAGAATGTGCTTGCACCCAAGCGATGCAGGTTGATGTTTCGCTAAGCGTTGTTCCGTCATCTAGAACAAGCACTGATACTTGTCCCAATGGGTTCACATCAAACAGTGAACCCGATTGGTTATGTAGTTTCTTTGTAGCGAGATCGACATAGCAAATGTCCAATGGTAAATCTGCTTCTTCTGCCGCAATACGGACCGCTAATGAGCACGCCATTGGTGAGTGGTAAAGTGTTGTGGTCACGGTTTGCGTTCTCCGTTTTGCCAAATCATGGTGTCGTTAAATGAAATCGGCGGTTAAGCCATTGATTCGAGAAAGGTTGTGTTTATCAAATATTTATTCAAACAGAAAGCTAAGTTCAGAACAAGTTCGTATGACCCTCGATCAAGCTGCTCGTACTTGTTTGAATGTGAGCATTAGGTTAACGTGGCTTGGTCTAATCAATATAAGGTAAGCCTCATGAAGATTTCCCGTCGTGCCGTGCTAAAAACTAGCATTGCAACTGCCGCCATGTCACTCTCAGCATCGGGCTGCTCGCCCGCCGAAGAGGAGACGCCGGCGGCGCCGATTTCAAATAAGGCCGAGCCTGAGAAAGACTCGGTGAAGGAGTTGCTCGATTCAACCACTGATCTGATACTCGATGCTTATCCTGAGAGCACGTCTAGTGCTGGAATCGACTCCGGCAAGTATCTACATCATAAGTCAAAGTTGACAGACCGATCTCCTGAGGGACAAGCAAAAATAGAATCCGACGTAAAGCAAACACTGAGTCAGCTTAACAAGGTTGATACCAGTTCTTTGACGCCCGATGAGGCACTCAATGTCGACGTCGTACGTACCGTTTTCGATATGAGTGTTAAAGGCTTTGATCTTCCATACGGAGATATGGCGTTGCTTAATTCTAATTGGTCGTGGCGCAATAGCCCTTACGCTGTTGCGCAGAACACTGGTGCGTTTGTCGAGATCCCTAGTTTTCTCGATGCCAGCCATTCAATTGATACAGAGCAAGATGCCGAAGCCTATTTGTCGCGGATGAACGCCTACGCCGATCAGCTCGATGGAGAATCGGAGCGAACCAGAATTGAGGGTGAAAAGGGCGTCATTCTTCCGGATTTTTTGATGGAAAAAACTTTAGGTCAACTGCGCGGCGCGCGCCAGCGAGCTGTCGATGAGTGGGGAATTGTCACGTCTATTCAATCCCGAACATCGGCACTGAGCGGCGATTTTTCGGCCAGGGCCAAGGAAATCGCAATGCAACAAATTGGGCCGGCGATAGACCGTCAAATCGCCGTTCTAGAGGCGCTAGCTCCAAAGGCTAATAGTCATCCTGGGGTGTGGGCGAAACCCGATGGTGACGCGTATTATTCTTGGGCCTTACAGGCTGGAACCACCACCAATATGTCGCCGGACGAAGTGCATCAAATGGGCTTAGATCAATTAGCCAGTTTACATGGGCGAATGGACCCGATTTTGCGTTCGATAGGCTATACCCAAGGTTCTATTGGCGAGCGAATGACGGCGCTCGGAAAAGACCCTCGCTATCATTTTTCTCCCGGTGATAAGGGACGTGCAGAGATTATGAGTTTCATCGAAGAAACGATCAGCGAGATTCGCTCACTCATGCCACAAGCGTTCGCCACATTGGTGCCGGGCTTCCTAGAAGTAACAAGAATTTCACCAGATGTCGAAGCCGGTGCGCCGGGGGCTTACGGCGGAGCGGGTTCTATTGACGGTAAGCAACCGGGCCATTTTTGGATCAATCTACGAACCACCGACCTTCATACCAAATTCAACCTCAAAGACTTAACATACCATGAAGCCATTCCCGGCCATGTTTGGCAGGGCGAATACACCTTTAAGCAACCCTTGCTTCGATCTCTTTTGGCGTTTAATGCCTACTCTGAAGGTTGGGCCTTGTATGCCGAGCAATTAGCCGACGAGTTGGGTGTTTACGATGAGTCGCCAGTCGGTAGGTTAGGATATTTACAGTCGTTGGCTTTTCGAGCGTGCCGATTGGTTGTTGACACTGGCTTACATGCAAAACGGTGGACTCGCGAAGAAGCAAATACATGGTTTGTCACTAACAACGGGTCAAACCCGGAAGAGGTTCGTGGCGAAGTCGATCGATACTGCGCATGGCCGGGTCAAGCTTGCGGTTACAAAGTTGGGCACGCCGCAATCAACCAACTGCGTGAAAAAGCAAAAAACCAACTCGGTGATAAGTTTGATTTTCGTTTGTTTAACGATGCAATTGTGCTCGGTGGTGCTGTACCGATGACGGTGTTGGGGCGTGTTGTCGATGATTATATAGCGCGTGCTAAACGTGCATAGAACCTTAAATCCTGGACCTTTGTTAAGGTGATTCCTTGGTGCGGTGCTTTGATTTTGTTGCAATAACCATTAGTCTGAAAACTATTAATCGAGAATTTTAATAATGTTAAAAACGATCTTTGCTTTATCTACCGTAGTGTTCTTAAGTGCGTGTTCGCAACACTCTATTAATGTTGGTGAGCCCTCGATAGCTAAAAGTAAAGAAGGGTCTAAACCGGCTATCGACGTAGATATTCGCTGGACCAGTTACGGCATTCCTCATGTTAAGGCGAACGATTGGGCCAGCCTTGGTTACGGTTATGCATACGCAACGGCCACCGACGGCGTGTGTGTGATTGCTCGCGATATTGTCACAGTTAATGGAAACCTGAGTCGTTATTTTGGCGAGACTCAAAAGGCCAGTGATATTTTCCACCGCGCTGTTGTAACACCATCGCTTTTAAAGGAATACAACGCGGCACAATCTGAGCGGGCAAGAACGTTTAACGAGGGTTATGTTGCCGGGTATAACCGGTTCTTGGCGGATCATAATGGTTCACTGCCAGCCTCGTGCGCGGGTGCGAAATGGGTGCGTCCGATCACCACCGATGATATGTCTCGACTGGTGGTGGGGGTAACCATACGTTATGGCTTAGGCAGATTTATAAAAGATATTGCCACCGCACAACCCCCGTCGGCTTCAAGTAATTCTGATGATGAGTCAGCCTTGGAAGCGCACGATCTAGGGACCCCTCTAGCGAGTAATGCCGTGGCTTTTGGTCGTGCGGTCACGGAGAACGGTAAAGGTATTTTGTTTGGTAACCCGCATTACCCATGGTCGGGGCCGTCACGTTTTCATCTGATTCATATGACCTTACCGGGTCAGGTAGATATCATGGGCACGAGCTTGTTATCGACAGCTGGTGTCTCTATTGGTTTTAATCATAACGTAGCCTGGTCGCATACGGTATCGACCGGTATGCGAGCGACGCTTTACAAGCTTGACCTACATCCCGACGACCCGACTCAGTATCGCTATCAAGATGGTTTTAGAGCCATGGAGGCAAGGCAGGTTCAACTCGCTGACGGTACCTCTGCCAAGGTCTACTTTAGTCACTATGGACCCATCGTTACGCGCAAAGGTATCGAGTGGAGCCATGAATCCGCTTACACAGTGCGCGATGCTAATTTAAAGAACTTTATGTCGGCGGCAAGCTATCACGCGATGTCTCAAGCCGGCGACGTTTATGAGTTGATAGAAGGCTTAAATTTGGGCGGTGTATCGTGGGTAAATACCATTGCAGCAGACAGCAAGGGCAATGCGCTGTACGCCGATATTTCAACGGTTCCCAATGTTGACGCTCAGTTGATGTCCAGTTGTAACGTCGGTGAGCAGCGATGGGGAAGAGCCAAGATTGTCATACTTGATGGCAGTAGAGCCGATTGCGCTTGGCGTGACTCTCCCGACGCACCGGTCGCAAATACACTTCCACCGAACGATTTGCCGAGATTAGTGCGAGAAGATTATGTCACTAATTCTAACGACAGCTATTGGTTAAGTAATCCAGAACAACCGTTGGAAGGGTTTTCTCCGATCATCGGTTCTGAGAGAACTCCTAGAAGCCTGCGAACCAGAGCGGGTCTTAAGTACGTAGAAGAGTTATTGGATGCGGGTAAAGTTAAACCCGATGCGGTATTCAGTCTGATCGATGATCATCGTAACTTTGGCGCCGAGCTGCTGCTAGATGACTTATTATCGCTTTGTAC
>CAYQVT010000024.1:0-27314 GCA_964420885.1 uncultured Gammaproteobacteria bacterium
TGTCTGCGCTGTCGTTCATTTTTGATTTGCCTGTGTATTGGCTAGCATTGCGTGCGTTGCGTTTTAGCCAACATTAGTTGCTTTAACTAAAGTGTCTCATAAACAGATTACCAATTAATAACCATATTTAGCGCCTTATCCAAGACTTAAACGCGGCGTAAACTCATAGTATAAGTACGATTTAGACACTTTTTATCAGGGTGATAGAGGCAAAGTGAATCCAAAAACCAAAATCCTGCATCTAAGTCTATAACAGACGTATTTAATTTTGATACAACGATGAGGGCCACGCAATGAGCGCGTTAATTACCACCACTTCTAATGTCACGAGCAGCGAGTATAAAACCCATGCATTGGTTTCTTATATCCTATTAGCCCTAGGCTTGTTCACGGCAATCCCACTGCTTTTTGGCGCGATTTGGGCGATGATAAAGAAGAGCGGCGCGTACGGCACCATCTATCATAGCCATTTAGTCAACGCGACAAGAATCTTCTGGTGGAGCTTGTTTTGGACGATTATTGGAGCGATTCTTATTCCAGTAGCGATCGGCTTTGCGGTTTGGGGAATCACTTGGCTATGGGTTCTGTATCGTCTTGTTGACGGTTTTGCCAAAATATTATCTGATCAACCTTACCCTGTTTAAACCACTGAAGATGATCAGCCGGCGACTTACGCCAGTCGCTTAAATGAAGCCAGCTCGTACCCCCTACTGCGGGCTGGCTTAGTGCCAGAGAGAATCAACGTTCGCTTCAACGACGCCGCATTAAGATCGCTAAACTTAGTTATAAAACTCGAGCCAGTGAATTTGTGCGTTTTCAACAGCTCTGATAGAAAAATTAGTCTAACTCTGGAAACAGAGTTTTAGTCAAAGCCTTAACATTCTTCAAGAATCACAGGCTCGATAGGTCTAGTCCCAGCATTTTTCGGGTCTCGGTCTAGTTGCATCACCTGGCGCATCAACTCACGCCCTTTTGCCGTATCTGTTGCAACAGATTGCTTGGCCAAATCAGCTTTCTGTTCGGCGGCAAAAACACATCGCGCCTGATATGGCACTCCCGAACAAAACGCCGGCGGCTGCAAAAATAATCGCCTCTACGCCTGCGTAGATATAGGTCAATCTAGCCCATTTTTCACTGTTTTGAATCAATGTTTTGCTAATCATTAAGGCCACTAAAAAACCAAATGCTATCAACGCGGAAATCGCCGGCATGCTTTGAAGCTTTTGCGTAGGCGCCTGTTCTGCCGCTGACGACGACTTTTCACCACCGGAAGCATGGGTTTCTGGGGCTTCCTTGTTTCAGACATACACGTATTCTCCTACTCAATTATCTCTATGATTGGTATTTCTAGCATTTAGTCCGCTCTACGAATCAATAGTGTACTCTATAGAATAGATCTCTCTTCTTCTTTGAATAAATCAGGCCTGCGGGCGAAGCGACGCCACTGTATTAAGTCTTACTCCGGTAGCGGTCTGTTGAGCTTTCGAGATTTTAAAGCTTTATTTAGACTCAGACGGCTAGGGAAGCTTATTGTGAGGCTGGTGCTAATTGCACCAGCCCTATTATTTGCCCTATCAGTGAGACGCTAATTGCTATTACCGAGATTAAAGTCATATGAAAAGCCAATGTTGGCACCTAAGGTGCTACTGTCGTCACTTAAAAATTCGCTGCGGTTGGCGTATTCGATTGTGATCGGGATTGATACGTTCTCCGCCACGCGATAGGTCAAGGTCGCGGAAGCAACAATTCGGTCCACCCCTTCTGTATCACCCAGAAACTCGATTGCTTCAATTCCGGCGTCGAATCTGGTAATGGCTTTATCGTCTCTTACCCTTAAGGTACGGCCATAGGCGAGCGAAAATGAGAGCTTCTCTCCACCAACATTAGACAATTGATTGGTGCCATCGTCGAAGGCAAAGTCACCCACATCCGAATACTCCAACGAAACAGCAAACCGGTCATCGCGAAGTATTGGGTTTTTTCGGGCAACGTATTCGGCGTAAGCATCGAAGTAATTTGGAAATTCATTTCTATTCCGCTCCTGGAATTTTCTTAAGCCATTAATATTGTACAACCCCATTTCATAGCTAACTTTAACACTTGTTTCATCGGCACCAACAAATTCGCTTCGTTGTCGATGTGAGCCAGTGAAAATTAGCTGAGGCTGGTTAGAAACCAGTGCGGCGTATTTTGTTGGTTTATATCTTTTGCTAAAGGCAAGGTAACCATGTGCAATTATCGCTTGCGTATCTTTGGCATCACTATACGCTTTTCTGAGCGCCGCGCTCGACCGCGAATTTGGAACAAATGGTGTAGCGCAATCGTTTAAACCTGCATCGAACAAGGCGTCAATCAACGCCGCTCTCGCAACATCACGTTGGTCGGTAGCTTTATCAAAGTATTCAGAATCGAAGTACTGTCTCGCTAATCGATTAAAATCTTCACGATAATTGTTGAATAAGCGGCCGGTTGATTGATTCGTTCTAGTCAAAGAAAAACTGACTTCAACATCATCCAGTTCATCAATTTGCGCTTGAAGCTGGCCGGTTACGTCTTCACCCAATAATTCGGCCAAATCGCCAAACACTTGCGGATCTCTAAAAATTCTTAACTGAATTTTGGCATTGTGATCGCTATTTGAAGTGCTGTCACCGAACAAACTCAGATTATGTGTCAGTGTAATAGGCTCGCCACTCTCATCGTCATCGCCACCTATAAGTAGGGTAGACAAATCTAGATCATTAATGAAATTATCTAATACGTTACCTACGCTTGACACTCCGTTTGAAGTGTCGAGTAAGGAGTTTCTCAATTGATCAACTGCACCCTTATACCCGTCTAAGTTTAGCTCCGCAAACTCCGAAGCGGTGTTCTTTAGAGGTGCTTCAACTCTGGTGTTTGGCAAGCGGTCAAGACAACTCGTAATATCAGCTTTAGACGATACAGAAACCGTATAAAGTCCAATGACAAGTGAAAATTTGAAAAACTTGCTCTTAGAAAAGTTCATGCCTACTCTTTCGTCATTTTAATGTACATGAAGACATCGGCGACGCTTATCTCGTCTGAAGGGAAAACATTACATTTCTTTCGACCACCGTGCATATGCCATTCGCCTTCTTTCTGAATCCAAATTTCATTGAACACATCAACACTGTTTTCGCTAGCAAATACTGTACGAATTGACCCAATGAACCTTTCTGCGTCGTCTAGCTTGACTCGCTTGGGGTTATCTTTGCCGTTAAGCGTGATATCCTCGTCATCCAAAATGAGCCTTTGGTTCGAATCTCGCAAACGAGCGGTAGTCAAATAAGCCCTATCATCAGCACCCACAGGTTCTGTCCAGATCCTCATCTCGGCACCCGCGGGGACGCCTTGTCTAAAAAAGTCACACATTTCCACACCTCATTTTGCTGTTAAATGTCTACACAGCTTGTCTTGAGGTGATATTAAAGACTCAAATAGACGGCTTAAACCATTGCTCCTTGATACTAATGCCGTCGAAATCTCAAGAGCCACCTAAAAAGAACAAAACTGTCCGGTCACTAACTAAGTGCAGATTCTCGGCAAATTCTCTCAGGTCCTACATATTCTTTAGCGAAGACGTTTATCCTTGTTCGCCATAATTATCTTGGATAAACCAGACCCAAAGTTTCGATAAGTTGGTATATCCCGTAATGAGTCGATTTTCGATGCTGGATCCGCGATAAAACCTTTATTATCCGGCTGATATACTCGACTCAGATATTGCAACCTTTCATCAAAGGAATTGACCAGGGCCAATTCTTTTGCTGGAGCACCCCACGCTGTAACCATCTTAATTTCCGCACCATGTGAACAGCTTTCAAATGTCTCTAGCGTTTAATTCAGTTGTACGCTGGTAGAATTTTAGACCAGTGAATAGTTTATATTCCACTATTTGCTTCAAATCTTTTATCTCTTCCGACAATGAAATCGCCTCGAGGTATCTAGATATAAGACGCACTTTCTTGCCGGGCCAGCGTGCGTCCAGATAAAATGGGGCGAGCTGCTTCTTGAACTTGTACTGATCTCCATTTTTTTTGCTAATTCTGGGATAACAAAACTCGAAGAAACCTCTTAGTACCCTATCAACTCTTTATCATCTAAATCGCGTAGATTTTTATATCTGATGAGCCAATTCAATAGACGCGTCTGGCTTCCCTTGCACCATCAAATTTCCTATCAACTCGATCTGATTACGAGTTCTCGTCGATCGGTCCGCTTTCCCCGACAGTTATTTGCCCAATAAAGTGGACACATCTTGTAACTGTTTTTCAGTCTTAAGGAGTTCAGCACTAGCGCCAAAATTTTGACGAAGCGCTTGGGCCATGAATAGTGAAGCGATCGCAGTTCCTACTGTATTTCGCTAACCGCCAGTTCCACCGCCTTTACCATGAGCTGCGAGGGTATCTATTTTCTTGCCGTTTTCATCGAGATCTGCAATATCGTAAAAGAACATTGAACGTCCTTTACCTTCCGGGGGAATGCTAAAATAGAAATTCGCTTCATGTAGATGACGTTCAGTGTTGTTTTCTATATCACTATAAAAACGGAAGTTTATGTGTGAGAACGGCCCAATTTTATTGATTTTGGTTGGCCAGTTCGTATCAACTCTTTTTGCCTTCCATGGCTTAAAAAATCCTGTAAGCCTATTCAAAAATTCTTTGATATTCCCATTACCATCAATTCGAATCTTAAATTTGTGGCCTTTTTTATAGTGCTTCCCACTATCTAACCACTTTATCTTCCACTTTATCGTTGACATTCTATCTAGTTCGGCTTGCGTAACCCCTGTCTGATTGAGACTAAAATCTGCTACACTGTTTTCGCTAAACGACGTTAGTAGGCAAAACATAGATGCTATTAGGAGTGTTTTTAAAATATTCATTAAATTGCCATTTATTTCGTTGTGATCTTAGGATAAAGAGTACTTTGACTACCCACCGGTTCCACCGCCTTTACCATGCGCACCAACGTTCGTGACGGGGGTGGTGGTTAAATCGATAATGTCATAAATAAAAATAGGCTTACTCCCTGCTAAACTAAAGATAAAATTGGCCTTATGAATATGGTTACCATGACCAGGGTCTTTTCTAATGAAATAGAAATTCGCTGCCCATAATTCGCCTGCGCCTGAATAGGAATTATTAAAAACGTCGATGTCGAATACTTCCGTATCATTCCATTGACCGTTGTTTTTAATTTTGAATTTCTTAACTTTACCGTTAACAACTTTAATTTTGAACTGATCACTTTTTCTGTGATGACCTGCACCATCTAGCCAATCAACAGTCCACACTAATTTACTCACGCTTTTTTCGATCTTAAAAGCCTTGTTTTCGCCGACATCGGGCGACTCTGCTAGGCTATGAGGCGAATAACAAAAAATAATTGTGGATAAAACTACCGTTAATATTGTGGAAAATTTGGAGATTGATATTCTCATTGATTAGTACCCTTGCTTTTGCCTATTTTAATAGATCGTTAATATTATTTATCGTTCAATGATAGTAGAACGACATCGTTCATTGTAATTACAAAATTCTACCGATGTTTCTTGCCCAGCACCTGAAACGCCGATCACTTCTACCGATTGCGAACCTTTAACGACACCCTGTGGAACAAGAATTAAAGCGTCTTTTAAGGCACTCATCTCAAACGGTTTACTTTGCCATACTGCATCATCGTTACCTGTAAGGCGTAGCACATAATGTCGATAATCAACACGTGCGACCTTAATAAAAATACCAACTGATTTATTATGTTTAGAAAAATCAATCATTAGTTTTTTTGAGCTACTACGTGTTGCTTCAGTGGAAAACCTCGCTAGGTGAATTTCCGAAATCAATTCATCTTGAGAATTCTCGAATAGCTGTGAACCCATAATCACAACCATTAGTGCTAATGCCGTTGCATAAGCTGGAACGGGTGCAGAGAACAATGCTACTAGCTTCGTTACTATGCTTTTACCGCTGCGAGCTTCAACTCGTTCTAAAGAAGTTCGTTTATTTAATGTAACCAAACCTAAATGAACCTCTTGCGCCACCTCTACCATTTCTATTATTTCTGGATTAGCTAAAAAATACGCTTCAAATTCTTCAGCGTCCGACAGCGAAAGTTTCCCAAGCACATACTCTTGTACAGTTTTTTCAATATCCGAATAAAAATCACTCATAGAGCACCTTTATGATTATCTAGTGTAAGCAAGGTCTAAAACCTCTCACCATTATGATCGCTTTCGACAATTTCTTTGTAAGAGTCCCACAAAGACTTAAAACGTTGCCTCGCGCGAAAAATTACTCGGTCAAAATGGCTGGCGCTTAGACCGTACTCTGCACATAAATCTCCTTTAGTGACACCCGTTAAATAGAAACGTTTAAGTATGTCCTGATCTCGCTTTTGACCCATTTCGGAAAACACAGCGGAGATCACGTCAGCTAATTGCCTATTTTCAGCCTCTTGCTCCGGCGTCAGGGAGTTATCCAATACTCTAGACGAGTTATCTTCGATGCTCTCTTCGCCAGTGCGCACCTTTCTAAACTTCATGATTAGCTGGTTCCTGCCAACTTGTATAATAAAGGCCGCCAATCTGCTCGGGTCTCGTAGTTCGCCATTACGCACACGCTTAAGTACGACTATCCATGTATCTTGGATAACATCATCCAGAATAAATCGATCCTTCGATTTCTGAAATAGAGCGGCCCTCAAACCTCGTTGGTAACGATACACCATTTCTTCTTCAGCATTACGGTTCCCAGCGATTATTCGCTCGACTATATGTGTAGAAATTTCGGATTCGGTCGTTTTTTTGTTGTCTTTCACGCGAGATATCATATGCTCCCAACGAGTTGAAAACCGGCCCAATAATA
The DNA here is from genome assembly GCA_964420885.1 of uncultured Gammaproteobacteria bacterium. GTDB lineage: Bacteria > Pseudomonadota > Gammaproteobacteria > Arenicellales > Arenicellaceae > Arenicella. The sequence continues at coordinate 6,888 of CAYQVT010000024.1, forward strand.
AGGGTCTGACCAGTCGTCCTCTGGTTCTCTTAATGTTTTTAATTGAGCTTGTCTTAAAGCATCGGCAACGGATAGATCAGCCTTTTTTAATGCAACATAAAACTCATGCATTAATTTAGCCGTGCTGCCATCATGAACTTGCCAGAGACTACCCACAACTTGACTCACACCGCTTCCTAAAAATGCACGCGACAAACTCAAAAATCCTTCGCCAGCGACCGATTCACCAATGCCACTTTCACACGCGCTAAGCACCAATAATGAGATGTCGAACTCGAGTGCGCTGATTTCTGGCAACAAAAGCAAACCGTCTGCGTTTTCAGAGGCTGAGAAAACTAAACTTGATAGCGACGACTCCTCATGATTTACTAAGCCATGGGTTGCGATGTGTAAAATGGAATGTGACCCTTTAATTCGAGATAGAAAGTTCGCCTTAGTAGCCGCTTCGGCTTCAAGGATCGTCGCCCTAGAACCATATAAATTGGCGATGATGGAAGCTTCATTACTAGTATAAGGAAGCGGTGTTAACACAGTGCCCAAATGAGATGAATTTAGTGGGTTTGCAAAAACAAGCACCTTATCTTCGGTATTAACTGGTCTCAGCTTACTGCGATTCTCTAATGCAGCACGTGTAGAAAGCGATGGCAAATAAGAAACAGGGAAACGTTCAATCAAGGCCTTTTGTGTTTTATCAACCGTTAATGCGGCCAGTGGCACTCCGGATAACGCTCCATCAGCAACGATTGAAATATGGGTAATGCCCTCTATTTCTAGATAATTATCCAATGGCTTGAGTACCATATCACTAATGGCATTGGCTTTTTCACGCAGATCCCATGCACTAATGTCGAATCGCTCCGCAGGAGGTTTTGAAATAATAGTCAGATAGCCTTCGACAACGCTCGAAACAACTCTCTCATCAGGCAAGTTATGACTTTTGATTTCGTCTTCAGTTATTACCCAAAGCCAACTTTGATCACGCCCCAGAAAGTAGTAAGCGATTAATTCACCCGGTCGCGCCTTCACTAGCTCTTTATCAATAGAGGTTATCGTTGGCGAATCGAAGGCTGCTTTTTCTTTGAGAATCGACGCCTCTAAACGCTCAAGGGAGGCGCTCAGTTTTCGACCTTCGGCTAGAGGATCATACGATTCTCTGGCGTCTTCTGTATGTACTCTCACTGCACGTTGCCGGATTTGATTAAGTATTTCCTCACGTTCAGTGAGCCGCTCGATCCCAATAGATTTACCGAAGTTAATGCGCGAAATTTTATCTTTCAAGGTTCTTGCCTTAAACGTCTCAACAAGCTCAATTGCTGTACCAACATTTTCAGGGTTTGTACGCAAAAACAATCGAATATTTGCCGCGTAAATATCCTTAAACAAAGCGAGAAATTCTTGCCTCAGTTTACCTTGCTTGACCTTACTGATTTGCTTGTCGACGATTTTACGCGCAAGTTCGAGTTGTTGGATCGCATTGACTGTTTCACCGAGTGCCTCATAAACAATCGCACGCCTATAGGCAAATTTAGCTTGGTCTGCTAATGAACCATATCCTTGAATTAAGTCTGTGGCATCTACGGCAATCTCATGAGCACGATCATCTCTGTTTAAATGATGTTGGAGTTCTACATTTAGGCTTCGCGCACGTGCACGAAGTCTATAATCCTGTGTGTCCTCAATTTTTTTTAACGCGCTCTCTTGATATTCTTCGGCTTGCCGATAACGCCCTTTATTAATGTTTATTTCCGCAAGCTTGAGGTACCGAAGCCCCGCAGATCGATCTCGTGAATTCGAAAGATCGTATTCCAACGCTGCTTTGTATAAATTCTCAGCTTTGTCTACATCGCCTCCTTTAAACGCAATGTCGCCAAGTAGAAAATCCGCGTCGGCCACTCTATTTGACCAGCCCAGTTTCTTAAACGCTATTTTTACCTCTCGAGCATTGTCTTCAGCGCGTCGAACCGCACCCATCTCTAAGTAGCGCTGAGCGCGCTCAAGTAATAAATAAGCTTGGAGAGAATCAAGTGACCCTACCTTTTTACCCTGTATAGATGACAATCGATCTAGCGCTTCTTCTAAGAATTGATCACCTATGTGAATATCCCCTGTAGTTCCGTATGCAAGTGCAACATTATATAAAGCCCATAATATATTCTCTTCGTCCTGAAATCTCTCTGCGAGAACTTTCTGTTGCGACGCAAAAGCAATAGCCCTAGGTACCTTTCCCGCGCGTAAACTTCCCCAGCTCAAATTGTGCAATATATCTAAGGTCTTTCTCCAATTTTTCTGAGCCGCCGCGAGTTCGTACGCTTGGTCTAGAAAATTTAATGCGATATCAAAATCGGCGTTACGAATCCGGTTTATTGCCTGATAATTAAGGCCTTGAGCGATCAAAGTCTGATTGTTGAGTTGACGTGCAATTCTAGTTCCTTCGACGTAGTAACTAAGCTCTTTTTCAGCATCTTTCTCAAAGGCCCCAAGTTCAAAAAATGCCTGAGCACGATGAATTGTATGTTGTTCAACCGTATTTTCAATGACCTGATCAAAAGAGGATTTAGCACGAACCGTTGAGCCTAAGCGAAAAAGAAGTAATGCTTTCGAAAGAAGAATATGATGCTTAAGAGTCTCACTGTCCTCAAGAAGACCTTCAGTGTTTTCGAGTTCTGCTATTGCTCGCTTTAAAATGGTTTCTACGGCAGGATCTTTTTGATTCGTTTGGCTGAGTAGCCGACCAACACCGTTCAAACGCCTATACCCGTCAAGCTTTTCTGACGAATGTTTGTTTTTTAGGCCGGTATTTATTGAAATGTGATAAGGGCTTTGATGATCTAAAAATGACTTGCCGGTAATAATCAATACACAACTTTTGCACTGCTCGTATTCAACCAACAAAATTTCATCCAAGCCAAGATACGCATCAAAGTCTACCGTACTGAACGCAATACCCGAACTCTTATCGATGGCGGTCAGACGATAGTCCGCGTTAAGCTGCGATGCCCTGATTATCGCGTATTCTGAATCGGCTAACGTAAACTCTACTTCACGTTTATCACCGAGAACCTCTCCCGAGTAAACAAGTTCACCCTTCGCATGAGATAGATTTGCCGCGACATTAACAAAGATCATTACGAAGATAAACAATAGTGTCCGGCTCCACAGAGTATTCAGGCAACAAAGTATTCGATAATCGTTTATGCCCCATCTATTAACAAAACTACTCAACCACATCCACGCCCTTCCCCTTTATCTTATTATTAGTCGTTAAGACTGGTATTAACCCTCAAAGAACATTAGCAATTATTTAAAATAACTGCCCGAATTTAGCATAGAAATTACAAATTCGATAGGAAACCTATTTATGCAAAGATATCAATAGAATCAGTTATTAATGGACTTTAATCGCATATTTTTACGTATTATTTTATATGCACCAAAATGATGCAAATCTTCGAAAATATTAGACTATTAACTGTTCAAACAGAAAGGCGCGATTTTTGGTCTGATTAAAAATTGAAATATCCAATTTTAGAAAAGCCTACCGAGTAAAAACAGACGCATTACTTTACCGCTAGGTTCACCATACACTTAATCATTTTTTGCGTTCCTCAACAATAGTCCCCTGCGAGGTTCTAAAATGAGTCACGCCGAGGAAGAATATGGCTAACAAACAGGAGCTAGTAAGTAGCACAAAGCCTCCGTCCCAACCAAAGGCGTCTACCGTAAATCCTAAGGCTATATTGGCCGCTGCGGCACCCCCCAGATAACCAAATAAACCGGTTAAACCAGCGGCAGTACCGGCGGCCTTTTTGGGTACAGACTCCAAGGCGTAGAGACCGATTAACATAACCGGGCCATAAATCAAAAAGCCAATGGACACCAAAGCGATCATATCCACCGTTGGGTTGCCCGGTGGGTTCATCCAATAGACCAACACGGCAATGGTTACCAAACCCATAAAGAGCATGCCCGCTGGGGCGCGTTTACTTTTGAAATACTTATCTGACAACCAGCCACAGAACAGCGTCCCTGGGATGCCCGCCCATTCATAAAGAAAGTAGGCCCAAGATGAGGTATTTACGGTAAAGCCCTTGGCCTCGCTTAGATAAGTTGGTGCCCAATCAAGCACACCATATCGAATAAAGTAGACAAACGCGTTGGCAATCGCGATAAACCAAAGCAATTTATTATTAAGAACGTAGTCAAAAAAGATCTTTTTGGCTGAAATTTCGTTTTCTTGAGAAGCTTCATACGACTCAGAAGAGTCGTCTGCGTATTCTTCGATCGGTGGCAGGCCACAAGACTGAGGGGTGTCTCTCAGTAACAACAATATGAGCCCTGCGACCAATAAAGCAAACATAGCGGGTAGGTAAAACGCTGAACGCCAGTCGTCGTTGAATAACCACAGGCCCAATAAAAAAATCGGCCCAATGAGCCCGCCACCAACGTTGTGCGCTACGTTCCAGACCGCTACCACGCCACCACGCTCTTTACGTGAGGACCAATGCACTATCGTTCTTCCTGAGGCAGGCCAGCCCATTCCCTGAAACCATCCATTTAAGAATAACAACACAAACATAATTGTTATTGATTGCGTCGCCCATGGAGCAAGGCCAAGACATAACATGACTAACGCGGAGGAGATCAAACCCGCGGCCATAAAAAAACGCGGGTTTGATCGGTCGGAAACATTGCCCATGAAGAATTTTGACAAACCATAAGAAATTGATACGGCGGCTAACACTAGGCTTAGTTGACCTTTGGAATATCCATATTCTTCGATCAAAAATGGCATCGCTAGGCCAACGTTTTTCCGCACCAAATAATAGCCTGCGTAACCAATAAAAATGCCAATGAACAGTTGCCATCGGAGTCGTTTATATTCTGAGTCGATCTGACCATTTGCCAAGCGCTCGGTATGCGCGGCCGGCTTAAAAACACCAATCATTAGAAACCCGTTGTAATTTTTATTAATGGATTCAATAGAGTTCAAAGGCTTAATTCGTGGCGACACAGCTATCAAACATTCTACGGTTTTACCAAGCCTATCACGGTATCGTGATTTTGATATATCTACGGTATTTTAACTGAAATGATCAAACGCAAATCACACAGAAAAGCCACTCTGTTGAGTGGCTTTGGCAACAACGGTCAACGTCCTGTTGAGTGCATCATCCTGATGTTTCGCTGTTGAAAGAATAATAGCCTTAAGAAATTAGACTCGCATCACCCTTCAGGGTGATATTTAGTCTTCACCCAAAAAACCACCGGATTGACGCGACCATAGCTTCGCATAAATCCCACCTTCAGCTACCAGTTCGTCATGAGTGCCTTGCTCCGCAATTTGACCTTTATCGAGCACGATTAGTCTGTCCATTTTTGCGATAGTGGAAAGCCTGTGCGCAATTGCCATGACCGTTTTTCCGGTCATTAGCTGTTCAAGTTGCTCTTGAATCGCCGCCTCGACTTCCGAGTCCAACGCTGAAGTGGCTTCGTCTAGAATCAAAATAGGCGCATCCTTTAATATTACCCTTGCAATCGCGATTCTCTGGCGTTGACCACCGGATAACTTTACCCCGCGCTCTCCGACTTTGGCATCTAATCCTCGATTGCCTTCATTGTCTTCTAAGTCATCAACAAAGTCGTCGGCTTTGGCAAGCTTAATGGCTTCAAGCAATTCTTGATCGTTGGCATCGGGCCGCCCGTAGGCGATATTCTCTCGAATAGTACGATGTAATAGTGAAGTGTCTTGAGTCACCATGGCTATTTGGTGGCGCAGGCTTTGCTGGCTGACGTCAGCAATATTTTGTCCATCGATTTTGATTTGCCCTTGCTCGATGTCGTACAGCCGTAATAGAAGGTTCACCAAGGTAGATTTACCCGCGCCTGATTGACCAACAATACCGATCCTCTCGCCAGCCTTGACACTTAAGGAAAAGTTATCGATGACGCGGCCAAGTTTTCCATATTGGAAATAGACTCGGTCAAACTCAACATGACCTTGTTCAACTCTAAGCATAGACGCATTAGGCGCATCCTCTACCGCGGTTGCTTGCGATATCGTATTCATGCCATCTTGAGTCGTGCCTATTGCTTCAAATAGGCGTGCGAGCTCCCAGATAAACCACTGACTCATGGCTTGCAGCCTCAAGGTAAGCGCTCCAGCGACGGCGATTGCGCCCGCACTTACAATGGACTCAGTCCAAAGCCAAATGCCAAAACCCATGGTCGAACAAATTAAAATCGCGTTAAGGACTATCAAGGTGGTTTGAAGTTGGGTTACTAATCGCATTTGCTGATAAACACTGACTAACATGAATTGCATGCTGTCCTTAGCATAGTCTTCTTCAGCATTACTCGACGAAAACATCTTTACAGTTTGTATGTTGCTGTAGGCGTCAACCACTCGACCAGTCATCAACGAACGTGCGTCTGACTGCTCTTCTGACACAAGCTTTAATTTTGGCAGGAAAAATCGCATCACTAATATATAAGCGAGTAGCCACGAGATTAATGGCAATGCTAAACGGACATCATTGCTTATAAAGATCACTAACGCACTACTAAAATACACAACTACGTACACAACTAATCCGTTAATACTGACAATTGAATCGCGCACACTCAATGCCGTTTGCATTACTTTGGTGGCAATACGCCCAGCAAAGTCATTAGCGTAAAAGGTAGTTGATTGTCCGAGTAAGTATCGATGTGCTCGCCAGCGAATTTGCATCGCGAAGTTGCCCAATAAACCTTGGTGCTCGAGCGCGGCGTCGACCAAGCTAAGCAATGGCCAAATAATTAAGACTAATATGGCCACGGCGATCAGTTCGTTCCCGTAGACTTCGAAAAAAGTCCTTGGGTCGCTGACCTGCATCCAATCTATCATGTTGCCGATCGCATTGAACATATACACTTCGACGGCTGAAATAAGCGCCGATGTGATTAATAGGCAAAGCAGCAAGAAACGAAATGGCTTGGTGTAATACCAGACAAACTTAAACAATTGGTTTGGCGGGCGCTCGACTTTTTCATCAGAAAAAGGCGGTACCGCATTTTCGAAAAACTTAAACATGATTATCTTATTAGCAAACTCAGAAGAATGGTAACACCGTTCAATAAAAGCCGTGGGTTTGAATTCGTTAAAACGCGCGGATTATTCCGGATTTGTGCTTTAGTTTTTTACTAAATAATGAGCATCATTGTTTCGTCGCTAACTAAGGACTAAACTCGTCGCATGTTTGATCTAATCGCGCTTCCCGAGTCGTTAAGTTGGCTGGCTTTTATAAGTCTTATTGTCGTTAGTTGTTTTACCTCAATGCTCACGGCATCGTTAGGCATTGGGGGTGGTATGTTGATGCTTGCGGCCATCGCACAACTTCTTCCCACACCGGCGGTTATACCAGTTCATGGAGTGGTGCAACTTGGCTCTAATACTGGCCGGGCTATCGTGATGTTTAAGGACGTTCACTGGCAATACGTCTTATGGTTTTCGCTTGGTAGTCTACTCGGCGCCTTAATTGGTGGGCAAATAGTGGTCAGTTTGCCGATAAGCGTTCTCCAAATAGGTTTGGGGTCCTTTATTTTGTTCACAGTTTGGGGCCCGAAATTTGTTACCAAGTTAGCTAATACTAAGACCTTGTTTATTGGCGGAATCGTATCGACTTTTCTGACTATGTTTATCGGGGCAACCGGGCCGTTTGTGTTGGCGATCATACGAGCCTTCAACTTGAACAGATTAAACTTACTGGCAACCAGTGCAGTCTGTTTAATACTTCAACACACGCTTAAAGTGTTGGTGTTCGGTTTAATAGGTTTTGCCTATGCTCCTTATGCACCATTACTAGTATTGATGGTCTGTAGCGGCTTTATCGGCACTGTTATTGGCAAAAAGCTACTTCTAAAAATTAACGAACAGCGCTTTCAGTATTGGCTCAACTTAATCTTAAGTTTCTTAGCATTACGACTCATCTGGGGCGCGTTGGTTTGAAAGCGTGATAGATTGGTTTTAAACACAGTTTAAACAACGTTTTGAAGCTAGATTAATCGCTTTCCAAACCAAGTGGCTAGACGCCAATGCTACCTATCATCATTACGATCGCTTGTTCAAAGCTGTTTTCGCCCTTACTATTAAGTACACCCTCTAAAACAATATGCCACGATTCACAATGAGAAGCACATGGACATAGATAATCGAACGATTTCAACATCACTCATTATATTGAGCACCGTCGCGGTGTTTTATGTGATGGTCATCGGTCAGGAATTCTTGGTGCCCCTAGCCGTCGCGCTAATGCTCTGGTATGTCATTAATGCGATGAGCCGAAGTTTTACAAAATTGATACCCTGGACCGAGGAACCAAATTGGCTAAGCATGTTACTGTCGATTATCACAATTGGCCTATTTTTAGGCTTAGCCATCGATATCGTACAAACCAATGTGCTTGAAGTAAAAGCGGCCATACCTAAGTATCGGGAGAATTTTGCTGGGCTTTCGCAAAAGGTAAGTGCGATGTTACCCATATCGCTGCTTGAAAGAATGCCGAACATGGGTGAAATCATTAGCGGCATCAAACCCGCTCCAGTAATCACTGGCCTTACTGATACCATCTTAGCGATGGTAGGCAAGATCTCTCTGGTTCTGATATACGTCGCTTTTATGTTGGCAGAACAAGGTACTTTTAAAAACAAGATTCAGGAAATCTTTCCAAATCAGGAAAAACGCGATTCAATCATGAGCATCTTGTCTCATGCGCAACACGATATTCAAACCTATCTTTGGATCAAAACCTTGACCAGTGGTTTAACCGGAGTGATTAGCTATCTGGTGTTACGCGCGGTCGGGGTTGATTTCGCTATTTTTTGGGCATTTACCATTTTTATGCTTAATTTTATCCCGACGATTGGCTCCATCATCGCAACGCTATTCCCGGCAATGCTTGCATTAGTGCAATTCGATACCTTTGTGCCGTTTTTTGTAGTGCTAACCGCGGTTGGCTCAATTCAGTTGGTTGTCGGGAACGTTCTTGAACCTAAGTTGATGGGTAATACGCTCAATGTCAGCCCCTTCGTAGTTATGATGAGCTTAACTCTATGGGGGAGTATCTGGGGTATTGCCGGTGCATTCTTGAGTGTGCCAATCACCGTCATTTTGTTGATTATCTTCGCGCATTTTGAAAAGACACGTTATATCGCGGTGCTCCTTTCCGGAGACGGAAGTTTGAAGTTTGCCCAACATACGCAAGAAAAACTCGAAGAGCTCGAAGAAGCTTAAGCTCGAGAGGGCACTGTTCTCTTGTCTGAGCGGTACCGAAAATAAAAAAGGCGATCAAAATTGATCGCCTTTTTTAATGTTGATTAGGTTTCAGTCAACTATAAACCCGCAGCCTCACGCAGCACCTCGGCTTTGTCAGTCGACTCCCAAAGAAACTCAGGTTCAGTACGACCAAAGTGCCCATAAGCAGCTGAACTACGATAAATCGGGCGTAATAAATCAAGCGTTTGGATGATTGCCTTAGGCCGCAAATCAAAGTGCTCGGCAACCAAGGCCTCGATCTTAGCTTCATCAATCTTAGCGGTACCAAAGGTATTCACCATTAGGCTAACCGGTTTTGCAACGCCAATAGCGTAGGCAACTTGCACTTCGCATCGATCAGCCAGACCGGCCGCCACGACATTCTTGGCCACATAGCGACCGGCATACGCCGCCGAGCGATCCACTTTAGAAGGGTCTTTACCTGAGAAGGCCCCGCCTCCATGGTGTGCTGCACCGCCGTAGGTATCGACAATTATCTTTCTGCCGGTGATACCGCAATCCCCGACTGGCCCGCCGATTACGAATCGGCCTGTTGGGTTTACCAAAAATTTAGTTTCCCCGGTTACCATTTCGGCCGGTAACACAGGCTTAATTACTTCTTCAACGACTGCTTCCACCAAATCACTGTGAGTCACCGATTCGTCGTGTTGCGTTGACAATACAACGGTGTCGATGAACGCAGGTTTGCCGTTTTCATAACGTACCGTAACCTGTGACTTAGCGTCTGGGCGTAACCACCCGAGTTGCCCGCTCTTACGTACTTCGGATTGCTTCTTAACCAGCCGGTGAGAATACTCTATTGGCATCGGCATGAGCACATCGGTTTCGGTACACGCGTAACCAAACATCAAACCTTGGTCACCCGCTCCTTGATCTAAATCAATGCCTTCACCTTCGTTAACACCTTGGGCGATGTCTTGTGACTGGCGATCCAGTGCTACCATTACCGAACAACTACGATAATCAAAGCCCATCTCGGAGCCAGCGTAGCCGATGTCTTTAATCGTTTCACGAACACGTTCAGTAACGCCGTCAAGGCTTCGGTTACTGGTAATTTCGCCGGACAATACCACGAGACCTGTATTCACCAATGTTTCACATGCAACGCGTGAGGCGCTGTCTTCTTCCAACAAATAATCTAATACCGTATCAGAAATTTGGTCGGCTACTTTGTCAGGATGACCTTCGGAAACCGATTCCGATGTAAATAAATAATCGCGCATTTTAGCTACCTTTTTTAAACTACTACTATTAACTTCATAACTGGCAATGTGACTAGAGCAAAATGCGCTAACAAAATGCGCCAATACCAAACCATTACACTCGGTATCGACAGCCACACCACCCCAAAATTTTAATCCGCGATGTTAACAGCTTCTATGGTTTAATACACCGCCTAGACAATACTATTCGAACTCTTTTACGACGCGTTTTATCATGGTTAATCGCCTTCAAAGCTGGATCTTCATTTTACTCGCCCTCACAATCATGGGCTGGGGCATGATTCCATTGGTTAGATTTCTATTTGGTCTAGACCAGAAGCTCTCGGGTTCGTACATATGGTCGGTGAGTTTTATCATAGGCGGCCTTATGTGCGGCCTAACCGCTATGCTGATGATGGTTCGCAAACAACCTAAAATAAGAAACTATCGAAACGAAGCCGGTAGAGACGAGACCGATCAAAACGATCGAATCTCCGCCGTCAAAATCCACGCTTGCGGATTGTTGATATTTACTGGCGTTCCTTTGCTGAACTTTCTAGTCTGCTATTTTCTCTGGGTTAGAACTCGCGGACAATCCGAATATCTTGACTATCAAGGTCGAGAAGCCATTTGCTTTCAAATCAGTGTGTATTTGTATCTACTGATGTGCTTATTTATGGCTTATATCATTATCGGCGCATTCGTGGTTCCACTGATTCTGCTATTTCACCTACTTGCAAGTGTCAGTGCCATCATCGCCACACTCAAGGGCGAACAATTTCGTTACCCGGCGAATATTTCGATCATTGACAGGGCACCAGGCTGAGCCACTGCCTGAGAATCGTGACTCTTTCTTTGGCTAATATTGTTTGGCTAACTAGTTAGAAACGTTACTTTAAATTCTTCATTACGTCACAGGCGTGATCGATCGTATCCGCAATATCATTTTCACTATGTGCAATCGACACAAAGCCTGCTTCAAAGGATGAGGGCGCAAGATACACACCGCGCTCTAGCATGCCGTGAAAGAATTTATTAAACCGTTCACCGTCACAAGCGACTGAGTCATCATAACTGTTCACGCGATCAGCGTCGGTAAAAAAGAATCCGAACATACCGCCGATGCCGTTGGTCACAAGCGGGACATCATGGCTTTGTGAGGCATTTTTCAAACCCAGCAATAAGCTTTTAACTTTAACGGTTAGATTTTCAAAAAAATTGGGTGCAGAAATCAATTCCAGCGTTTTTATACCCGCCGCCATGGCCACCGGATTCCCCGACAAAGTACCCGCTTGATAAACTGGGCCATCTGGAGAAAGGTGGTTCATGATCTCTTCCTTGCCACCAAATGCACCAACCGGCATACCACCACCTATGACCTTGCCAAAACAGCTTAAATCGGGTGTGATGCCGTAAACGCCCTGCGCGCCATGTAAGCCCACACGAAAACCGGTCATGACTTCGTCGAAAATTAACACTGTTCCGTATTTATCACACACATTTCGAAGACCTTCTAAAAAGCCCGATTTCGGCGTGATCAAGTTCATGTTTCCAGCGACCGGTTCGATAATAATCGCAGCAACTTGTTCGCCGACTTCGGCGAAAAGTTCTTCAACTTGATCCAAATTATTGAACTGCAGTGTGAGAGTTTGCTCAGCGAGTGTTGCAGGTACGCCTGGTGACGTTGGTTCACCAAACGTCAACGCGCCGGAGCCTGCCTTAACCAGCAAGCTATCAGAATGACCGTGATAACACCCTTCGAATTTTACGATTTTGTCACGGCCAGTATAGCCTCGAGCCAAACGCAGAGCGCTCATCGTCGCCTCTGTCCCTGAGCTCACCATACGAATTTTATCAATGCTCGGAATCAAATCGCATATTTTCTTAGCCAAAACGGTTTCAGATTCAGTTGGCGCCCCAAAACTTAGGCTATTGGCTGCCGCATCTTGCACGGCCTTTATAACCTCGTCATTAGCGTGCCCGAGAATCATCGGCCCCCAGGATCCAACGTAATCGATGTATTGCTTTTGATCGACGTCCCAAAGGTAGGCGCCTTTAGCACGTTGTATAAAAACAGGCTCGCCCCCCACGCTCTTGAAAGCGCGAACTGGAGAATTGACACCGCCAGGGATGTATTTTTGAGCTTCTTGAAATCGAGATAGAGTCATGTTCATTGTCGCGACATCTGACGATATCGTTCAATTAGTCTGGATAGGGAGCTTGCCACGTTGCGAGCGTCACGACAATAAACGTTTGGACGAAATTTATGGCATAGAAATGGTAAATTTTTGACAACTCCGTGAAGTATTACTGCAAAGTAGCAGCACAGAGTGTAATCTTGAAATACAGTGTGTGCTGTATTACTCAACAAAAAACCTTTTTAGAGAGGTAGGAGAAACGATGGGACTTTTTGATTTTGCATCCGATATCGGCAAAAAAGTATTTGGAATCGACGATGCCGACGCAGCCGAAAAAATTAAACAAAGCATTGAGGCGAATAACCCCGGTGTCAGTGGCTTAGAGGTTTTATACGACGAAGCAAATACCTGTGTGCTGCGCGGTACTTGTGAGTCAGGCGAGGCCAAGGAAAAAGCAATATTGATGGCAGGCAATATGAAAGGTGTCTCGGCAGTGGTCGCTCACGGTCTGAAAATAGCAGAAGCCGACAATCTAGAAGTGCCGGAACAAGACCAAGACACAGCTTTCGAAGCGTCTACCGACACTCAATATTACACCATCGAAAGTGGCGATACCTTGTGGGGCATTGCCGCCAAATTTTTGGGTAACGGCTCTAAATATCCAGAGATATTTGAAGCGAACCGTGAAGTGATTGAAGACCCAGACAAAATTTTTGTCGGTCAAAAAATACGCATCCCAAATTCCGACAGTTAGAACACTCTACGACCTAAAACGCAGCTTGCCAATGGTGAGCTGCTTTGCCGCCCTGAATTCTTTCTTCGCAAATATAGCTCGACCTTCCAAAACTAGCCAAGCCACAATTTAACACAGTGTTGCTGGCGCGATTTTAAGGATCAAAATCACTCAAAAGCCACTTGATTACTGTGTTTTTCGACCCTATACTCCGAAACCCGAGTAATTTACTCAGGTTTCACAAAGCTACGATATAGTTTCGATATGAAATTAACTACTAAAGGTCGATATGCGGTCACCGCAATGATGGATTTGGCGCTCCACGCCAAACTTGATCGCATTGCTTTGGTGGACATCGCAGAACGGCAAAATATCTCACTTTCGTATCTGGAGCAGTTATTCAGAAGCCTGCGCAATGCAGGACTCATTAAATCTGTCCGAGGAGCAAAGGGCGGCTATATGCTGGCACGCAGTGATAAAGAGATTTCATTGGCCGATATTTTAATTGCCTCCGACGAGCACATTAATCTCGCCTGCGGCGGCGGCAGCACGTGCAACCAAGATGACCCTTGCCTAACGCATAATTTATGGACCAATTTAAGCCAAGAGTTTTTTGAATTCTTGGACAGCAAAAAACTGAGCGACTTAGTTCGTTCGCGCCACGTTCAAACCATGGCTACCCAACAAGACGTCACCTCAATTGGTGACATCCCAATTCAAATAAGCCGTTAAATAGGAAGTTGCTATGTCAGCCCCAATTCTAGACGAAAAAAACAAAGACCTTAAAGAACTGGTTAAACGCGAGTACAAAGAAGGCTTTGTTACCGACATCGAATCAGATACCTTCGAGCCGGGTTTGGACGAAGACGTTATTCGTCGTATATCGGAGAAAAAGGAAGAACCCGAGTTCATGCTTGAATATCGTCTAAAAGCGTTTCGTCGTTGGCAGAAAATGCCGGAGCCGGATTGGGCACACATCGATTATCCAAAAATCGACTTTCAAGACATCGCTTATTTCTCGGCCCCAAAAGAATTGCCACAACTTGATAGCTTGGATCAAGTCGACCCCAAGCTTCTAGAGACTTACGAAAAACTTGGTATTCCTTTGGAAGAACAAAAAATGATGAACAATGTCGCGGTAGACGCGGTGTTCGATAGCGTATCGGTGCGTACAACTTTTCGTGAAACGCTCTCTAAGGCGGGTGTGATCTTCATGCCAATTTCCGAGGCCTTGCAGGAGCACCCTGACCTAGTAAAACAGTATCTTGGTAGTGTGGTACCGACACAGGACAACTATTACGCCGCCCTAAACGCGGCGGTATTCTCGGACGGCTCCTTTGTGTACATTCCTAAAGGCGTGCGATGTCCGATGGAGTTGTCGACGTATTTCCGTATTAATGAAATGAACACAGGCCAATTCGAACGCACCCTAATTATCGCTGATGAAGGAGCCTATGTAAGCTATTTGGAAGGCTGCACCGCACCGCAACGGGATGAAAATCAATTGCACGCGGCGGTTGTTGAATTGGTTGCGCATAAAGACGCTGAGATAAAATACTCGACGGTACAAAATTGGTATCCGGGCGATGAAAACGGCAAAGGCGGCATCTATAACTTTGTCACCAAACGCGGTTTATGCAAAGGCGACAATTCTAAGATTTCTTGGACTCAGGTTGAAACCGGTTCAGCCATTACCTGGAAATACCCAAGCTGTGTGTTGCAAGGCGATAATTCGGTTGGGGAATTCTACTCGGTGGCATTGACCCACAATAAGCAACAAGCTGACACCGGCACCAAGATGATTCATATGGGCAAGAATACTTCCAGCACCATTATCTCTAAAGGCATCTCTGCGGGCCATGGACACAATACTTACCGAGGCTTGGTCAAGGTAACCAAAGGTGCCGAGAATGCTCGCAACTTCTCGCAATGCGATTCTTTGTTGATGGGTGATCGATGTGGGGCGCACACATTTCCCTATATGGAAGTGCAAAACCCATCCGCGAACCTCGAGCACGAAGCGACAACCTCGAAGATTTCCGAAGACCAATTGTTTTACCTAAAACAGCGGGGCTTAGATGAAGAAGCCGCAGTATCGATGATTGTTAATGGTTTCTGCAAAGATGTATTTCGCGAGTTGCCGATGGAGTTCGCAGTAGAAGCGCAGAAATTACTTGAAGTGTCGCTAGAAGGCGCTGTCGGTTAATCCAAAGATCCAATTTAGAATACACGCCAGACGCGTGTCTGAGGCAAATCGCCGAAAAGGTTAAGAAAAACATGTTAAAAGTTACTGATTTACACGCATCCGTAGACGGAAAGTCAATTCTCAACGGTATCAACCTAGAAGTTAAACCGGGTGAGATTCACGCCATTATGGGCCCTAATGGCTCTGGTAAAAGTACCTTGTCGAATGTGATTGCTGGCCGCGATGGCTATGAAATCACGCAAGGCCAGATAGAGTATTTGGGCAAAGACTTAAGCGAGCTTGAAGCTGAAGAACGTGCTTGCGAAGGCATCTTCCTGGCCTTTCAGTATCCGGTTGAGATTCCTGGGGTGAGTAATATGGCGATGCTAAAAGCCGCCATGAATTCGATGCGTAAATACCATGGCCAAGACGAAATCAAAGCAGGCGACTTTTTGAAGCTAATTCGTCAGAAAGCCGATCTAGTGGAAATGAAACACGAATTTCTTAAGCGTTCTGTTAACGAAGGTTTTTCAGGTGGCGAGAAAAAGCGTAACGAAATACTGCAAATGGCAATGCTTGAACCAAAACTTGCTCTATTGGATGAAACCGATTCTGGTTTGGATATCGATGCACTAAAAATTGTTTCCCACGGCGTTAATGCACTACGATCTCCAGAGCGATCAATGGTGTTAGTAACTCACTACCAACGTCTACTTGATTACATCGTACCAGATTACGTACATGTATTGGCCAATGGAAAAATTGTTAAATCTGGAGATAAGTCCTTAGCGATCGAGCTAGAAGCCAAAGGCTACAGCTGGATCGAAGGCATGCAAGACAGTGAACCCGCCGTACAGCAGGCCAGTTAAATGATAAACGCAAATGAAAACCAGAGCTGGCTAGAGTCACACTCTAAATTGGCCTTAAGTGGTGAGGACATTGGCTGGCTCAATGCGCAACGTACTTCAGCATTGGCCCATTTTGAACGTGTCGGTCTACCCGGAGTGCGCGATGAAGATTGGCGATATACCAATTTACGCGCACTTAAAAGTCAGCATTATGCGCCAACAGCTGAAACCTCGATAAAACTAGCCCTTCCTGAAACAGCAAATCCTCGTTTGGTATTTGTCGATGGACACCTTGATCTCGATGCCTCTACCGCGGTCGAAGATTGCGTGACCTCACTTAAGGAGTCACTCGGTCTCTTAGAGGACTCATTCGGCTCAACCTTACCGGTGCAGCAGCACGGCTTTACGGCACTGAATACCGCGTATGCGCACGACGGCTACGTGATTACTTTAAAGCCGGGCAAGGTGTTAGAAGGTGTTTTAGAGGTGGTGTTTGTTTCCCAAACCACCGATTCGATGAGCCATACGCGTAATTTAATTATTGCTAACGCCAATACCCAATGTACTGTTGTTGAACGTTACATTGGTGCGCCAGATGCAGTGTATTTGAACAACGTCGTTACCGAAATTATTGCCGGCGACAATGCTCACATTGATCACTACAAACTTCAGCAGGAATCTGACGAAGCCTTCCACATGGGTGGTGTATTTATCAATCAAGCTAAAAGCTCGCAGGTTAAAAGCCACAATATCGCCTTAAGCGGTTTAGTGACTCGTAACGATATCCACACTAATTTACTGGGCAGCGGTGCACACATGGAGATGAACGGCTTGGTTGTCGGGCAAGGCCGTCAGCATATCGATAACCACACTCAGGTAAATCACTCGGTGCCCAATTGCACTAGCGACGAGTACTATAAAACCGTGCTGAACGATCACTCTCGCAGTGTATTTCGAGGCCGCATTGTTGTCGCAGAAGACGCTCAACAAACAAACGCTGATCAACAGAATAACAATTTATTGTTGTCGAAAAATGCCGAAGCTGACAGCAAACCGCAGCTCGAAATCTACGCCGACGATGTTAAATGTTCACATGGTGCAACCGTCGGCCAACTTGACCCAGTGTCGTTGTTTTATTTGAAATCGCGAGGCATTCATAGCGAATCTGCCAATGCGCTTCTCACCTTTGCATTTGCCAACGAAGTAATTGAACGCATTAATGTAGACAGTATTCGCCAAGAGTTGACTCAAGTTTTAGCAGGCGAGCTGTTGAGCGATTTACAAGACTTAGTTTGATCAAGGTGCTGAATAATTAGGAGTGAAATTATGACCGTAGTAGCAATGAAAGATTCAAAAGTATTCGATGTAGAGCGCATTCGCGCCGATTTTCCAGTGCTCAATCAAAAGGTGTCCGGTCATCAACTCGCCTATTTGGATAACGGCGCGTCAACCCAAAAACCTAGGCAAGTCATCGAAACCATTAAAGAGTTTTATGAAAATGATAACTCAAATGTTCATCGCGGCATCCATACCTTAAGTCAGCGTTCGACCGATCGATTCGAAAGCGCTCGAAAGACCGTTCAACACTTTATTAATGCCGAAAGCGAAGCCGAAGTTATTTTCACGCGCGGTACTACTGAGGCAATTAATCTGGTAGCACAGAGTTATGTGCGCGACTCATTCACAGCCGGTGACGAAATTTTAATTTCGGCGATGGAACACCATTCAAACATCGTGCCATGGCAGATGCTTGAGCAGCAAATCGGCATTAAACTCAAGGTCATACCAATTAATGATAAAGGGGAGCTTCTGTATGAAGAGTTTGAAAAGCTTCTTAGTGAGAAGACCAAATTACTGGCAATAACCCAATTATCTAACGCACTAGGCACGATCACGCCATTGAAACAAATGATCGATGCGGCACACGCGGTTGGCGCCAAGGTTTTGGTCGACGGGGCACAGGCAATTGCGCACACAGAAGTCGACGTTCAAGCCCTGGATTGCGATTTCTTTGCCTTTTCGGGCCACAAAATTTTCTCACCCACTGGTATCGGCGTGTTGTATGGGAAGCGTAAGTTACTCGACGCCATGCCTCCTTATCAAGGCGGCGGCGACATGATTAAGGTGGTCAGTTTTTCTGGCACCGAGTTTAATGAATTGCCCTATAAATTCGAAGCAGGCACGCCTAATATTGCTGGCGCGATAGGCATGGCAGCGGGTTTAGATTACGTCAGTGAGATCGGCATCCCTGCGATCGCCGAATATGAACACGAACTGTTAGAATACGCCACTGAGAAAATGCTTGAAATAGAAGGCTTAAGAATCATCGGCACAGCCGCTGAAAAAGCCAGTATTATTTCGTTTGAAATCGAGGGCGTTCATGCCTCAGACTTAGGCACTTTGCTTGATTCACAAGGCGTCGCTATCCGGGTTGGTCATCACTGCGCAATGCCAGTTATGGAATTCTTCGGTGTTAGCGCGACCACTCGTGCATCATTGGCCTTTTACAATAATAAAGCAGACATTGACTCCTTAGTTGCAGCGGTAAAAAAGGCCGTGTCGATACTAAGGTAACCATTAATAAGGTAAACGTTATGAACGATACTCTTACACCGTATATTGTCCCATCGGAAAAAAGTAATAATGAGCCTGTGTCCTCTAACCGACAGCGCACACCGGAAGAATTAGGACCCGACATTATAGACGCATTACGTACCGTCTATGACCCAGAAATTCCAGTCAATATTTACGACCTGGGGCTCATTTACGATTTCAAAGTAGACGACAATTATTTTGTTGACGTGAGCATGACACTCACCGCACCTGGCTGCCCCGTGGCTGAAACATTCCCAGGATTCGTCGAGAACGCCGTCAAAAGCGTTGTTGGTGTCTCTGATGCGCGTGTCGAGTTAACCTTTGAGCCACCGTGGACCATGGCAAATATGTCTGAGGAAGCAAAGCTCGAGCTGGGCATGATTTAATGATCAGGATTTAGAGGTTCTAAGATTCAAAAAGATGGATAAGCCCGAGATCATCCAAGTGTTGGAAGACGCCCAATTGGCCCACAAAGCAGGTGATTTTGTAAACGCTCTAAAATTTTATGAGTACTTTTTTGATCACGCTCTGGACCATGACCCATATGCGTTTTATGGCGCTCGTCTATCGCATTGTTTGGACGGTTGGGGACAATTGGCTGAGGAGTTTCTGGGCGCCAAGAATCGTTTAGATGCTAAAAAACGCGACGTACTCGAGCACTATTTAGAAGACCGAGACCCTGAACGTTTCCATGACTATCTGGCCATTTGCCGGGTACTTGGTGTCGAGAATGAAGCCCTCGAACAATTCTTAAGCTTACACCATAGCGAACCCAAATCAGCCGCTAAACTGGGTAAGTATTTATGGAATGATCTAGTCAATGCCGAGCATTGGGATGTCTGCAGCTCACTCATGACACAAGCTGCGCAAAAAATGGATGAACTTTTTGCGATGTTCGATGAAGCAGCTCGCCTCAAAGACATCAATCCGTCATTTGACAATCTTCGCTTCGATCAGCATATTGTTGACACCTTAATAGACGACGTACAAAAGGTCGTCATGGTATTACGCCACGCCGACCGCGGTAACGATATTCAAACAATAGAGCGTCAGTTTTATCAAGGCGTTGAGAGCCGAGGGCATTCATTGCTCAGCAAACAAGTTCACGCAAAAAGCTCCTTTCTATTTGCTAGACACTAACAATCGATACAAACCGATACCCTATAACAATCACTCATGACAAACGCTAACGACACCACCGAAAACGGCTTGTATTACCGACACTGGCCGACCGCGACACCTAAAGCCGTAGTGCTGTTAGTCCATGGCTTAGGTGAGCATTGTCAGCGTTACGAACACTTAGCCTCGTTCCTAAATAAGTCGGGTTATGCACTAAGCTCAATGGATCTACCCTGCCACGGGAAATCAGACGGCATACGTGGTCATATTGATAGCTTTGACGCGTATCAGAAC
>CAYQVT010000025.1:0-26708 GCA_964420885.1 uncultured Gammaproteobacteria bacterium
ACCGCATCGTAAGGATGATGGCTATATTGTTGCTGCAAACGGGGATACGGTCAGTTGGTGCATTGGTCATTTATTGGAACAAGTCGAACCACAGGTGTATGACCCAGCCTATAAAAAGTGGGCGCATGAACACTTGCCAATTGTGCCCCATAAATGGCTATTAACCGCCAAGAAGAAGACATCGAAACAATTAGGCGTGCTACGTAAATTAGTTCGCCAGGCCGATCAATTGATTCATGCGGGTGACCCTGATCGCGAAGGCCAATTGCTGGTCGATGAAGTGATAAACTTTTTTGGCGTAAGTCGTGAGAAAAGAGCAAAAGTTCAACGCTGCTTAATTAACGACTTGAACTCGAGCGCCGTCAAACAAGCGGTATCAAAACTTCGTTCGAATCGTGAGTTTATCCCGCTATCCACCTCTGCCCTAGCCCGATCTCGGGCGGATTGGTTATACGGTATTAACATGACTCGTGCATATACTTTGCAAGGTCAAAAAGGTGGTTACAACGGCGTACTTTCAGTTGGTCGAGTACAGACACCGGTTCTGGGTCTCGTAGTACGCCGCGATCTGGCGATTATGGAGTTTGTCAGTCGACCATTTTACGAGGTTTGGGCGACCCTTGAGACACAAGACACTGAAAAGTTTCAAGCTAAATGGCACCCTAGCAAGTCGTGCCAACCTTATTTAGATGAGCAAGGTCGAAATCTATCCAAACCTTTAGCCGAGAATGTCGCTAGACGCATTAGCTACCAGAATGCGATTGTTAATAAGCTCAAGCGAGAACATAAAAAACAAGCGCCACCCCTGCCTTATAATTTGTCGGTGTTACAAATCGACGCCAACAAAGCATTTGGTTTAAGTGCACAACAAGTGCTGGATATTTGCCAGAGTTTATATGAACGCCATAAATTAATTACTTACCCACGTTCCGATTGCCGATATCTTCCGAAGGAACACTTTGCGAGCGCTGCATCCGTGATTGAGACTGTGCACGCGAATTCGAAAATGAGTGATGGTTTTTCTAAGCTATTGGGGGCAGAAAGTGAGTCAGCTAAATATCTGGACCTTAAGCTGAAAAGCCGTACGTGGAATGACGCTAAAGTGAGTGCGCATCACGCGATTGTCCCAACTCAAAAGAAGTTAAGCCTTGCAAAACTTACGACTACTCTTAAGGACGACGAACAGAAGGTTTATCAATTAATATGCCGCAATTACATTGCTCAGTTCCTCGCAAAACATGAATTTTATACGGTTGATGCGGAGATCGGTATCGGAACCGGAATATTTATTGCGAAGGCGAAGGAGAACATCGAAGCCGGCTGGAAACGGCTGTTCCCTAGGCTAAAAGATAGCAATTATAGTGAGAACTCTAAAGAAAAAAGAATCCCGCGTATAGTCGTCGGCCAGTCGCTCAAATCACAGCAAGCCGAAGTCAAAGAAAAGACTACTTCGCCGCCAAAACCGTATACCGATGCGACCTTATTATCGTCCATGACGGGAATAAGTGCGCACGTTAGTAATCCCGAGCTTAAGAAAGTATTACGTGATACTGATGGCCTTGGAACGGAGGCCACCCGCGCCGGGATTATCGAATTATTATTCAAGCGCGGCTATCTAAAACGACGTGGTAAGACGATTTATTCCACGCAAACTGGACAAGCTTTGATCGGTGCTTTGCCAAAAGCCGCTACGCAGCCTGATCTAACCGCATTGTGGGAGTCAAAGTTATCCGCAATTCAAGATGGTCAGGGCAGTTACCAAGAATTGATGTTGCCTTTGTGTTCTCAGTTGGAGTCGATGGTCGGCGATAGCCAGAAAGTTATTCCCAAAGGTTTAGAAGGCTTAGGCAGCCGAGGAAGTTACAAGAGATCAAAAAACAAAAAGAAGGCTAAGAAACCCAGCTCGTTGAGGTAGTAGATGCTTAGCCTCATCGGCTGCAATACGATTTGCTCTAATCGAATACGGGTTCGTCGAGAAGATGCTTTAATTAATTGTCCATTCAACGCGATGATTCTGATATGGTTTTATTTTGCAACAACGAGAATGCCGTATGACAACATTAGAAACCGAGCGTTTGAGGCTGCGTCCATGGCAGCTTGATGATTATTCTTCATTGAAGGCGTTTTACGCGCAGGAGGCGAATGCCAAATACGTGGGTGGTGTCAAAGGCAACGACGAATCTTGGCGAGCGCTGGCTCTGCATATCGGCCATTGGCACTTAAAGGGGTTTGGTTACTGGGCGGTTGTTGAGCAAAACAGTGGCGAGTTTGTAGGCTGCGTTGGCTTATGGCAATCGGCCGGGTGGCCAGAATTGGAGCTCGGTTATTGGTTAATGCCTGAGCATCAAGGCAAAGGCTTTGCCAAAGAAGCCGCGCTTAGGTGTAAAGCTTATGCTCAAAATGAAATGAGTGCATCGTCTTTAGTCAGTTATATAGATCCATCGAACATACCGTCAATTAAACTGGCTGAAAGTATGGGTGCGAGCTTTGAGCAAACCATTGAATTATTAGAGTATGGACCGCATCGAGTCTATCGGCATTTTTAACTGGTTTTGCGAAAAATCAGCAGTTTAGTCTAAGGTTTTTCATCCTACCTTTCGAACTCGATAATGAGCCTTCGCTGCTATTGTGCTGGCGATGTGAGTACTTTTCAGTATGCTAGTCTACCTCAGTATATCTTGATTTATCGCTTTGCTTGCGGTTTTAACGTTGAGAATGCCCTAGCCACGATGTTGCATGGGCTGTTCAAGTTGCTCCTTGCTCGCGAGAATAGACGATAGCTATCTTGTTGAGCTATGGATTGCGAGATAGACTGTTTGAAGGCGCAATAATTAGGTAGAGAATTGTTCATACGAACTACTTTATTAGCCGGCTATTGCTTAAAATTTAGATGAGGATTTACCTATGTTCAAAAACCTAAGCATTCCATTCGCCCTTTTTCTCTCGGTGATAGGCACAGCGGACGCCGAAGGTGATCTTTCAGCCGTATTAATGGGCCAATCTGAGGGCTGCATGACTGGGCCAATGGCCCAATTCGGGCGCTATATCGGCGATTGGGACATAGTCGATCAAGGTCTGCAACCCGATGGTAAAACATGGAAGCCGGGAAACGGAGCACGTTGGAACTTTACCTGCGTAGGCGATGGCATCGCTGTGCAGGACTTCTGGATGCCAAACCGAGCCGAAGATTCACCACCACCAGGCGTAGGCACGAACTTACGGATCTACGATCCTAAGACCGAGCAGTGGGACATTGCTTGGACGGCGACGAGTACCCCAGGGTTAGCTCATATTCGAGCCAAGCAAAATCAAGATGGAAATATCATCATGCATTGGGTTTCTCCTGAACAGACACCACCACGCCGCATTACGTTTTTTGAACCATGTGGTGACTCTTGGGACTGGCTTCTGGAAATGTCGTTTGATGAGGGGGAAAGTTGGCGAGCCGTTTATAAAATAAAGGCGAGTCTGAAGAAATAATCGTCGATTAATTCTAGCATTACCGTTGCTCAATTCGCGCACTACAAAGCGAATTGTTATGCACATTCTATTTAGCTAGAATTGAATCGCGCTGTCTAAACGTTTTTCGAGTGCCGTGGGCCTACGTCGTCGTTGCATGAGCTCGGTGTGTTATAGACGTTGATCGGGCGCGATAATAACGCCTTTTATACTTTCTACCGAGCTTCTGAAATTGTAGCCTATGCTACTCGGTTTTATACGATTCACGATTTAATTTGAATCAATGTCAGCAATGGTGTTAACTGTCCTAGGCTTAGCGCGCACGGATCGGCGGCACTCCAAGACAGTGGCGCCTAGCAGTTTAGTGGTACAAATTTGTCGTTTCTATTCGGCATTATGAAAAGACACTGAATCGTCGTCGGTATTCACCTGGTGTAAGGCCCATTATCTTCTGGAATACTCGCCGAAAAGCGCTGATATCTTGGTAGCCAACCTTCCACGCAACTTGATCGAAACTACACGTCGATGTTTCGATTAATTCTCGCGCTTTGCCAATTCTCAGACGCTATATATATTCGGTAGTATTCAGACCGTTTGCCTTATGAAAACGGCGAGCAAAGGTGTGCTCGGTTAAATTCGCTCGGTTTGCCAAAATCGCGACATTGAGGCTATCGCCGCTGTTGCGCTGAAGCCAATGTTTAACCTCGATAATGGCCTTGTCGCCGTGGCTGAGTGATGGTGAAAATAGGCTGCAAAATCGTTGTTCTCGGCCGCCAGGGTCGATCAAAAAATACCGAGCGGTTGCGAGCATGACCGATGCACCAATGAAGCGGTCAATCAATTTCAAGCCTAGATCTAACCACACCATGATGCCGCCGGCGGTAACAGTGCCACCGTCGTCTATCAAAAGTTTGTCAGTATTTAAATTAACCTGTGGGTATGTTGCATGAAACCCTTGTTCTAACTCCCAATGAGTTGTGGCAGATCGATGAATAAGCAAGCCAGTTTCCGCCAAGATGAATGCACCGCCACAAATAGAGCTAATTACCGCTCCAGATTTGTGTTGGGATAGTATCCATTTTGAAATTTCGGGAGTTTCGGATTTATCCAGATAGCCGTTCAAGCAGGGTGGAATTAGAATCGCGTTGTAAGTATGTCACTGAGCGTTTCGAGTGTTTCAATGGTAAATGAAATAGAGCTTTGCTCGTCGCTTGAACGGTACCGGTTCGCTGTATGGTATAGGTCGGCGAGACTATAGATGGTGGCTTTCTGAGCACTAGAGTAATCCAAGACAGCTACAGCGACTATATTGTTATTAGTATTCGCTTATAGCATTAAATATGTCAGATATGCCACTTCTCATGTTTCTTCCAATTGCTAAACTGATCGTTTAATTGGTAACGGCGCATCATGGTCTAAGGGAAATGCATCCTTTGTTGGTTATGTGTTTTATATCGAGAGGTCAGTATATATCCAAAAATAAATACCTGATCTATGGCTTGGTTGCGTTTGTCATTTTTGTGTTTGTTCAACCTCTGTTCTTCAAATTTGCAGGTTCTAAAGAGACTGAGATTATTTTCTCAACCATTGCCCAATGGATGCAAACAATTGGACTAGGTTTTATCGCCCCGAGCTTTGAAAGACTGGGCGGCTATGCCATAGGTGGTACAGAGCTTATCGCGTCGGCCTTGCTGCTATTTGCCGCGACCCGCCGGCTTGGAGCATTGATCGGTTTACTAGTGATTTCAGGTTCTATTTTTTTCCATTTATTTATGCCCCTGGGCGTCAATCGAATTGTTGATGATGCAGGCAACACTGATGGTGGGGTCTTATTCTTTATGGCGTGCGGAGTTTGGGTCTCTTGTGCCGCTATTCTGAAACTTACCTCAAACAAATAGCGAGAATGTTCTCCGAGATAATCATATGAAAAACATGGTTAAAATTTTAACTTATTAGTGGCACTGACGATGTCGTTAAGTGCGCACGCCTTAGACCCAATTTACACGGCGCTATTTTCAGACAAAGCGATTAGAGGCTACGATACCGTGGCCTTTTTTCTGCAACAAAAACCCGTGAAAGGAAAAAGCGAGTTTTCGACGCAGTATAAGGGCGCAACTTGGTTGTTTTCGTCGCAAAAAAATCTAGACTTATTTATGTCTAGCCCTGATAAATACGCACCGCAGTACGGTGGGTATTGCGCCTACGTTGTGTCGCAAAAAACCACAGCGTCGATTCAACCGGAATTATTTACTATTTATGAAGGCAAGCTGTATTTGAACTATCGCGAGAACATTAACTCTAAATGGTTGGAAAATATTATTAGCGACGCCGATTCTAATTGGCCCAACTTAGTCAGTAACTAAATCCGTTTCACCTACTATGAAAATTCTAATTCGTGCTTCGGCATTAGCACTTTTGCTATTGCCTTCGATTGCCCTTGCAACAAAGGAAATATACGTAAGATCAAAAGATAAGATCGCCGTAAGAGGGTACGACGTGGTTTCTTATTTTACGCAAAATTCGGCGGTGAAAGGTGACTCGGCGTATTCGTTTGCTTACCGAGGTGCAAGTTGGCATTTTTCTAGCAAGACTCATCTAGAGTTATTTAAGTCGTCCCCAGAAAAATATGTGCCTCAGTACGGAGGCTACTGCGCTTATGCCGCCGCAAAATCGAGTAAGGCTGCCAGCAAACCTCAATTTTTCACAGTTTACAAAGATAAGCTTTACTTGAATTTTGGGAAGGACGTAAACGACAAATGGCTGAGAAACAAAGACGACTATATTCGTGACGCTGATCAGAATTGGCCGTCAGTTTTACGGAGATAAGTCACTGGATGCCTGAGCGTTCGGTTTTGCGAGATTCAGTAGAGTCGGCGCCGCAATACTAGGCTCGACCTTTTCTCAGTATAGCCATCGGCTTTTTTGGCGTAAGAATGATTGCGTTGCCCAACAACACCAATGCAAAGCCAATAAAGGTGTTTGTGGTCCATGTGAAATCCTCGAACAGGCTACTCAGCATCACAGCGACTACGGGGAATAACACAATCACATAACTGGCTTTTTCTGGGCCCATATCGTTCAGCAGCACGTAGTAAGTAGCAAAGGCTATCACGGTGCCAAAAACCGCCAGATAAAGCAGGGAAATAACATACGATGGTTGTGTTGAAAAACCAAATTCGGCACCGCTGAAGATTACAACCGCGCACAAAATAATAGTGCCGTAAAGCATGCCCCATGCGTTTACCGCGAAGATGTTCATACTGGCCTTAGAATTGCGTACGCTGGTCATATTGCCCAATGATGCGATTAATGCAGCGGTCATCACTAAGGTCAGCCCTAAAATCGAATTTGACCCATCACCGCTGGCGGAAAGGTCATCCCAAAACAAGGCAACAAGACCGAGAATTCCAAATAAAGCTCCCACATAAGTTTTAGGCGCGATCTTGGTGCCAAAGAAAATTCGGGTATTGATAATGTTCATTAATAGCATTGTCGAGAATGCGATCGAGGTCATGGCTGAGCTTAGATATTGCTGACTCGAATATATCACCGCATAGTTGATACTGAAATTGAACATGGCGAGCACTAAAATAAAGAAATGATCGCGCGCAGAAAAATACATCGGCACCTTTGCCCATAGGCAATATGCCCACATCAGTACGGCTGAAATCATAAATCGATAGGCAACTGACGCGGCAACATCGACCTCGCCGAGCTGGAACTCAATTGCTAACCAGGTAGAGCCCCAGATTAGAACGGTAGCGATATACAAAAGTGCGTTTTTCATGAGTAGAGGCTAGCCTAAGTTTTGGAATAGCTTATGTGTGTTTGTTTAGTTTAGTGTGTTACTGTTCACATAACAGATACAGATTTGTAAAAATATAAGCTATACAGAATGATTATGGTTACCTTCCTATGACGATTGCAATTCAGCGAGATGATTCCGAGTTTCTTTATAAGCAAGTAATAAACATGGTGAGAGAAATGCAAAGCTCAGGAGCTGTGCGTGCTGGCGAAAAACTTCCTTCTCTAAGAAGCCTCAGTCAAAAACTTAAGGTAAGTATACCTACGGTGCGTCAAGCGTACGCCGAATTGGAATTACAAGGGATTATCGAAGCTCGACCGAAATCTGGCTATTTTATGAATCTTCAGGTGTCCGGCGCATGCCAACCAAAGCGAGTCAAATTATCGCAGAAACCGTTGCACGTTAAACGCCAAACATTGATCGAAGAAGTGTTTGCCGCGATTCATAAACCGGGTATTGTGCCTTTAGGTGTGGCAAACCCAGCTGCTGCCCACTCATCCGACAAGGCTCTGGCCAGAATTATGCGGCAAGTGTTGTCTAGAGCGGGTGCGAAAGCGATTGCGTATGGCCCAATGGATGGATTCGCACCACTAAAACGTCAACTAGCGATGCGATATTTGGATCAAGGTCTACAAGTTAACCCTGATGAAGTGTTGATAACCAATGGCGCTCAAGAGGCGATCGCAATTGCGTTAAAGTGCGTGGCAAAGCCTGGTGATGTAATCGCTGTGGAATCCCCAACCTATTTTGGCGTGCTCGAATTGATTGAAAGCCTTGGCATGATGGCCTTGGAAATACCTTTATGCCCAGACGACGGAATTTGGCTGCAAGATCTGCAACAAGCGATAGAGGATCATGAGATCAGTGCCTGTGTGTTTTCTTCTTCGGTGAGTAATCCAATGGGGTCGTTTATGGGCGACGAGAAGCGCAAGACTTTGGTCGAGATGCTAGAGGATCGAGATATCCCGTTTATTGAAGATGATGTCTATGGCGACCTCTATTTTACTGAACGACGCGGTACACCAGCATCATTGTATTCTCGAAAAGGTTTGGTACTAAGCTGCGCCTCTTTTTCCAAAACCGCAGCGCCTGGTTATCGAGTAGGATGGCTAGTTGCTGGTAAATTCAGTGCTCGTGCAAAACGCTTTAAGCGAGCTTTATCGTGCTCATCGCCATTATTAAATCAGTGGGCGCTTTCCGAATTTGTTGCGAGCGGGGAATATGAGCGGAATATGAAAGCCTTGAGGCTGATTCTAGAGAGGCAGAAATGCCGCATGATTGCTTTGGTACAAGAATCCTTTCCCAAGGGAACTCGCGTCAGCGATCCTAAAGGTGCCGGAGTCTTGTGGATAGAATTGCCTCTTGGCAACGATTCTGAAGCCTTTTTTCATAAGGCACTTGAGCACAATATTAGCATTGCTCCAGGTGCTTTATTCTCGCCCAGTAGTCAATTTAAGCGCTGTATCCGCGTAAGTTATGGGGTTCCTTGGACTGATCAAATCGAGAGTGCAATTCGAACACTCGGGTCATTGTGCTATTCCAGGTAAGTGTGACCCCCCAATCGACAAACCAGTTTCCGATTAGATTTTAGAAAAAACCGTAACATTCGCCGAGATTCGACTCTCTGCTCTTTAATCATGGAATGGCTTTCGAGTAGAATAGCCCAATTATTTTTAACGGCTTCTGGCAATAGACACATTTGTGAACGGAAAACTATTTATCATCTCAGCACCGTCCGGTGCGGGTAAAACCAGCCTTGCGCGCGCACTTATTGCCAACGAACCCAGCGCAAAAATGTCGATTTCGCACACAACGCGCCAACGGCGTTCGGGCGAAGTCGATGGAGTCGACTACTTTTTTGTCAGCCAGTTGGAATTTTTAAATATGGCTCAAGCTGGCGTATTTTTAGAGCACGCCGAAGTTTATGGCAACTATTATGGAACATCTCGAAACGCCGTAGAAGACATGTTGAGCCAAGGAGTTAACGTATTGCTAGACATTGACTGGCAGGGCGCCCGCTTGGTTCGAGAGCAAATGCCGGATGCGGTGAGTATTTCGATACTGCCGCCGTCAATTGACGAGTTGGAACGCCGTTTGAGAAGCAGGGGCAGCGATTCAGAAGATGTGATACGAAGTCGCATGCGGCAAGCTTATGAAGAGATGCGGCATAGTGATGAAGCCGATTTTACCGTTCTAAACGATGATTTTAACCAAGCTTTAAACGATTTAACGCTGATACTTGGCGGCGAAAGTGATAAACTCCGCGCCCTTACCGTGGATTTAGTGGGCCTATTAGCGGGAACACAAGATTAGAAGCTAGGCGAATACCTATTTTTGTTCTGGCGTTTTAGCGCTACACGGCAAACCCTATTTAATTAATTGAACATATTGAGGAGTTAGCAATGGCTCGAGTAACGGTCGAAGACTGCTTAACAAACGTAGATAACCGCTTTCAACTGGTATTGGTTGCAACAAAGCGAGCACGTCAAATTTCTTTAGGCGCAGATCCTTTTGTTGAAGAAGAAAACGACAAGCCCACCGTATTGGCACTGCGAGAAATCGCTGAAGGTTTGGTAACGCGTGATATCTTGGACGACACCATTGAGGAAGAAGTGCTCGAGTTTATTGAAACGGAAGCCACGGAAGAGACGGAGACTGAGGGCCAAACCGAAACACCAGAGCTTGACGCACTGACGGCAGCCCTGCAAGCAGAGCTTGCTAATAGCACCGAAGCTCCTGAGTAAGAGCTCGCGTCTGAACACGCGGTAGACATAAGCCGGGATGGTCGTATGGATACGTAGAAAAGCTCGGCTTTTGCTTCTTGGCAGCCCATTTCTTATTGTCAAGACCGCGTTCATAGAATAGGCATCAGGTGTCATTAAGTTGAATTAGCCGCGACCGATTAATATGATCCGCGTTAACAAATATAGGGATTTAGCTTTGAGTAAGGGATTGAGAAGCTTCGCATGGTGAATATCAGTTCACCTCCAAAGCGCCGCTTCTTTTCTCCGTCGCCAGAGAAAGCAATACGCGCGGTTTGCAAAGGCAAACTTAAGGCCTACTTATCGCCCGAGGCGGTGGAAGACGTCTATCAAGCATTTCTTTTCGCCGAAAAAGGACATCGTGGACAAGTTCGTAAATCCGGTGAGCAATACATTCATCACCCAATAGAGGTCGCCGACACCTTGGCCGAATTGCAAATGGATTCGCGCACCCTAATGGCGGCGCTGTTGCACGATGTCATTGAAGACACACCCGCAACCAAAGACGAGATTATTGTCGCCTTTGGCGAAGACGTTGCCTTGCTGGTCGACGGCGTCAGTAAGATTGGTCAAATCAAGTTCGATACTAAAGAACAGGCCGAGGCAGAAAATTTTCGTAAGATGTTGATGGCGATGTCTGAAGATGTGCGAGTAATGATCATAAAATTGGCCGATCGATTACATAATATGCGCACACTCAGCATTATGTCTGGCGAAAAACAAAAGCGTATTTCTAAGCAAACTTTAGAGATTTACGCGCCAATTGCCGAGCGTTTAGGTCTGTACCATTGGGCTCGAGAATTGCAGGATTTGTGTTTTATGTACACTTATCCACAACGTCATAGGGCACTTAGTAAGGCGATCGAACATCGCCAAGGTAATCGAAAACTGGTGGTTGAAAAGCTGAAAGACTCTTTAATACAAACCTTGAAAGGCTCTGATATAGACAGTTTTACCGTCAAAGGGCGTCAAAAAAGTGTATTCAGTATTTATAAGAAGATGCAAAAGAAAAAGCGTTCTTTTGCTGAACTGTTTGATATCTATGGGTTCAGAATCATCGTTCAATCGGTAGACGAATGCTATCGGGTACTCGGCATTATTCATAATGCGTATAAACCCATACCCGGCCGTTTTGCCGATTACATCGCGATCGCCAAGGCTAACGGCTACCAAAGTCTTCATACCGTTGTGTTTGGACCTCTTGGAGATAATATTGAGGTGCAAATTCGGACAGAACATATGGACCAAATCGCCGAATCGGGCGTTGCGGCGCATTGGATCTATAAGTCTGATAATGTCGATCAGGCTGGTTCAAATCATTTAGCTCGCCAATGGTTACTTGACCTACTCGACCCTGCTTATCAAACCGATAACGCCGTCGAATTTCTCGAGCATCTTAAAACTGATCTCTATCCTGATGAGGTGTATGTTTTCACACCCCAAGGCGATATCAAAAAAATGCCTCGTGGTTCCACCGCTTTAGATTTTGCTTACGCAGTTCATACTGGCGTTGGTATGCACTGTACCGGAGCTCGAATTAATAAGTCACTTGCTTCACTTCCGACGGTGTTAAATAACGGTGACAGCGTTGAAATAATCACTTCTAAGGGCTCGTGGCCGACGGCGTCTTGGTTAAATTATGTGGTGACGGCTAAAGCAAGAACGCAAATACGAAATTATTTAAAAGCGCAAACCGAAGAAGATGCGTTAAAACTCGGCAAGAGATTATTAGCCGGTGCTACTAAGCAACGCCTATTTGGCCGCCGAAAGATCCCAGCAAAAGTTCAAGCAATTTTGTTGGAACAATTTCATTTAGAAACCTGGTCTGAATTATTAATTGATATTGGCCTGGGCAAACGCATTCCGGATTTAGTTGCACGGCAAGTTGCACAGCTGACCGGCGATGGAGACGAAGGGACAGCAATTGGCAGCGAGGCTTTAGTGATTAAGGGTTCCGAAGGGATCATGGTGACTTATTCAAAATGCTGCAGTCCAGTGCCTGGGGACTCAATTGTTGGGAGTTTGACTGCAGGTCACGGTTTGGCCGTTCATGTGTTTGACTGCCCAAATTTATCTGGGTTAAGTAAACAACCCGAAAATATGTTGATGGTTGATTGGCATGAAAAAATTGATCAACTTTTTCATGCTCGTCTCCAAGTTAAACTGCATCACATAAGCGGCGCTTTTGCGGAAGTCGCGATGGCCATTGCCGCGAACGGATCGAATATCAATCACGTCGACCTTCACGACGGTTCAGACAGTATTCGCCAGATAGATTTCGTAGTCGATGTGAAGGATAGGCTTCATCTCTCACGTGTTGTTAAGGCAATCTATCGCAGCTCGTCGGTGAGTAAAGTAATGCGTCAAAAGGGATAAGTTATCTGTGTGTGACCATGTGCAATAAGCAAACCTTTTTCCATTAAACAAGGCGTTGCATCACATATTGTTTAAAGCGCAAAGCAATGCCAAAATGAGAGAATGAAAAAAGAGATAATTAACACTGATAATGCGCCAGCCGCTATTGGCGCCTATTCACAAGCGGTTAAAGTTCGAGACACGGTTTATATCTCGGGTCAGATTCCATTAGACCCAGCCACAAAAGCGTTGGTGAGCGACGATTTTGTCGCGCAAGCTCATCAAGTGTTTGCCAACCTCCTCGCCATTGCCAATGCGGCAGGAGGAAGCTTAGAAGACGCTGTCAAGGTAACGGTTTATCTAAACGATTTAACTCGCTTTCCGATGCTTAATGAGGTGATGGCCGAGTATTTGGAGCAACCTTTTCCAGCACGCGCCACGATCGAAGTGTCGGCCTTACCATTAGGGGCTTTAGTTGAGATTGATGCAGTGTTGTGTCTATCTTAAAGCGATTACTAATTAGCTCATTCGCAAAAGGAGTTTGCCGATGAAAATACACAGATCAAGCACATCGAATGAGGCCTTAGTCACAAATCTATCTGGGGTCGGGCCGCAGATGGCGCTTAAACTGGCGAAATTGCATGTGCATACAGTGCAAGACGTTTTATTTCACTTGCCTCATCGCTATGAAGACCGAACCACGGTTACCGAATTGGGAGCTGTATTGCCGAATTTGTCTACGGTGGTGATTGGCCAAGTTGAATTGGCCCAAGTTGTATTCGGCAGGCGACGCAGCCTGTTAGTGCGACTCAGTGATGGAACGGGTTCGCTTACTATTCGAATGTTTTACTTTAATCGTTCGCAAGAAAAAAGTTTTCAACGTGGGCTTTGGGTAAAGTGTTTTGGCGAAGTCCGGCCTGGCGCGAAGGGGTATGAAATGATTCACCCAGAATATCGGCTAAGCAAAAATGAACCCGAAGGTGGACTGGATACAAGTTTAACGCCAGTCTACCCGACTACTGACGGAGTCAGCCAAGCGCTATGGCGAAAGTTAGTTGATCAAGCACTAAAACAAGAGCTACCAAAATTACAAGAGTTGGTCGATATCGATTGCTTGTCGAGCGAAATGCAAGGTACCCACCAAACAATGAGTCTGCAACAGGCGGTCCAAGCCTTACATCATCCACCGCCGGATTTCGATTTAGTTAAAATGCAGCAAGCGAGTAGCGGAGCGCATCAGCGACTGATTATTGAAGAACTCCTCGCCCATCATTTTAGTTTGCAAAAATCTCGGGACGCTCGAGAACAAGAATTAGCCCCTGTTCTTGAAAAATATGGTGCAAGACATCAGGCCTTTCAGGCCAACTTAGGTTTCAAGCTTACCCGTGCGCAACGCCGAGTATGTGCAGAAGTTGAAGCGGATATAGCCGACTCGTTGCCAACCTTGCGTTTGATTCAGGGGGATGTTGGCTCAGGTAAAACGGTGGTTGCAGCGATGGCGATGTTGCAATCTGTGGCGTCAGGCGTACAGTGCGTGTTGATGGCGCCAACAGAGTTGTTGGCAGAGCAGCATTTCTCGACCTTAAGTCATTGGTTTAATCAACTAGGTATCGATGTTGGTTGGTTGGCTAGCAAAACCCCGGCTAAACAGAAAAGAGGGACAATAGAGAGGCTAGCGAATGGCGAACTACTAGTTGCAGTTGGGACTCATGCGCTTATTCAAGAAGCGGTGGAATATAAGCATTTAGGTCTGGTGGTGATTGATGAACAACATCGTTTTGGGGTAGAGCAACGGCTTGCATTAAGGGCAAAGACTCCTGAGGGCCGAGTTCCGCATCAGTTAGTGATGACGGCAACACCGATACCGCGAACATTGGCGATGACATTCTACGCAGACCTAGACGTTTCTAGTATTGATGAATTACCTCCTGGTAGAAAAGTTGTGGAAACGGTTGTGATGCCGGCTGAGACTAAACGTGGCGAAGTCATACAACGCGTAAGAGCGGCGTGCGGAGCGGGTCGTCAAGTCTATTGGGTTTGCCCGTTAATCGATGAGTCTGAAGTGCTCGAAGCACAAGCGGCTACGGAAACAGAACAGGAACTCAAGATTGCGTTTGATGGCTTGAATGTAGGTTTAGTTCACGGTCGACTTAAGCCGAAGGAAAAAGAGCAGGTGATGGGCGACTTTCGCAACGGCAATATTGATTTATTGGTAGCGACCACAGTGATCGAAGTCGGCGTTGACGTACCGAATGCCAGTTTGATGATAATAGAAAACGCCGAGCGCATGGGTTTAGCTCAGCTTCATCAACTACGTGGTAGGGTAGGCCGTGGTAGTGAGAAATCGTTCTGCATTTTGTTGTATCAGACGCCCTTGGGACAACATGCGCGGCAACGCTTGAAAACACTGCGAGAGACCAACGACGGCTTTGTGATCGCTGAGAAAGACCTTGAGATTCGCGGTGCCGGCGAATTACTTGGCACCCGCCAGACCGGCAGTATTAGTTTTAGAGTAGCAGATTTAATTCGAGATCAACACTTATTGCCACTGATCGCGACTAGTGCTGGTAAGATGGCCGCCAAGTCGCCAGAACGAATTAAACCGCTGATCGATCGATGGGTTGGCACTAAAGAAGAATACGTAAACGCGTGAGTAAATAGCAAAATCATTATGGCAAGTCACTATAAATTGATCAATGACATACCGCATTATTTGGCTTTGATGCGGGTTGAAAAACCCATCGGATCGCTTCTATTGTTATGGCCTACTTTATGGGCTTTATGGATAGCATCCAATGGCCAGCCTTCGGCAGAGATGGTTTGGATATTTACACTCGGCGTGGTGGTGATGCGCTCAGCCGGTTGCGTGATTAATGACTATGTAGACAAAGACATTGACGGTGATGTTGATCGCACCGAGTCACGGCCGCTTGCAAGCGGGGCATTGACAGCAAAAAACGCGCTGAATCTATTCGTTATTCTCGGACTAATCGCTATCGCGCTATTATTATTATTGCCTTCCAGAGTGTGGCCTTGGGCTATTCCGGCTGCCGCGCTAACCATTATTTACCCGTTTATGAAACGTTTTATTCAAGCACCTCAATTGGTGCTTGGTCTGGCATTTTCATTCGCAATTCCAATGGTTTACGTGGCTCTCGGTAAAGCTTTTGACCCAGTGTTTTGGATTATGTTTATCGCTAATACTTGTTGGGTAGTGATGTTTGATACGCAGTACGCCATGTCTGATCGAGAAGATGATCTCAAGATAGGTGTCAAATCGACCGCCATCTGGTTCGGGCGTCATGACATCCTTATTATTGCCGTTCTGCAGACCGTGTTTGTGTGTTCAATGATGCTTATTATGATCTTACTGAATTTGTCATTAAGTTTTATGTTGAGCATGGTTATTGTAGCTGGCCTATTTATGTATCAACAGTGGCTCATTCGAGAGCGTAAACGTTTACCTTGTTTTCAGGCATTTTTGAACAACGGCTGGGTAGGGGCGGTTGTTTGGTTTGGATTGATTACCGCTTTTTGAGAATCGGAATCGAAACACGCTTTTCACTACTTTTAGAGTGTTATTCTACCCCGGAGCGGATAAAAATATTTTGTTAGGTCTTGGCTGGTTGTTTAGGTCTGAATAATAGATTATAAGATCTACTGCTATCTTTCGACGTACACATCATAGTTCGTATAGAGCGCTAACTTTTGCTTTATCTGTCGGATCTCGTTTGCTCTAACAGACCAACAAAATTTGTTATGATCGAATTACTAAGAAAGTAACCGCAATAAGAGTCCAATAAAACAATCTCTTGGGTCATAGACTGGCCCCTACTTACCTAATCTTGGCAGCAATATAGTAGAGAAATACCGAAATGAAGCATTCAGACATACAGCTACCGTCCAATCGTAAATTCGGCTCGTTTTTTACATTGATATTTTTAGTTGTAGCTATCTATTTTTTTTGGGCTGATAACCCCAGGTTTGCTGTGGCTTTTGCTTTAATAGGAACGGCGTTTGCCTTAATAACGATGTTAATGGCTCGTGTTTTACAGCCTTTAAATAGACTTTGGATGAGTTTTGGCCTGCTGATAGGCTCGATTGTAAGTCCTATTGTATTAGGCTTGATCTTCTTCTTAATGTTTACACCGATTGCTCTTGTTATGAAACTGTTCGGTAGAGATGAGTTGGGGCTCACGATGCGTCGTACCTCACCCTCACATTGGAAACCTCGTGCCGACGCTGATCGAGACGAGAACTCTTTCAAATATCAATTCTAATCACTGAAATAAAATGGAATTCATAAAAGAATTATGGGCCTTCCTTAAGGTTCGAAAAAAGCTTTGGCTTGCGCCAATCATAACCGTAATGCTCATTCTTGGAGGTCTTTTGATTATTGCGAAGGGTTCCGTATTAGCTCCGTTTATTTACACCCTATTCTAGGGTAAGTCGATGTATATATTAGGAATTTCTGCTTTTTATCATGATAGTGCTGCCTGCATTATTCATAATGGAAGTATAATCGCGGCTGTACAAGAAGAACGGTTTACTCGTAGAAAGCACGATGATGGCTTTCCCACTAATAGCGTTCAATACTGCTTAAAAAGTGCCGGTATTAGTGCATCAGAATTGGAACACGTAGTTTTTTATGAAAAGCCATTTTTAAAATTCGAACGCCTATTAGAAACCTATCTGGCTTTTGCTCCCCGCGGTTTTAGAAGCTTTGCAGCGGCGATGCCGTTATGGATCAAAGATAAACTGTTTCAAAAATCGTCACTGATCGGAGAGCTTGAAAATACGCTCGATAGCAATATAAATTGGAACGAAAAATTACTTTTCTCTGAACATCATCTCTCACATGCCGCGAGTGCATTCTACCCGTCACCCTTCGAGAGTGCCGCCGTATTGACTCTGGATGGGGTTGGCGAATGGACGACGACGTCACTTGCGATTGGAAAAGGAAGGGATTTAAGAGTGATAAAGGAAATACATTTTCCACATTCTTTGGGCCTTCTTTATTCTGCGTTTACTTTTTATACAGGGTTTAAGGTTAATTCTGGTGAATATAAAGTGATGGGGCTCGCGCCTTATGGTGAACCGATATACGCAGACTTGATTAGAGAGAAACTCTTATCTATCAGTGAAGATGGGAGCTTTCAGCTGGATATGAGTTACTTTGATTACTGCACGGGCCTCACCATGACAAACAAGAAGTTTCATGACTTGTTTGGTGGCCCACCTCGAGAGCCCGAGAAAGAGCTTACGCAGAGAGAAATGGACCTTGCTGCCTCAGTACAAAAGATAGCTGAAGAAATTGTAGTCAAATTAGCAAAGGCGATCGCTAAAGAGACGGGTGAAAAGAATTTGTGCTTAGCTGGCGGTGTTGCGCTTAATTGTGTGGCAAATGGCATTTTAGTCAGAGAGAATATTTTTGAGAATGTGTGGATACAACCGGCCGCTGGTGATGCAGGTGGGGCCTTAGGTGCAGCACTTGTTGCGTGGCATCTAATGTATAAAAAGGACAGGCAAGTCCTCGAAGGTCGAGATCATATGCAAGGTTCTTATCTAGGGCCGTCTTTCACCAACGATGAAATTGAAGGCTCTCTGAAAAACAGTGGTGCAATCTATCACAAACTTGATGGTGAAGAACTTATCGACAAAGTTGCCAGCGCACTCGCCGAAGAAAAAGCGGTAGGTTGGATGCAAGGGCGAATGGAATATGGCCCGCGTGCGTTAGGGGCACGGAGCTTCATCGCAGATCCCAGGTCGCCCATAATGCAGAAACAACTCAACCTTAAGGTTAAATACCGAGAAAGTTTTAGACCGTTTGCGCCGAGTGTTCTAAGAGAGGACGTTTCTGAGTGGTTTGACCACGATGGCGATAGTCCCTACATGCTGTTAGTTGCGGACGTAAAAAAAGATAAGCGGCGTAAGATGACAGAAGCTGAGGAGGCTCTGTATGGAATCGAAAAACTCAACGTTCCACGCTCAGCCGTACCAGCTATCACTCACGTTGATTATTCCGCACGCATCCAAACAGTTCATGAAGATACACACCCCAAATACCACGCAGTAATTTCTCGTTTTAAAGAATTAACCGGCTGTCCTATGGTGGTTAACACTTCTTTTAATGTCCGCGGTGAGCCTATAGTTTGCTCACCCGAAGACGCGTTCAAATGTTTTATGGGGACTGAATTAGATGTTCTTGCGGTAGGGGATTTTGTTTTATTTAAAGAAGAGCAGGATTCGGCATTAAAAGAAAATTATGAGCAGCGCTATGAACTTGATTGATTCTAAACAACTAAGTTTTATGAATGTCGTTCAGTTGATTATTGCTTGCAAAGCATGTCAAACATACTAAAACCGCTTACCACAGTATGTCGAACCCAATAAATGAAATTTTTAAGAACGGACTATTACTTATAGTCTCAACTATTTTTTCTCTTGTGCTAGCGGAATTGGCACTGCGGCTTGTATACGACCCTATTGACTACCTATTGGTTGATCTAGCTAAAGATCCTATTTTGAATCATAAAATCGAGCCCAATGAGTCTGGTCATGATAGTTGGGGATTCAGGAATAGCGACGTACCCAACCAGGCCGATATCGTGGCGATCGGTGACTCAATGACCTATGGAATTATGGCCAAGTCAACGAACTCATGGCCAGCTCACCTTGAAAAGATCTCTGGTTCTAGTGTTTATAACTTAAGCTTAGGTGGCTATGGCCCCTTGCACTATCTGCATCTATTGGAAAACTATGCAGTCGATTTAACTCCTAAGTCGGTAGTAGTAGGTTTATACATGGGAAATGACCTTATGGACTCTTACAACCTTGCGTATAGCAAACAATATTGGTCGCAATACCGCAGCGAAGAGAATTCGCCAGATATTGCAAACTCTTTGGTACTTTCAACAGTCAAAAATGATGAGAAACTTTTCTACGGTTTAAGAAATTTTCTAGCAACCAATTCAATACTTTATCGAATCGTCTCGCAAAACACACTATTCAATCAAGTGCGTGTTCAAGAAACGGTATCGAATGTGTCCATAGAACACCATGGCCAAGAATTTGTTTTCAATACTAATAAAGCCTTTAGAAATGTTAACTTTGCAGATAAGCGCATTCCTAGTGCACTCGAAATCACCAAGTCGGCGATATCAAAAATTTCAGATTACTGTAAACAGAGAAATATCGACTTCACAGTTGTTCTAATTCCGATTAAAGAAAATGTGTTTAGAGATCAGCTTATTTCAAATTGCGATCGAGAGTGTGACCCAATACTTGCAAATAAGTTTGCCAGCCTAGACAAAATAAGAACGATTCTTCTCGACCACTTTTTGTCAAAAGATATTTCAACCCTAGATCTTCTTACTCCATTAAGAAAAGCATCAGCTGAAACAATTATCTTTCCTCAACATGATGGGCATCTGAATTCAAACGGTTATGAAGTGATCGCTAAGGAGATCTATAAAGTGCGCTCTGAATCACAGAATTGATAAGACTCTCAGTTAGATCGATAGAATGAACGTATGTATTTGGACAATGCATAAACTTCTCCTAGCAAATCGACGCCCTTATTGTTTACGCCTCGATAGGATTCGGTCGTTAATCAATCTGCCGATACTGCTTGTTAACAAAATCAGAATCACACTACTTCCAAACATTGGGAATACTATCGCCAACACACCAATGGCTGTAAGTATCGGCATGCCAATTCTAAAATTCTCTGGCGCTTTAGGTATTCCCCATTCGCCCTTCGGTTTACGAGACAAATATGAAATTAGGGATGCCATGGTAGCGACAAAAAACGTGATCGCAACAAGTAGAACGATAACTAGATTCAATACACCGTATTGACCTTGATGTAGGCGCATAAAAATCTGACGCAACTCCATCAAGATACCGACTTGGTTCCACGTAAGCGCTTTGATTACGTCGCCTGAGTATTGATCGATATGTAACACTTGTTGATCTTCCAGCCAAGGAGCACGATTACTGAGGGTGAAAACTCCGGATTCATCATCAGGAAACTTGATCGTGATCTCACCTGGTAAATGGTGGGTTTGGCTGATTTCAACCACCTGATCTAAAGAAATTCTTGTACTTGAACCCTCTTGAGTGTTTGATTCTAGGCCCTTGGAACTCCGCCAATGTTCGGGGTAACCAGTATTGGTTTGCTTTTGTACCCACTTTAGATTGTCGCCAAACAGGTCAGTCCAAGGCATACCACCCGCGAGAATGATCAACATAAACACACTCATCCAAAATGCCAACACCGAGTGCATGTCACGCCAAAATACACGCCGACCATGCTTTGTGCGTACCGCAAAAAAACCTTTAACCATAGAGCCAATATTGGAAAAACCACCAGCTGGCCACCAAACATAGATGCCAGTCAATGCCAAAACGATAAACCAGCTGGCGACGAGTTCTACTAATAAGGTACCAGGAAAGCCCAATAGCAGTTCTCCGTGCAACTTGCGAACGGTGTACATCAAAGTCTCTTTTTGTCGGTACGTCCCATTGACTATATTGGTGTAAGGGTCAACATAGACCAAGTTTCTAGAGTGAGCTTTGGCATGTTGTCTAAACGCAGTCGCCTGTTCATCACTGGCGGGCAATGTAACACTCATGATAGGGTGATCCGCATACTCCTGAGCGACCTTGAGTTGCGTTGCAAAAGAGACATTTTTATCGCCATCGGGTACCGAAACAAAACGCGCATCGCGGTAGGCATAATTATTAAAATGGCTTTCAAATAAGTAAACCGAACCGGTGATGCATAACATCGCGATGATTGGCATGCAAAACAGACCGGCGATGATATGCCACTTCCAGAACCACTGATTTAGGTGTTTAGATTTTTTCATTTAACAGTCTCTCTAAATGAGATGATGTGTCGTGGGCCAGTCATTAATAGAATGATCTGTTTAGGCCATGAGGTAGTGTTAGAACTTGTAGGCTATGCCTGCGTAGTAACTGCGACCATCGATTGTTCTAAAGCTCAAGGTACCCCGGCGAAATGTCGCGCGATCTTCCAAGGTGTCACTAACGTTTAGAACATTCAGCCAAACTCGCCACTTTTCTTGTTCATAGGTCAATCGTAAATTGAGACGTTCGTCACGACTAAATCTGCCTGCTGCCGAGTTGGCATCATCAGAAAAATAACTCGAGTAGAAGTCTCCTTCGAGCTCGGCAGTGAAATTAGCGATTGGCTCCCATGCGATTCTGGTATTCACGTGATGCTTGGGCGAGCGCCCGAGCTGATTTCCACTAAAGTCATCGGTAGCCCCAACAGTGCTTTGAACAAAGGTATCAAATTGATTGTCGGCGTATGTATGAGTTACGCCTATTCGCCAATTTGCGCCATTTGGGGCGTACTCGATGACCGATTCGATCCCTTTGACGGTAACCTGACCTGAATTAGTAGTGAGTTCAAACTCGTTACCATCGTCGTCGAAAAGTTCTTGGCTTACTAAGTAATTTTCGATTCGGTTTTGGTAAAACGATGCATCGTATGCCCAGTTCCCCCAGGAGCCACGAATGCCGGCTTCAAGATTTTGTGCTTCCTCCTGATCAAGATTTGGATTGCCATTGTCGATGTTAAAAAGGTCATCTAAATCGGGCGCGTAATAACCGTCTGAAACCGACGCCCAAAGTTGCGTCTGCTCTGAAATCTGATAATTGATGCCAATTTTGGGCGCCAGTTCGCTGAAGCCAGCTTGTTGACCACCATCAACGTCGGACGATAACTTAATATCTTCGTAACGAAGACCCGCGGTCAGTGTCACGTTCTCGGTGACGGTAGTTTGATATTGAGCATAGTAAGCGTCGATGTCTAACGCGGTATTAAAACGCGTAAAAGAGCCGCTTAGATTGATATCCGAGCGCGCAAATGCGTTAGTTGCAACCTCGCCCCGATAGGTGTCCACACCGACTATCAACGAGCCTTTTTCAAGCGAGTGCCGATAGCTTGCATTTATATTCAGTGCCTCATCGTTTTCGTCTTGTGGACCGCGAAATCGTGATAATCCTATGGTGTCTTTTTCGCGACGGAGCACGACGGCATTCACTTCTCCGGATTTAAGCCGGTGCGCAAGAGTGAACGAA
Source organism: uncultured Gammaproteobacteria bacterium (assembly GCA_964420885.1). GTDB lineage: Bacteria > Pseudomonadota > Gammaproteobacteria > Arenicellales > Arenicellaceae > Arenicella. The sequence goes on from CAYQVT010000025.1 coordinate 22,495, forward strand.
ATAGTATCTTGCGTTAGATCAGTGGCGGAACTCAAACTACCCGCCTGCCGGCGATCTTGTTGTAATTGCTCTGAGGTAAGCTCGCCGCGTAACTGGCTTACTTCTTCGAAGCGTTCTAAACGAGTGGTAATTCGCGTGTTATCGCTCAGCTCGTAGACAAGTTTAAGGCTGGCGGCATCGCGGTCATTTTGAGTGCCTTCTCTTAAGCCATCCAAACGCCGATTATTGACGTTTAATGAATAAGCCACTTTGCCATTGGTATCGCTCAGATTAAATCCGAAACGCTGGCGGCCGAAGTTGCCGGCCTCAGCGCTAATGCTGGCGTGCTGTTGTTTTGGAACGTCGCGCGTAACGACATTGACGACACCTCCAAAGACATTATTGGGGTAGAGCGCTGACGACTGTCCTTTGACTATCTCAACGCGTTGAATGTCGAATGTATTCACGCGATCGAGCCGTTGTGTGGCTCCCTCGTACGGGCTTTCTATCGGGACACCATCCACAAAGGCAAGGGTATAACTTTTGCCGCCATTGGGAATGCGTAAATTTCTAACTTGTGTTTCACCTGGGATGCGGTCGAGCAGTTCATCTGGGTCGACAAACCGAATTCGTTCAATTTCGGCTTGGCTAACAACGTGAGCGTTTAACGGGAGGTCGTGCAAATTAATACCGCCTAAGGTCGCATTTTCACCTACCGGAGCACCCAGTACCGTAATTGCTTCGATAGTGCGATCTGTCTTTTCTGATTCAGCCAGTACGGGAGCTGAACTTGCTATAAGCGAACTGCTTAACGCAGCCAAACTAATGGTTTTGATTTTCATAATACATCTCAAAAGGCGGCGATAACCCCACTACTTTAACCCTCACATGTAACTCATGCTGGGGCAAGGGCTGCCATAAACTACATAGAGTACCCGCCGAGTAAACTCGAGAGGGTCGGGCAAATTAAAACTTAGAGAGTATTAATAGGAGGTGCACGACCTTGTGCAATTAGGTGGGCTAAACGTGGGCGAACAAACGATAGAGCAGTGTGACGGGCTTGGTCTTTATTGGCCAACAATACAAATGACGAGTCAGTATTAGCAATAAGATCGCTAATATTGTCCTCGCTTGAGGGCGAAAGACAAACTTTACAATGTTGTTGAACCTGATCACTGACACTGATTCCACTCTTAACATCGACACGTTTATAACCTTGAGAGGTACAAAATAGAGTGCTTTGTTGGCCTAGAACAGTTCCCGCATAAGCTACCGATGAGGTGACTGCATTGAAGATCAATACAAACATCACCATCTGAATGGTTGCTAGTTTCAAAGAAGTGCGATTCATCTTTTTCTAACGCAGGCGAGATTTTAGAGTACTTTTAGGACGTCGCTAATCTACTAGTCTTGGCTCTCGAACACAAGTGTTAACGATAACAATTGACTCGGCCTACGTATTTCAATCATCGGGCTGTCTGTATTAAGACTGTAGAGACTTAGTGCTATCGATTATATCGGCTAATAGCCATTGCGTTCATTGGCGAACCGTTGAATGGCAGGGTTATCAGAGCTTGCAGCCAGCTCCCTTCCCAATGCGACAGCATCGGGATTGTCAACTGCCGATACTAGCCTTGCAACGAATCCTAGCTTGTCCTGATTACGTTCAAGCGTAGAATACGCTTGCCTGAGAGCCTGTGTGTCCTCTATTTGCGGCGCTAACCCTATCGCAAAATTACGTTTATTGCGATTTCGCGATTCAAAAAGCTCAAGGACTTTGGCTTCCTGTTGATTGGACATTTCAATTACTGGAACATTATACGCGTAAAGAAAAACGTTATCGTTGTCTGAATCAAGAATACTATCCAGATTTCGGTTAAAGAATGAGGTAGCTAAATCTGGCTCCTGCGCAATGAAGCTAAATAAATCCAATTGTGGCGATCTTGGGTTGAATTCAGTCTCTTCGATATGACGCTTGATAAATTCAGGGTCTTGATGATAAATAGCGTCATATATATCGCTCGAATAGCTATTTTGCGTGCGATTATTGTCGCTAATCAGCGCCTTCGCCCACGTCAAGGCGTCGGGGTCTTCCTTTTCGAGTAAAACCTTGAGTAATTTTGATTTCCCCCATTGTTGGTCACCGGTATGCTGGTAGAGGTTTTTGAGCTCTTCGCTTGAGAGTTGTGAGAGTTTGCCGCCCTGTACCAGATAGCTCAAGGCGCTTAACTTTTCATTTGGGTTTTCAGATTCGTTGACGAAAGCATAAAGCTCTTGAGTGTTCATACTGGTTAAGCGGTTACTGAGTTCTTGATATCGTTGGCTCGCTTTAGATTGCCACTCTTCTAAGGTAAGGTAAAATTGATCGCTGGAGACATAATCTTGAATTGCCTGCTGAATTTCGGGCGTTAATTCTTCTGACTCAGTTACCGCTGCATTGACTGAATGGCTATTGACATCTGATGGGTCAATTTTGCTCGGCCTATGTTGAGGTTCAGCGATCACGTTATCCGGTATTAGATCACTTGAACCAATAATTGTGCTTGGTTCAGTAAAATAACCGGTGAGCCATAGCAATACTATGTTATTAATAATGAGTATTAGAATAACCGAGAGAATCACGTTAAGCGTTTTCATTCAAATCTCCTTTGTTTTGATACTTGCGCTTTTAGTCGTAACGACTGCACAAGGTTAGAATAAATTTAGTCTTATTTTTTTGCTCTAAGCCGTGCATTTTCCTTTCGTAATTGATTAAGTTCGGCTTCCATTTTGCGGCGCGATGTTTTCTTTTTACGTTTAGCTGCAAACCGTTGAATTCGGGCTAAAGGAATATGATCCGCGGTATTTTTGCCATAGTACAATTCCACAACACGCCCGTCGACATCGATCAAAAAATCCGCCGGAACGATTTTTATGTGAGGGTTATTAGTCGGGCGACCACCTTTAGCCAACCCTCTGATAATTTCAGGCAAATTAAAGATAACCGCTTTAAATAATGCGCTGATGGATTGTTCGACGCCATACTTGTTGTAGAGCTCGAGCGTAGGGTTGCTGAGCATTTTAAATGGACGAGGATGACGCGCCACGTGTTTTCTTACCTGCGCTGAGGTATCGCTAAAAATCACGACAACTTCTAAACCAGCTGCCTTCCAATCATTGTATTTGTGAGTGAGTTCGTAAATGCGGTAGTTACAAAATGGGCATGCAGCATCGCGAAAAAACGATAAGACAACCCTCTTACCAATGTAATCGCTGAGTTGAAAGGGCTTTCCAAAAATATCGTGGCCAGTAAAGTCAATGCCTTGGCACGGCGCTTTTAGGTGCATTAGTCGAGTCTCCAGTAGGGTGGTTCAACTACTTTAGCATATGTAAAGAAAACTGAAGAGTCGAGTCTGTGCCAACGAGCCGCGAATAAACAAACTAAAAGGTGAATCTTTTTTCGACCAAATAGCATCTAAACATAAACCGACTATGCGTGAGCGCATATTTATTACGAGGAAATAAGCAATGAATAAAACTACCATCATCGTTTTAACGTGTTTAATTGCGTTAGCGACCATGACGTTATCGCTGGCTGAAACGAATCTTGTTGAACGATCATTTTCAGTTGACCAAGGAGGCACATTTTTTATCGACACAGATTCTGGGTCAATTGAAATAGAATCTCATAATCGCAATACCGTCGAAGTAGAGGTAGATAGAAAGGGAGGTTCAGTTGACGATTTAAAACTTACTTTTTCTCAAGATGGGAATGATGTGACTGTGATAGGCGAACGCAAAAAAACACGTTTTTGGGGAACGTCAGGTGTTCATTTTACGATCAAGGTTCCACAACGGTTCAATGTTGATTTGGAAACCAGCGGTGGATCAATCGATTTGGCGAGTTTGAATGGCAAGGTCGACGCTCATACATCAGGTGGGTCAATCAAACTTGGCGAAATTGAGGGCGATGTGGATATCAAGACTTCTGGAGGCTCGATTCGAGTTGAGGAAGTGGCGGGAACCATCAATGCGCATACTTCCGGCGGCAGTATTCGAGTCTCTATGTCTGAACAACCTCAGGGCGACAGTCGTTTAACTACCTCTGGCGGCAGTGTTACCGCGTATTTAGAAGCATCTATTGCGGTGGACTTAAGCGCCAGTACCAGCGGCGGTCGAGTTCATAGTCAGTTCGATATTAACGGCTCGGTGAGTAAGAAGCGGATCGACGGCGAAGTTAATGGCGGTGGTCCTCG
>CAYQVT010000026.1:0-4973 GCA_964420885.1 uncultured Gammaproteobacteria bacterium
TATATAGACAACTGTGAACTGGTACCTCTTACCCTTGAATCTACCGGCATTGAACGAACATGGTATGCCATTACTCGAGATCAAGAATTGCCTACCTATCTGAATTCTTTTGTGGATTTACTGAGTCAAACTAAACCCATTATTTAAGCAGGCCACTCGTTTCACTCGGTCGAAATGACGGGTTCTTGCTTATCCTACTGCCTCTGACCTTATGTCAAACAGATACAAGACAAAAGTTAAACAATTGCCCAGAGCGGATTTTTCAATATTACTTCAAACCTATTTAAGTCGTTATGGGGGGGCTCCTAAGGCTTGCCGCACTTGCTGTGCTCGGGTACTTCTTTGCAAACAAAGGAGATCAAGCGTTTGCTGCCATCCAGCATCCCATAGTCGATCATCTCTGCGGAAATATTGAAAAATTCGTCCGCATCTCTTGGTGTTGTAGATAAGGCATAATTAACGATATCTGATGCGACTTGCCAACGCGCCTCAATATCTGAAGCGCTGTGAAAAGCACTTTCTCGTTTCATGGTTTCAAGCGGTATGGCAATCTCGTATCCATAGCGTTCGCTTAACTTTTGATAGTGCGATAGCAATGCTTCGAAGTTGCCCGATTCAATTTTTTTAGATGGTCTCCAGCCTTTGAATGAACCGCGTATACCTGCCATCACTGTGTGAACTCTACCACTCATGTGAGTCTGGTCCTTGAACTGAATGAATTTAACTTTTGGTTTCAATGCCTCAAGGTCATCTAGTTCGTCAAACATAGATTGCATTCGCTGGTCTTCTCTTCCCATGGACACCAGTAATGGCGTTTTTCTGCGAACTTCTTTTTCCACCAATGATTTCGCAAGCGTGTTGATCGCTCCGTTATGAAGTTCTGGGCTGATCGAATAATAACTCGAGAAGTCATTGCCTCGAGCCAGCCAATCATTAGCCACAAACTTTCCCGCGGCGGAATGGCCCACCAAAATATTATAGGGAGCGGTTCGATAACTACTTTCAATGTAAGGAACAACTTCATTATGAAGTAATTTTGAGAAGTTACTCTGCGTCCCATTTTTGCTAGGAATAAATTCTGCGCCAGAGCCGCTAATACCAACGACAATAAACTCGGGCGCTTCGGAATCGAGCATGTCAAGTGCTGCAACCACAGCCAGCGTGTCCAGTTGACCACGAACCGTATAGATCACTGGGTACCTCGCGTCGAGATTCTTTTGGTATGACTCTGGAAGAGAAATCAATATTTCACGAGGTTCGCCAAATGCATGGGATTCGATTGTTGAGCTGTCAGCGTATTTAACAGGTTCAGCGGAGGCAAACTTCGTGGCTAACAGCGTAAGAACAATGAACCATGATTTCATTTGAATAATCCCGTATTTTTCTAATCAGTATTTTCTTATTCTACCAGTCTATAACCGTTTCGCTGTAGACGATACAAATCACTTTACAACTTTGTCGATGATTACGTTCATGTTTGCCCTAGATATTCAGCGAGATACGTAAGGCGCTTCCTCTGATTTTGATCTTAAAAGCATCAACTTGCCGTTTGCTTATCCATCAAACGAAATGTTTTAGCAATCGGAAACAAGACATCACTACCAAGCTGCGCACTGCGTTCGGCGGACCAGCCTGCTAACTCGTTGGGGAGATCAGCATTGTCTTTGAACGGCATTTCAATGGTGAACGACAAAGTTTTGAAATGTTCGCCAAGCCAGTTTGCCGCGATGCGTAAATCAGCTTTACCGGCTTCGTCTTTGGGGTAGCCGTGGGTGTCTTGAAAGTCAGGTGAAATACTCATGAAGGTGTTTTTAAAGCGGTTTTCTAAATCGGCGTGGCGTTTGTCGTAGCTTGGGTTGCCTTCACAACCGGCGACAAAGTTATACGGCAATTCTTCGTCGCCATGAATGTCTAAGAATAGGTCACCGCCTTCCGCCATCATACGCTCACGTACCAGAAACACTTCGGGGCTGGTTTCCATTGACGGAGTTTGCCATTCTCTATTGAGGTTAGCTCCCGCTGCATTGGTTCTTAAATTGCCGCGCGCCGAACCGTCGGGATTCATGTTTGGCACAACAAAAAACGCGGTGTCGCTGAGTAATTTTCTCGCCGCGGGGTTGTTTTCGTCTAACAAGGAATGCAGTAAGCCTTCAATAAACCATTCCGCCATCGTTTCGCCCGGGTGTTGGCGTGCGATGACCCAAGCTTTACGCTTAGGTGAATCGCTTTCGCTGATGCGTAGCAAGCTCATTGCGCGACCGTCAAGCGTCTGACCGAGTGTTTCATTTGTCACTCGTGAATCGCCCTGTGCCCATGCTAGCAAGTCTAGATGTCGCTCGTGACTGTAGGGGGTGAAGTAAGCGAAATAGACCGAGCTTTGAGTCATCTGAATCTCAAAACTGAGCACCCCGTTTTCATAGTGGCTGGCCGTGCGAAACCAATCAGACCGATCCCAAGAGGTGCATACATTGTAGTTAGGCCAACCTCCGGTATACGACGACTTACCCGCATTTACGATGCTGACTTTGCACGTTTCTCCGATCGGTGCTTCTAAACGAAAGTGAAAAAATTGTAGAAAATCACTGGCGTTGTCTTTTCTAATCGCGAGCTTGATGTCGTGAGGATTAGAGGCGTCGATTACGTCGATGTTGCCGCTGTCGAATTGGTCAGAAATAATCACAGATTGCATGCTAGGTATCCAGTTTGGTGTGTTGTTGGTGATGCGGTAGGACAAGCATAAGAATCAATGTGAAAAATGTCTATTGTTAAAACTTGTTGTATAGTGATTTCAGAATAATCAGCTAAATTAGCGTAAAACAACCGGAGGATATTATGGACCTTTTTAATGTGAGTTGGTTGGCAGTTGTTGCCGCAGCGGCCAGCGGTTTTATTGTTGGGGGTATTTGGTATGGCCCGATAATGGGTAAAAAATGGATGGGTGCCGTAGGCTTGAGTGAAGATGAGATTAAAGCCGGCAACATGGGGGCGATCTATGGCGGGGCTTTTGGGTTTAGCTTATTGGCTTCTTGGACTTTAGCTCACACATTCGCAAGCTATGGAGCCGACTTCAGCGTTCAAGCGAAGATCATGACTGCGGTAGGTGTTGCACTGGGTTTTATCATCCCTGCGATTGGCACAAACTATTTATTTTCGCAAAAATCAAAAACCCTATTCTTTATTGACGCAGCTTACTGGTTACTTTTCTATTTGGCGATGGGTGTGGTCCACGCTTTGCTTGGCTAAAACTTGCCTTAATATTAGTGCAGTCATGAGTTATTCAAACTTTCTAATCTATTGTGTGCGTGATCGTTTTGGCAAGATCAGGGAAATCTTTGCACAGCCATTTATAAAGCGTGTAGCACATCATAAAAATGATCGGAATAATGGGTAGGGAAGACACCACTGACATAGCCTTAATGGTTTCAATACCACCAGCGACCATTAAACCGATCGCCATAGCACCCAGGCCTAATGCCCATAACAGTCTGCTCCAAGCCGCAGGCTCTTGGTTACTTGGTAGGTCGTTGGTGCAAATGCTCGCCAGAATGTAGGCCGCCGAGTCAAATGTTGTTGCGTAGAATACCACCGATAAGACAAGCACCACGCCTAAGATAAAATTGGGTGCTGGTAATTCATTAATCACAGCAGCGACTAACGGCGCCATGCCTTGTTGTTGCATGATTGCTGTCGCGTCTAATATCCCATTCCCCTCTAGATAAAGTACATAGGCACCCGCGATACCCAAAAATAAGAACGTGCCTAATGCGCCTAAGCCGATGATGCCGACAACAACTTGCCGAATGGTTCTTCCTTTCGAGATTCGTCCAAAGAATAGGCCCATCATTGGAGCATAGGCGATCCACCACGCCCAGTAAAAAATAGTCCAGGCCTCAGGGAAACCACCTCGATCAATTGGGTCGGTCCAGAAGCTGATTCTAAAAAAATTGTCTAACATCAAACCCAAGGAGTTAGTTGACATGGTTAGTATGTAAATGGTCGGGCCCAGTACCAAAATAAACGCCATGACGAAAAACATCATAAAAAGGTTCATATCAGCTAAAATCTTGATGCCCTTTTTTAAGCCTAAATACGCGCTGGTTCCGAAGATTGCCGTCCATATAAGAATCACCACAATCTGAGTCACTAAATTATCCGGAACACCAAGCAACTGAACCGCAAGTGAGGAGACCAATGGCACACCGAATCCTAGCGAGGTAGCTACGCCGCCAACGATGCCTAATACCACAAAAATATCGATCACCATTCGCGACGACGCTGCCGCGCGATTAGGGATCGCGGCGTTACATGATTCGCTAATCTTTAAGGTAGGTGTGCGGCGCACAAATAACATGTAAGCAATCGGAATTGAAGGCAGGCAGTAAATAGCCCATGGAACCAAGCCCCAATGAAAAAGTGGGTACATATGCGCCCATTCGAAGGCAGTTGAGCTATGCGGTTCAATTCCCAGTGGTGGTGTCTCAATATAAAAAATCGGTTCGGCAAATCCCCACGCGATTAAGCTCGCGCCCATGCTGGCGGTGAACATCATGGCGATCCAGCTGGTGGTGGAGTACTCGGGTTCGTCGTCTTGCAAGCCAAGCTTGATGTGCCCAAATCGCCCAAAGGCTAGCCATCCGGCGAAGGCCAGTGGTAGCACACCAGTGAGTAAGTAAAGCCAGCCAAATTGATGTGTTACCCATTGCATTGCGCCTTGAGCCCAATTTGACGTTGATTCAGGCGCTAGAATCAGAAATATTGTTACCACTAACAAGGTAACTAGGGATATTGTAAAAACGCGAGCGTCTAGGTGCGGCTGATGCTGGTCATTTTGAACAGAGCTTGGCTGAGTCATTTATTTGAATTCCCCTAATTGTTATTCTTATTTGGTTTATCTTACTTAGCCAGAGAGGTTTAATTTCAGCTCGGCGGCCTTTGCCTTTGGCCACTATAACAATATTGTGTAAAGAACGTCA
>CAYQVT010000026.1:4983-26551 GCA_964420885.1 uncultured Gammaproteobacteria bacterium
GGGGATACCACGACGCGACGTTAACATTGGTCTGATTTAATCGTTCCAAGTTTGTCTTTGAGTAATAATAATGAAGTCTGAAGTTTCTTATTTGGGGGAGCAATGAGAATAGAAGATTTCCACATGGATTTCTTTTCCTTGCAGAGCAAGAACGCAATTGTAACCGGTGGTAATTCTGGAATTGGCCGCGCCTTTACCTTGGCCTTAGCCAAGGCTGGCGCTAACCTTTATGTGCCCTCTTTGGTGAATGATGATGGTCAAACTCAAGCCTTAGTTGAAGAGACTGGAGTCGATTATCAATCGGTTCATACTGACTTGGTTGCCAGTGGTGCCCCCAAGGAAATAATTGCAGGATGTATCGAACGATTTGGTTCCGTGGATATTTTGGTTAATAGCGCTGGTATTTCACTTCTTGCCGATGTCGAAGATTTTGGTCGCGAACAGTGGGACAAAATGGTCAGCATCAATTTGACTGCCGCGTTTGAACTCAGCCACGAAGCTTCCACTTCAATGATTAAGCAGGGACATGGAAAAATTATTAATATTTGTTCGATGTTCTCGTTTCTAGGGGGCAAAATGTCTCCTGCTTACGCAGCGACTAAACATGGTTTAGCCGGTTTTACCAAGGCGTATTGCGACGAACTTGCGGCCCATAATATTCAGGTCAACGGCTTGGCACCCGGTTATTACTCCACCGACCTAACCAAAGCGACCCAACAAGACCCTAATTTAAATCAACAAGTTCTAAATCACATACCCGCGGGTCGCTGGGGTGATCCGATGGACCTCATGGGCGCCACGGTATTTTTGGCCAGTCGAGCATCTGATTATGTGAATGGACACATATTGGCGGTTGATGGCGGCTACTTAGTTAGGTAGCCGTGTAGCATGGTTAAAAAATACGTCATCGGAATCGATGGTGGAACACAAAGTTCTAAGGTTTCCATTTTTGATTTGCACGGCAAGCTCATTTGTTCTGCCGTGAAAGCCTTAGAACCGGTTTGCCTATCCAGTGACGGGGTCGCTATTCACCCTGATGATGATATGTGGGGTTCGATTGCCTTCGCGTGCCGCCAGGCGATGGATCTATTTCCCTATGACCAGAACGATATTTTGGGCGTTGGACTCTGCACGGTTCGTTGTTGCCGTGCCTTGCTCGATAAACAAGGTGCATTGACCATGCCGGTGATTAGCTGGATGGACCCGAGTTTGTCGCGTGCGTATCAACACACCGATTCGCAGGTCGCCTATGTCACCACGTCTTCTGGTTACTTAACTCATCGCCTGTGCGGAGAATTCGTCGATACCGCAGCGAACTATGAAGGCGTGTGGCCAATTGATAAAAAGACTTGGCAGTGGAGCCATGACTCTGATGCTTTTACCCGATGTCAAACACCACGCCAAATGTTGTTCGATTTGGTTAATCCTGGTGAACAACTTGGTTTGGTCACTAACCATGCGTCTCAACTCACTGCCTTGCCAGAAGGCCTTCCAGTGTTTGCCACGGCCAATGATAAAGCGGTAGAAGCCTTAGGAGCAGGCTTAGGTAGTAGTCATCTGCAACAAGAACCAACATTGCTGGTCTCTTTAGGAACGTACATTGGCGCAATGGCCTATGGCGATTACACGGCTGAAGAAGGGGCAAGTTACTTTCACAATATGTCGTGCATTCCTAATAGGTATTTACATGAAAGCGGCGGTGTTAGGCAAGGCATGGGTATTGTGTCTTGGTTTCGAGAGTTACTTGGCACCTCTGTGTATGATGAAGCAGTTGATAAGTCCGTCTTAGCCGAGCAACTTTTAAACCAAGAAGCCCAGTCAGTTCCAATAGGCTGCGACGGTTTGCTTACGCTTCCTGATTGGCTTGCACCTGATAATGCTCCGTTCAAACGTGGTGCGATTATTGGGCTTAAGTCTTCGCACACTCGTGCTCACATCTATCGATCAATTCTGGAGTCAATTGCCATGACTATGAAGAATCACGTGGATGCGATGAGGGCTGAAATTGAGATGGATCATAAGAAAATCATCGTTTCAGGCGGGGGAGCCAATAGTGAGTTATTTATGCAAATCTTAGCTGACGTTTTTGATCTTCCGACGGTGAATAATAGAATCACCGGCGCAGCAGGGCTTGGGTCCGCGATTTGTGCAGCAGTAGGTGGTGGAGTTTACCCGTCGTTTGACGAAGCGCTCGAAAATATGGTGGCATTCGATAGTTCCTTTTCACCGACGCCAAGATCAGTGCAACAATATAGTCGTTTAAACAACGTCTTCGAAACCGTTTCGAAACACACCGATGTTATTAATAAGAACCTTCGTAACGCCGGTTTTCAATCATGAAATTTCTTTCTACTAAACTTATAGGAATTCAATAATGCCTTTATCACGTGACCAAATAATTTCAGCAATGGAGCAAATTGTTGGGCTAGCTAATGTTGAAACCAATGAGCAAATCTTACGTGATAGCAGCGTAGATCGCTTTCGTAAATTTGAAGCCTTTCACGGTGTTTATACTCAACCACTGCCAGCGGGAATAGTCTACGTAAGTGATACGCAAGAGGTGGTTAAGGTGCTCGAGTTTGCAAGTGCGAATCGCGTAAATGTAGTGCCGCGTACCGGAGGTTCCGCCACCGAAGGTGGTCTCGAAACAGCGCTCGAAAATTCAATTATTGTCGACGGCTCTCGAATGAACCAAATTATCAATATTGACATCGAGAACATGCAAGTGACCGCGCAATGTGGTGTTTCGTTACAAGTGTTGGATGATGAACTGCGAGCACTTGGTTATACCACTGGGCACTCACCACAATCGAAACCTCTCGCGCAGATGGGCGGCTTGGTTGCCACGCGCAGTATTGGCCAGTTTTCAACATTATATGGCGGTATAGAAGATATGGTGGTTGGCTTAGAAGCGGTGTTCCCTGAAGCAGGAGTGACTCGAATTAAAAATGTTCCGCGTCGGGCAGCAGGGCCAGACATTCGTCATGTTATTACTGGTAATGAAGGCGCATTGTGCTACATCACTGAGGTGACGGTAAAAATATTCAAGTATTTCCCAGAGAACAATCAGTTCCTTGGTTACACCCTAGACAGCATGAAAGTCGGCTTGGAGATATTGCGCGAGGTGATGGTCAATGGCTATCGGCCCTCAGTCGCAAGGTTGTATGACGTCGAAGACGGTGCTTATCACTTTTCCCATTTTGCCAAAGATAAGTGTGTCTTGATCTTCGTGGCCGAGGGGGCCAAACCCATTGCCAATGTCACGGCCCAAGCAATTCGTGAAATCGTCGCGCAACGTCCAGAATGCCAACCAGTGGAGACGAAACTTATAGAAACGTGGTTTGATCATCTCAATTGGGATCCATCGAATATTGCCGCCGAACGACAAGAAATAATGGAGACTAAGAACGTATGCAGCACCACTGAAGTATCGGCAGGCTGGAGCGCAATTCACGATATTTACGAGGTGTGCCTGCGTCGTATCTCAGCCGAGGTTCCTGACATAACTTCGATTGGAGGACACTCTTCTCACAGTTATTTAAATGGCACCAATATGTACTTTGTTTATTTTTACGATGTACGTGATTGTTCGCCCGAAGAAGAAATAAGCAAATACCACCTGCCGATCAAAAAAATAATCGTTGAAGAGACAATTAAAGCTGGTGGGTCGATGTGTCATCACCACGGCGTGGGCAAACATCGAGCAGAGTGGATTGAAGATGAATACGGCTCGTCGTACTATTTGCTAGACAGTTTAAAAAAGAGCTTTGACCCAAAGGGTGTAATGAACATGGGTACTATTATTCCGTTGGTGAAATCTTAAGGTTTGAAGCGTTATCGAGGCGACTATAGTGAGTGAGTTTGTTGAATATTTGCATGAAGTGTTCGAATCATTTGGCCCGATACGGACTCGAAAAATGTTTGGTGGACACGGTATTTATCACAATGATTTGATGTTTGCGTTGGTGGCTGATGATGAACTGTATCTCAAGACAGATGATGATAATTTGGCATTCTTTAAAGAACGAGATCTAGGACCATTTGAGTTCGTTGCAAATAATAAGGTCTCGAAAATGTCCTATTATTTAGCGCCAGAAGAAATTTACGATGACCCTGATGAAGCTAAGACTTGGGCTGAGCTGGGTTATCAGGCCGCATTACGAGCTCATGACGTTAAAATGCGACGAGCCGCGAAGAAAAAGTCAAAAAAAAACGATAAACGATGAGAGTTGAGTCTTAGCTTGAAGAAATCTCAGCAGCTTGACTGCATTGCTGCCAAAAATCGTTTTGGCCGGGCTCGAGTCGGTCTAATAAATCGATGTTAGAAATCATCTTTATATATGGCCGCGCGGGATGAAATCTAGCGTAAATACTCGCAAGCAATTTATCTGGCTTAGGCCCGTTAAAACACCCGGTATGAATGCCGATACCAAAGCTCCCCTTGCCTTGAATTTCATTGTCCTTAATTATTGTATTCGGTTTTGTGATAAACGCATTTTGTGAGCGGCGTCGTCGTCTAAATAGAATAAAGAGATTCTCTGGTGCTGAGCGACGTGCTTATTTAATTCGTTAATCAGACTATTGGGTTTCACTGTTGCGTTTGAAACACTGCTGAAATTATATTCAGACTGGTCTGAACGAAAACTGATTTCTAAGCTTACGGCGTCGTCTTCGAGTTGAACTATTTGGTCTGTGATAACCGCGATTTGTATTGACGATGGGTCGGCCTGCAATGGGTCAAAGTTGCGCAGCTTCCACATTGTGGTGAGCGGCACAGATGTACATGCTCCCAGTAATACAAGTAGTAATACTGTGGTAATTTTATATAGGCGGTTAGGTTTCATGCTGTTGCAGAAGTTTGTCGCGTTCCCGTTTGTATTCAGAATAATCGCGATCAAGCCCTTCGAGACACTCCGCACGGGCCTTCTCATTTAACTCTGGCTGGCACCGGCTTTTGGCGTTTTCCTGCAGGCTCTGGTAAAGCTGTTTGTTGGTGCAAGCGGTTAAGGTGACTACAAAGGCACCTAATATTATCAGTTTATTAGTGATCATCTTTATACTCCAGTATGTCGCCGGGTTGGCATTCAAGGAATTCGCAAATTTTTTCTAGAGTATTAAAGCGAATGCCTTTAACTCGCCCGGTTTTAAGGAGAGAAATATTTTGTTCGGTTATGCCAACGTATTCGGCTAATTCTTTGGAACGCTTTTTTCGCATGGCCAATATAGCGTCTAGATTTACAACAATACTCATGTAGAAATTCGATACGCTGCTTTTAAACAAAAGAGGCGTTTTCATTGGCGAGGTTCAACCCTTCTTTAAAGCTCCACGAAATGACTAAAAACGTTGCCGCAGTAAACAGCAGCCAAAACTCGTTAGAGCCAAAACTCACTACTAAGGCTTTTTCATTTGGGCGGTTATTGAGTGTTAGTAACACGCTCAACACCATCGGATTTATCACCTTGAACAGTGCGCTGACGAAGAGCGCTAAACAAAACCGGTGCATCGAGATAACGCTATCCTTAGTAAAAAAGTCGTTGTTTCTAAAATTGATAAATAGCCTTCTTAGTTGGGTTAATGCATACACCACGATAAAACTTGTGCATAAGCTATAGATAGCGGCAAAGACGATCTGCCAATTTTGAATGGTATCGATTTGTAAAACATCCTGGATAGCTGTCCCGAGGTATTGAGAATAAGATTCAAAATTCGACCAAAACCAAATTGTTGAAATTGGTAAGATGAAGATCAACGTCATACAGATCATAGACATCAAGCTTGAGAGTTGTTTTATGGTGCGCTGATTCAATGGAACGAGTCCTAATGTAACTTTGTATATTGATAAAATAACATAAAAACATCGTAAAACAATAATAAAATATTGTTTTACGATGTTTTTATGGAGAATCGAGAGACTAACCTAGATCAGACTCTCGAAGTACGCTAGCGATCTGACAATAAAATCACTTTTAAGATGTGCATTGGTTATTAGCGAAATTATTTACTCTCCGTCGCTAATACGAAAGGTAAGGAAGGCGTTACCGTTTCGGTCTGTTACCATATTGAAAACATAAAAATATAGAGCGAGAGTAGTGATGCAAAAACGAATTAAATTCCGAAACCGCGACCAAGTTGAATTGTCTGGGTCGTTACATATTCCGAATGTGGGTAGCACCATTGCCTATGCTCTATTCGCCCATTGTTTCACTTGTACCAAAAGCATTAATGCTGCGGTGGCGATATCCGAAACCTTAGGGCAACGTGGTATTGCGACTCTTCGATTTGATTTTACTGGCCTAGGAGGCAGTAAAGGCGATTTTGCAGATAGTAATTTTTCGACCAATATTAATGATTTACTTGATGCTGCGGCTTTTTTAGAGGCCGAGTATCAGGCGCCTCAATTAATGATCGGGCATTCGCTTGGCGGTACGGCTATCCTTGCTGCAGCCGCGCAAGTCGAATCAGCCAAGGCGGTCGCCAGCATCGGGTCTCCGTCTAAGCCCGAACACATCTTGCACTTACTGCAAGAGCACCTAATCGAGATCGAGGGTACTGGGTCGGCCGATGTTAATCTGGCTGGCCGCCAATTTAAATTTAAGCAAGAGTTTGTCGATGATGTTCGTGATCAGGAGATCGACTATCGCAATCTTAGAAAAGCTCTAATGGTGATGCATTCGCCTCATGACGATACGGTGTCAGTTGACGAAGCTGGAAAGATTTTTTCTCAAGCCTTACATCCCAAGAGCTTTGTCAGTCTCGATGGCGCCGATCATTTGCTGAGCAAGAAGCATGACTCGCAATACGTAGGAAAAGTGTTAGCCAGTTGGGCGATGCGCTACATAGACGCGCCACAGGAATCGGAACACGATGAACATGGGGTGTCCGCAAGTGCTGATACTGATCGAGGCTTTCTATGTGAGCTTAACGCCAATGGTCATTCCTTGATAGCTGATGAACCGGTAAGCATGGGAGGCACAAACTTAGGGCCATCACCGTACGATTTTCTAGGTTCTGCACTCGCGAGTTGCACGGCAATGACTTTAAATATGTATGCTCGTCACAAAAAAATTGATCTAAAAAAGGTTGGTGTAAAAGTTGACCACAGCCGTATTCATGCGGACGACTGTGTTGATTGTGAAAAGACGGCTGGAAAGGTTGATGTTTTTAATCGAGTCATCACATTAGAGGGTAACTTAAGCCCTGAACAAGAGCATCGTATGCTAGAAATTGCAGATCGTTGCCCGGTTCATAAAACGCTTGAAAACGAAATTAAAATAACCTCTGAATTAGATCTTTAGCGTCTTGTTACGCTGATAAATATTATGTCGACCACCAATGTTTCTTGCCCAAATTGCGCGTCAACAAATCGAGTCCCGACCGAGCGTTTGTCCGATGGTCCAAAGTGCGCTAAATGTAAGACAAAGCTTTTTCTAGGCAAACCACTAGACTTAACCGCAGCGAATGTGGGAACTGTTCTAAATCATAATGAAATTCCAGTATTAGTTGATTGTTGGGCGCCTTGGTGCGGGCCTTGCCGTAATTTTGCACCGACGTTCGAAAAAGCAGCTAAAGAGCTGGAACCCAAACTGAGATTGGCCAAGCTCAATACAGAAGATCAACAAAGCGTTGCAGGGCGATGGCAAATTCGCTCAATACCAACTTTGATCTTATTCAGAGCCGGTAAAGAAACGGCTCGCTTATCTGGTGCGATGACGATGAGCCAGTTAAAACAATGGTTGGCGCAAAACGGCGCCATTTAATAAATACTAAGCAATTTTTTAGGAAGTCACCTTATGCATACAATTGATATTATCTCCGACGTCTCTTGCCCTTGGTGCATCATCGGTTATCGATCTTTACAATCGGCTTTGGAAGAGCTGGACATGCAGGACTCGGTCAACCTTTCTTGGAGGCCCTTCGAGTTAAATCCTGGAATGTCAAGCGAAGGTCAAGATCGGGTTGAGCACATTCAGCAGAAATACGGTTTGACTAAAGAGCAAGGCGACGCCAACCGCAAAAACTTGATCGATAGGGGGTTGTCGGTAGGATATGAGTTTAACTTCCCCGATAAGGGCCGCGTGTTTAATACCTTTGACGCGCATCGCTTAATTCATTGGGCAAAGGAACACGGTTTACAAACTGAACTGAAGTTAGCCTTATTCGACCTCTATTTTAAGCAAGCTGGTAACCCAAGCGATGAAAGTGATTTGCTCGCTAGCGTCGAACAAGTCGGCCTATCAAGAACTGAGGCTAAATCTATTTTAGACTCTGATAAATTCGTTAAAGAGGTTAGAGCAGACCAACAGTTAGGACAGCAGCAGGGTATCAATTCGGTGCCCGCATTTATCCTAAATAACAAATACCTTATTTCCGGTGGCCAACCCAAAGAAGTGTTTGTAAATGCAATGCAAGAACTGAATAAGGAAGTTGCCTCAGGCTAGATAGCTAATAGGGGCGCGTCGATTCTGGCGTACAACAGCGTTTATAACGCTTACCACTGCCGCAGGGGCAGGGCGCCTTTTTTCGAATTCGTTCGTTTGTATGGGCCTCGGCGCGATTCTGTTTGTAGAAACGTTCTAAGTGTCTATATAACTTTGGGTGTTTTCGCTTAAGCAGCTTGGGGCGTTCAAAAAAGTACTCACTTGAGACCGAGAAGAACTCGGCGTTGTTAGTGGCGCCATAGTCGCGGATATCGCTTTGTCTATTGTTGATTTCCTTGATTTTCCTAGCGACTAGCTCAAGCCAAGGCAAAGAATAAGTATGTTCACTGATTTGTTCGGGTAGACCGTCGATATCACCATCGGCCATGTCGATTAAATGAGCGAATTCATGTATTGCCACATTGCGTTTGTCTCGATCGTTACTAAAGCCCTGGTGCAGTGCGGGCTTACTCAGAATCATTTTACCTCGCAAATGCGCGTTACCCACTAGTCCGGTAATGTTGGAATCTTGCCGTCGAAACTCAGAATCCTCATTGAACGAACCCGGTACTAAATAAATTGTCGAAACTTTTACGTAGTGCCATTTGGCAAAGCCCCAAGCCAGAATGACCGACCCTGAGGCGACCAGCAGTTTATCCGAATCTGTGACTTCGATGTTGTGACCGATAAACTCGGTACTGGCGATAAACGCTAAGCAACGTTGTTCGAATACTGGTTTATCGTTGGCGCCTAGGTTAGCGTAAAACATAACCTTTGACTCCAAAATATCTCGTTGCAAAGGAGTGATTACAATAGGCGCGGGTTCCTCAGGGAAGAGTAAACTGCGGAGTCTTGATATTAGATTTAAAACCACATCGATAAATGTCAGGAGTTGGTACGCTAGTCTAGCTTGCCATGGTTGTGGTAATTGAACAACAGCGCTATTTGTGCGACACCGATAAGTCGCTTGATTTAGTCTTACACTCTTATATCGTATGATGCCTAAAACTGATCGAATTAAACTTTTTAAAAAAATAAGTTGAAAAAAGAGGCCAAAATGAATGTGAATCTAATAGTTTTTATTGTCGTTATGGCACTGAGCCTACTCTCTGCAAATGCCAAGGCTGAATCCGATGCAGATCGGGCCTTTGAAAAAGTTATGGGTGCACATTGGGCTGATCAACTCGAGCGAAGCCCCGAGTTTGCCACTAGTTTAGGAGTGAGAGATTTTGACCATCTACTGGCTGACCCCTCACTAGAAGCTTTTGACGCATCGATAAAGACAGCCAAAAATTTTGTAGCGCAATTAGATCAAATATCTTCTAGTGAATTGAGTAAAGAGAATCAATTAAACTATTCACTATTGCAGCTCGATTTATTAAATCAAATTGAAGAAGCCAAGCATGGTGGTAAATATCTGATTATGAATAATCGATCGGGGCCGCATTTGAATCTTACTGGCATGGCAAGTCGGCTGCCTTTTTTTAGGGACAGCGATTTTAAAAGTTATCTAAAACGCTTGGCATTAATGCCCGAGTATCTTGATCGAGCCACCAATCGGATTAGAGCGGGTCTAGACGCGGGCTGGGTACAACCCTGTGCCCCTATGGACGGTTATGAGCAGTCTATTGAGGTCCACTTAGTTGATAATCCGGCTGACAGCACGTTTATGTCTCCGTTTGCGAAACGTCCCAACATCGTTGATGAAGGCAGTTTTGCCGCCATGAAATCAAAGGCCGAGTCGTTGGTGAGTGAAAAAATTATTCCGGCATTGCGAAAGTTCAAAACATTCTATTCGGACGAATACGCGCCGAATTGTCGAGATAAAGTGGGTGTTGATGAAATGCCCGGTGGCAGTAAGTATTATGACAATAGGGTCGCATTTTTCACGACGACAGACGCGACCGCCGATGAGATTCACAAGACTGGACTGTTTGAAGTGGCTCGGATTAAGGCTGAAATGTTGGAAGTGATAAAAGAAGCAAAATTTGAAGGCAGTTTCGAAGAATGGCTTGTGTATTTGCGCGACACTCCCGAGTTTTACCCCAAGACCGCAGAGGAACGCATGCAAGTCGCCTCTACGATTTCCAAGAAGATGGATGGCCAGTTACCAAAGCTCTTTGGCAAGTTGCCGCGTGCGCCTTATGGCTTAAAGGAGATTCCGCTCGACATCGCTGAGAAAACAACAACGGCTTACTATAATCGCCCAGCGGGTGATGGCTCGCGAGCGGGGTTTTACTTTGTGAATACAACCCTGTTGGACACCAGGCCGTTGTATCAGCTTGAAGCTTTGTCTTTGCATGAAGCGGTACCGGGACATCATTTACAGATTGCTTTATCCCAAGAACTGGATTTACCTAATTTTCGCAAGTACGGTGGTCAAACCGTGTTTGTTGAAGGATGGGGCTTGTATTCTGAACGCTTAGGCTTAGAAGTTGGTTTTTATCAAACGCCTTATACGAACTTTGGACGCTTGTCTTACGAAATGTGGCGCGCATGTCGTTTAGTCGTCGATACCGGTTTACACAGCAAGTCTTGGACTCGGCAACAGGCGATTGACTATATGGCTGAAAATTCAGGTTTGTCGATGAACAATATCACCTCAGAAGTGGATCGCTATATTTCTTGGCCTGGACAAGCGCTTGCGTATAAGATCGGCGAATTAAAGATTCGTGAACTTAGAGCTAAAGCTGAGAAACAGTTAGGGAATGACTTTGATGTTAGAGAATTTCACGACAAAATACTGGAAAACGGAGCTCTACCTTTGTCGGTGCTCGAAGAGGTCATTGATCAATGGTTGCTGGGTAAAACCTAGCAACCATTGTGTCTTTGATTCCAGAATTAATTTAACGAAGTGGCAGAGTCGGATCGCCTAAGTAGGCCCAGTTGTGTAACATTTGGTTACCGCTTGCCATTTGATTTTTCGCTTTATAAATCGCTTCGCCAACAGTTTGTGAATTTGCCGTGTTATTGAGGTATCGCTCTGCGAATATCGCGTTTTCTCGATACTCTCCTAACACCGAGGCACCATGAATTGCTGCAGCACCAATATCGCCAGCAAACAACCATTGATGAGCCAAGGTATTGACGCTTGGGTGTTCGTAATTAGATGTGTAACACGCTAAAGGCATTACCAAAGTTGGTTTGCCCTGATTGCTTAAACTTTTTACGAAGTCGGTGTTTACCACTCCTTGGAAACCCCATGAACCATAGCTACCATGACCTCCAAAGCTCAGTAGTTCCAAGCCGTCGTTGATCTTTGCTTCGATTGTTTCTCTTGCCTGATGTATTGGGTTATCGACCGCAGCGGCGTTGAGCTCTTGCATTGATACACGTGAAACCGTGTCGAAATCCTCTAAACCACTAAGTGGAATACCTAGGCGAATATCCATTTGTTTGGTGAAATTAAGATCGCTGGAATCGTTTGCTTGCGCGATCAGCAAGGCGTCTTGAAATGGTGACGCGTCTCGATTAGCTTGCCAATCTTTTGTTTTTTTGATGATTTTAGATAAATCGTCTTGGGTTCTGACCGGCCAGCGACCAATCGCTAGATCTGGAATTTGATCATTATCCAAATCGGCAAACACATTGTCGCTGGGTGTGAAGTCATGAATACTGACTTTACGATAGTGAGTCGGAATGAAATTAACAATATTTTCATCCAGAATACCTAAGTAATCATAGGTGTGACCGCCAACGACCAGCACATTGTTAAGTTGATAATCCAGCCGAGCTTCTGCTGGGTACGCTAACTCCAAGAAGTTATCTAATGTTTCTGGTGTCGGGTTACCATAGCCATAGGTTTCAACTAGTTCTAGCCAATCGACAATGGTGACCTGATAGCCTTGATCACGCTTGAACTGGGCAAACTCTTCCAGTTCTTCGCCAATAAAATTAGGATGAGCCACAATTAGAAGATTGCCGACGTTGCTGTGTTGCAGAGTGATCTTGGCAAAACTGATATTGTTAGCTTGCGGCAAATTTCTAAGACTAGAAACGGTGAATCTAAGGTCTGACGACAAGTTTTCCAAACCTGGCAAGGTGTTAAAACGAACACTGTTTTCGCCAAAGGATATGCCCACCTGCGATAGAAGCCCATCTTCAGTGTGCGCGTACACCAGAGCGGAACCGGGTTCCGCGAGGCTAACTTGATAGGCGGCGTTGTCCTTATTTGCGGTCGAAAAGTCGTAGAAGACATCATCTTGCAGCTCTACTGGTGCAGATAGGGATACCTCATCGACAAGAATAAGATCTGCAAACAGCCCAGTGTCTCCAACCACCGTAACACGAACAATATTATCGTTTTGGGTGAGGAGTCCGGGCTCGAGTTCGATCCGATTGCTGTGTCGATTTAGTCCGTCGAAAACGACATCCTCGACGATGGTGCCATTGACCGACACCTGTACGTGATGATCATCGACATCACCACCGAGGTCGATGCCTCCGAAGATTGTGTACTCGAGAAGGGCTAGCCCATCAGAATCGATAGCACCTTGGAAATTCACTTTATAATCGACAGAAGACGGGGTTCCGCGACTTAGTAATCTACGGTCGTACCATGGCGTGTCGGCGGCGATACCGGCTGAGTAGGTTTTGTCCTTGGTAGCCGTCACAGATACTAAGCCTGTCGATTGCAGATTAAAGTCATTATCAGCGGTGTTAGCATCAAATTCGCCACTAAAATAACTAGCGTCTAATGCTCGTGTGGTATCCAATCTAAGTTGGTATACATAGTTTCTTAGATACACCGCATCGCGCCCTTTCGGTTTACTAACATTGAGCACGATGTGATCTTCATCGCTTAAAAAGTCATCATCACTGATGATGTCCCTGGCAGCGGCTTTACCGTTAAGTGTCAAAGCCACCTCGCTTAAAGGTACGCCAGACCAATCGGGAATTAAGTCGAGAACGGATTGTGCGGGAACAGTGTGAATTCCGCTTGCATCGAACTCTACGCTCAATATTGCAGCATTGGCCCCTAACTCGGATCTAATTAATCGTTGTTTGGCTCGGTTAGAAATCCGGCGCCATCGATTATTCTTTTTGGTGAAGCCTCTGTCTCGCATGCGCTGCTCATAGGCAGTGCGGGTTGTAGACCAATCAACGGCCTCGTTGTTGGCTTCTTCACCGTACTCAGTGTCCAGTTCAAACGGGCCGTAAAATTCTTCAAAACCGGTGTTGTCGATTGTTGAAATACCAAATCGTTGTACTTCGTTTACCTGGCGACGATTGAGTCTAACAGTACGTCGGTAACGGCTCGTTTGCGCGGTGTCAGTTTCGGCGCCCAGAATCAGTTTCTTGTTCAGTTGCTCCCAACCGGTGGGCGTTTCTCCCCATAGATAAAAACCTAAATGAAAGGTTTCAGAACCGGTTTCCCATTCAAACGTGGCTTTACGGCCACGTTGGGTAACTCTGGCGCTACTTAATGTGACTGGTGTGGTAAATGTGCTGCTGAATGCAATTGCGGATACTTCTTCATCGATATGTCGACGTTCTGTATCGCTAACTCTGTCTTCGTCATAGGTGAAGATTACCGCAGAGGAATTTTGTGAAACACGCCGTAAGAAACCTCCATTATTGCCTCTTCTTGAGCGAGAGCCACCAAGTGTCACCGGCGTATTGCTAAAACATCCGACAGGAAAGGTGGCGCCTTCGCCGGCTGTGGCACCATTGTCATGACCATCCACATTGTTGCCAAATACCGCTGCGAAATCGACAGAGGCGGGGCCGTCTAAACTGCTAAAGTCAAGTTCTTGACAGCCATCTCGCTCGACCGCCAGATAGCATAATGTTTCGCCATTACTAATAGTACCGTTACCCGCTTCAAGTCGGTCAACGGTCCAATCGAAATCTGACGCGGTAAGGCTATTGGTTTCAACAGATGCTTCGAGAAACTCTGGTTCTCCGCCTGGTGTGGTTGGGCTACCGGTGAAGGTGTTATTTGTTGACACAATTTGAGTGAGCAACGCGGGCGGATTATTAAAGGCCGATAAAAATGATTGAGGAGTGAAACCTTGAACTTGGCCTCCTAATAATGAACAGTTGTTACAATTTGGTCCAAATTGTTGGGTTGTGACAAATGAGCATTGTGATTCGAATCGGACCGTGTTAACACTGCCAACAATAGGAACATTGACGGTACCGTTGACCATCGCTACGTAGTCAAAACTGACCGCAGGGCTATCACGATCTTCATTGATGGGTTCCAAGCAGGCTGCGTCAAAACCGGTGTTATCGATATTTCGGATACGAATTGTGCAGGGATCATCCGCGGTACCGGCACCGAATTCTGGGGTCATCGGAAATACGTTAGGAGTCGTTCCAGGTGCGAATTCGCGGCCAAAAGTAATTCGGGTAAACGGCGACGGTGTGGTTGGCGTTGCGGTTGTAATGAGAGGCAAGGCCGCTGTGCCGACTTCGAAGGTCGCGGCACTTTGAGCAAGCACAGGCTTGCTGGCGATTAAGGTCGCTACAAAGATGGCGCTTAATAAGGCATTTAATACTCGAATATTCATTAGACAATAGTCCCTCCCAATCATTGGGAATGGTTTGACGTCAACTTGAGTAATTCACGCTTTTTACACTGATTGACAGTCGTTCACTTACAGTATCGCTGATCTTAGTAAAGAAAACCTTAGCCAATGCGACACATATGTTATACATATTGTAAGTTTTATCTAAGGGTTCATAGGTTCAATTGGCATAATTAACTTTTGTTTACCGCAAAAAACAAAAAAGCCTGCTTAGAATTAACTAAGCATGCGTATTGATCATTTTTATTGGTCAAATGTCTATATTTTCATGGTCGTTTTTACTGGCAAATCTCGAATTCGCGTGCCCGAGGCATGAAAAATAGCATTCGTGATACTCGGGAGAATCGGAGGTAGGCCTGGTTCGCCTACTCCCCCAGGGGCCTCGTCGGAATTAATTAAATGGACGTATAAATTCGGAACCTGAGGCATACGAGAAACAGGATAATCGTAGAAATTATTCTGTACGATGGTGCCATCTTTCATGGTGATCTCACTTTCCAGAGCCATTGATAAACCCATTATCATCGCTCCTTCCATTTGCGAACGAACTCGGTCTGGGGTAATAATTAATCCACAGTCGATAGCAGTGTGCATCTCGAGTACTTTTACCTTCTCGTCGATTACACTTACCTTGGTTGCCGCGGCCGCGTAAGAATTAAAACTGGCAGCAATACTGATTCCCCAGCCTTGACCTTCAGGGAGTTCCTGGTTGGCGCCACTCTTTTCTACGACTTCATTTAACACGCCTTTAAAACGAGAAATTTGCAATAGATATTCATCGCGGCCTTTATCGTTTAGAACTTGGCCGTAATGAGTGTATCCGTCAAAACCTTCGTTTCTTGGGTCAAAACTGCGGTCTTCACCCAGTAAGTTCAGCCACATTTGTTGGGTGCTTATTTGAGCTTTATTAGCAAGCTCATCAACAAAAGAGCCAAGTGCGAAAGCGTTATTGATATTTCCTACGGACCGAACCCAACCCGTTCTAACATGAGTGGTCACTTCCGGAGTTTCGCAACTTAAGTTTTTGATGTCGAATGGAATATCGGCGAAACCCAGCGATAAATCACCGTCTTGGAGATGAGTGACTTTATCATTAAATATCCATGCAATAGGCGGCGCCACAACTCGTTGGATCCAATGATCGCTGCGATTGTCATCGGTCAGTTCGGCCTTAATGTAGTTAGCCGCAATGGAATGGTAAAAGCCATGTTTTACGTCGTCTTCTCTGCTCCACACAACTTTCACGGGCTTGCCCGATGCCTTAGCCAGTTCAACCGCTTCCACAGTAAAGTCGTTTTTGCTTTTACGTCCAAATGCGCCACCCATAAAAGTAGTATTAAACTCAACTTTTTGCGAATCGTTTTTCTCGTCCCAACCGAGTTCTTCTAAGACCAATCGTTTTCCCCACTGTGGCGATTGAGTGCCACTCCAAACTCGGCAACGACCATTCTCTATCACTGCCGTGGCAGCAGGAGTTTCCATAGACATATGGTGATGATAGGGAACAGTGTACGTGGCTTCATGAGTTTTGTCTGGGTTGAAATCGTGAGCGTAGACATCACCTTCTACGCGGCCTTCTTTGCCTTTAACTCCGACCTTCTTAATAAGGTCTTGCTTATAAGTTTCTGAATCGTGGCTCGCGTTAGCGCCGTGATTCCATTCGATTTTAAGCTTTTTACGACCTTCTAATGCGGCCCATGTGTTGTTAGCCAAAACCGCGACGCCAGACACCGGCTTAACATTAACTGGAAAGCTTCTATCTCGTAGACGAATAACGTCGACCACTCCGCTGACTTTTTTAGCCTCGCTCGCGTCGAACGATTTAACCTTACCTCCAACTACTGGGGGGCGTTCAATACTAGCGATCAACATTCCAGGTAGCTGTACGTCCTGAGCATAGGTAGTTTGCCCTGTCACAATGTCTTTGAGTCCTTGTAGTGCAATATTTTCATTGCCTATCAATTTATAATCACTACCTTCTTTAAGCTTAACGCTCCCCACATCGGGCACCGGCAGCTTGCTAGCGCTTTCGGCAAGTTCAGCATAGCTAAGGCTCAGTTCTTTGGTTTTATGTATAACGGCGTGGTCTTGTGCGATAACTTGATCTTTATTCACTGACCATTTATCAGCCGCCGCTTGTTCGAGCATGTCCCTTGCGACCGCACCCATTTGCCGAATATGGCTGAAGAAGCGTCTGATGGAAGCCGAACCACCAGTGCTTTGATTACCGTATTTTGGATCGGCGTTGCCGAGTATTGCGACTACTTGATCCCAGTCAGCTTCTAGTTCGTCGGCGATTATTTGCGGCACACTGGTGAGAATGCCTTGGCCCATCTCAGCTCGGTGACAGATTATTTCGACTTTACCGTCACTTTTAATAGTGACAAAGGCGCCCAAGGAATTGCCGGCCCCGTCGCTCTTATGAGCTCTTGTCTCAGCACTAGCAAGTGTGCTCAAACCTAGACCACTTAAGGCGGTGCCTAGCATTAACACACCGCCAGAGCGGCCGGTTAATGCGATGAATTCACGGCGACTAAAATTCTTGACTTGACTCATGACTTCACCTTTTGAATATTCTCACCTGCTTCCTTAATCGCTTGCTTGATTCTGGGGTAGGTTCCGCATCGACATATATTGCCCTGCATAGCCGCTTCGATTTCAGAATCCGATGGCGATGAATTGTCCTCTAGCAAGGCCGCCGCGCTCATCATCTGACCGCTTTGGCAATACCCACATTGTGGTACCTTGTTAGCGACCCAAGCGGCTTGCACTGGGTGCATGGCGTCCTTGTCACCTAAACCTTCGATAGTGGTAATCGACCTATCTTGCGCAGCTGACAGTGGCGTAACGCAGGATCGAATTGGCGCGCCATCAAGATGGACAGTACAGGCGCCACACAGGCCTAATCCACAGCCGAACTTGGTGCCGGTGAGCTCAGCGATATCGCGAATAGCATAAAGTAATGGCATCGCTGGATCGGCGTCTAATGACATTGCTTTGCCGTTGAGAGTGAGTTTTACCATGGGGTCTCCATATTCTGATCGGTGGTAGGGTTCTTGCTTAGTGAACAAGCTAATATCACTATTCTTATTGATCTATCTTACCTCAATGTATTTGAAAATTTAATCGCGAGTGTTTTTACTGATCTAAGAGATACTTATTTGCCTCTTCTACAACAATGGCGTGCCGACGCGCCAGCGCACTTTGATCTCGGTCATAGCCACCACCAATCACAGTCGCGAGAGGAATGTCCGAGTCACGTACCATCTTTATTACTAAGGCGTCTCTTTTTCGAATGCCCTCCATACTAATATTTAGCATGCCGAGAGGATCGTTCTCATAGATATCCACACCAGCGTCGTAAATCACCAAATCTGGATTACTGAATTCGATTGCGCTGCCTAGGGCCTTTTCAACGATTTGAAGATAGTGTTGATCACCTGTGTGCACCGCTACATCGATGTCAATGTCGCTTTTGGCCTTTCGGTGGGGAAAGTTCTTCTCGCAATGTACCGAGCAAGTCGTGATCTCAGGAGTGTTTTGCAAAATAGCAGCAGTGCCGTCACCCTGATGTACATCGCAGTCGAATATGAGAACGCGTTGCACTTTGGCCTGACGAAGCAGCGCCAACGATGAGATCGCGAGGTCATTGAGCACACAATAGCCTGATGCAAAATCGAAGTGAGCGTGATGCGTGCCGCCAGCTAAATGGCAGGCTAGACCGTTTCGAAGAGCCAAACCTGCTGTGAGGAAGGTACCGTTCGGCGCTATCAAACTCCGCTTCACCAAATTTTCAGACCAAGGTAGCCCCATTCTACGAATTTCCTTATCACTTAACCTTCCGGAAATGAAACGAGAAAGATAACCGGGGCAATGAGCTAATTCCAACAGATCCATACGCGCTCGACCGGGGCGATAAGTATTTTGCTCGGTCGCAATGCCGATACTTTTTAAATAGTCTAATAACAAGGAAAACTTCTGCATTGGAAACCGATGCTTTTCAGGAAACTTAAAGCTATAGAGTGGGCTTGAAATTAGAGGTAGATGTTTCACGCTGGTTTGTGCTTTTTCACTTGCTAGAGTGTCAGTTTGTTCTATTGTAATTGGTGCTGCATGTGAGATGCTTGGCCTATGTAATTGTAAGCAACTTAGTTAATTCCAGTAGTGCAAATAATATTCCCCATCGTCGGCCTATTTTTGTTTGGCTTTCTTGCTCGTCGAGTTGTTTCTGAGCCTAGCAGATTGGTTAAATGGTTAAATAACTTTATCGTCTATTTAGCTATGCCTGCACTAATATTGCTCAAGGTACCTAAGGTCGACGTGTCTATTGAGATGCTGATCCCGGCAGGGGTTGCATGGGCTTGGCTTATTGTCGGCTCTGGGCTGGTACTCTGGATATCACGAGCTCTTAACTGGCCTCGCACTACCGAAGGTGCCATGTTGATATTGGTAACCATGGGTAATACCTCGTTTCTTGGTTACCCGATGGTGTTGGCGTTTTTTAACGACTCAGTTCTAGCGTACGCGATTTTCTTTGATCAACTCGGTGGTTTTTTGATTTTAAGTACGTTCGGGTTGATTGTCGTCGCAATTTATACCCCATCGACACCGGCGCAATCGAGACAGCCTAGAATATTTGAGGTGCTTGGTAAAGTATTCACTTTTCCACCGTTTATTGCCTTGGTGATCGCGGTGTTGGTACCTCTTGATATTGTTATGGCATTTGCGAGTGGTACCTTATCTATACTGAGCGATTTACTGATGCCAGCGGCGTTATTCGTACTAGGAGTTCAATTTCAAGCAACGCTTCTGAATGAGCACAAATTGCCTTTGGTTTTGGCGATTAGCTTGAAAATGATAGCCGCGCCATTATTGGCTTGGCTAATTATTGTGATGTTAGGTAGTACTGGAGATGTGCGAACCGCGACTATTTTTGAAGCGGCTATGCCGAGTATGATCACGCCGGGCTTGATGGCAATACATGCCGGAATCGAGCCTCGTTTTATAGCAACAGTATTAGGGTATAGTACTGTTTTTGCGTTCTTGTCCTTGCCCTTGATTGCATATTTACTAACTATTTAACCCACCTAATTATGGCATTTAAACTATCTGTATTAGACCAATCGTTCACACGCTCACCAGATCAAGCGTCTCAGGCCTTTCAAGAAACCATCGAAATGGCAAAATTGGTAGAAAATTTGGGTTTTGAAAGATTCTGGGTGTCAGAACACCATGGTTTTCAATCTCTTGCAGGCAGTGTCCCGGAAGTTCTGCTAGCTGCAGTAGGCGCAGCCACAAGTAAAATTAGACTTGGCTCGGGTGGAATTATGTTGCCTCACTACAGCGCCTATAAAGTTGCAGAGGCGTTTTCTGTATTAGCAAATTTATATCCTGAACGCATCGATCTAGGTCTCGGAAGAGCACCTGGTGCCGATATGTCCACCGCTATGGCGTTGGCGGCGGATGGAAAACCGAAGTTTGAGCGTTTTCCTAAACTAGTCGAACAGCTAACAGGTTATCTGAGAGACGACGTGAGTACGCCGTTGCTTAGCCCAAAGCCTCCACGTGATCTGCCGATATGGATGTTAGGTTCGAGTGTCGACAGCGCAGAGTTAGCCGCACAAAGGGGGTTACCCTATAACCTTGGTTTGTTTATTAACCCAGAAGCAGATCATCGTTTGATTAGATTGTATAAACAGTATTTTCAGACGACAGGCGATACGGCTAAACCTTATGCGATGATCACCATGGGCGTGTTTTGTGCAGACACGGAGCAGCAAGCTAAAGCTCAACAATTAGCCTTCGATGTCAATTTTTATCGCTATATAACCGGTCAATCCAAAGGGCAGGGACTATTGACACCTGAAGATGCTCAGTCGTTTCCAATGACGCCGCAGCTGAAAGCCTTTATCTCATCTAGGGCCTTAAATCGAGCTGTTGGAACGCCTGATCAGGTGCGAGAGAAGATCAGTAATATTGCGCGCACTTACGCAGCCGATGAAGTAATGGCGGTGACGAATATGTACTACTTTGAAGACAGGAAACGTTCCTTCGAATTATTGATGCAGGCCTTTGTATAAGCGCAATCACTATTACGGGAATCCCAAATAATGGCAAAAGAAACTCAAGATACAAACACTTCAGTACGTGTGGGGCTGGCATTCGCTCTGTTTGGATTTGCCATTTATTCGACACATGACGCGGTGGTCAAATCGTTGCAAGGTTATCACGTGTTTCAAATTGTATTCTTTGCGATGCTATTTAGCTATGTACCATTTTCAATCGCACGTATCGTCGAAAATAAACCACAATCAATGTCGCCTGCGAACCCTGTGTTATTGGTGACACGTGCGTTTTTGCACGTAGGAGCACTGTGTTTCTCGTTCTACGCGTTTTCTACCTTGCCGATGGTAGAGGCATACGTGATTTTGTTTTGTACGCCACTGATTATCTCGATATTGGCAATTTGGTTTTTAGGCGAACAAATCGCACTGGCTCGGTGGGTCGCCATAGCCATGGGCTTGGTAGGTGTGGTTGTGGTACTTCGGCCGTCTATTGAGACCATACAAGTAGGTCACATAGCAGCATTAGCGGCTGCGTTCTGTAGCGGGTCCAGT
>CAYQVT010000027.1:0-26331 GCA_964420885.1 uncultured Gammaproteobacteria bacterium
GCCCTGCTTGCAAACTTAATTTTTCTGATCACAAAACCCATTCACTGAAAGTGAGCCAATTGATGTCGGTGCTGACGTCTAAATCGATCCCAGTTTATTTTTTCGACGACAAACTTTGTGACAAAAATCACTGCGAAACCAAGCTCGGTGGCGTGATCCTATATAGAGACCGAGGACACTTATCGTATTCCGGGTCCGAGCACTACGCCAAGAAATTTGAAATGTTCAAAGAACTCGAGTCGCTAGCAAAATAACACTCTCGAGAATCAAGTTTTTATGCTGGCTATCTAGTATAAATATATTTATCCTTAAATGGCTAATTAGACGTATTATTCAGATCCAAGCCCTTACTCGAGTGTGGATCTAACGCCCCCACTTCTCGTGTAAACAGTACCCGAAAAGCTGCAAATTAATACGGTCTACCCGAGTTATCACTTTTCAGCTTCATTCGCGTTCAGTCGATAACTAACTAACAACAAAAATTCGAAGAAACAGTGGCATCTATTGATATAAAAAGCCCCAATTATAATGGGCTAGAGTACCTTCGCGACTATCATACATTCGGGCGCCGTCAAGGCTATACAGATACATCACTAGTGCACCCCTATGTGTCAAAATATCATGCCGTGATTGAATGGCGAGAGCCAAATTGGCTTCTCAAAGACATCTCCAAAAATGGCCTTAAACTTAACAATAAGATCATTCCGGCGCAAAAACACACTGTATTAAAAGTTGGGGATACCATCGATTTTGCTGGCGTTGGCGAAGTAACCTTAACGATCAAAGACCTCGCAGCGCCTAAGCCTATGCTGGTCAACGTAGAGTCTCCTTTAGAGACCATCGACATTAGCCAAAGTCTTTTGCTGCCTAACGAAGATGAACCCGAGCTTGCATTATATCTCTGTCCGGATCGCGAACGTTGGTATGTAGAACGCGTTGAGCAAGGTAGCGAAGAAGGCCCTTATGACAGTGGAGACATAGTTGAACTGTGCAATTCAAAATGGAAATTCTTATTAATCGCTGAAGACGATGTGACGACCGAGTTTGACCCACGACAAAGCAGTTTAGACGACGTGGTTTTTCGTTTTGACCTCAGCCAGGATGAAGAGAGCACCAATCTAACTTTGATTGAAAATGGTCTAGAAATCGACCTAGGAGAACGATCTCACAATTATTTATTGGTGCATTTACTCAGGCATCGTTCACTGCAAGCCGATGACGCTGGCTGGCTTGACGGCCACCTGCTTCTCAAAGAGCTTGGCTTAGAGGAAACGCACATGAATATTCAAATCTTTCGTGCTCGCAAGCAAATTTCTGCGGCATTGCCTTCTCTATCCGGGCACTCAAAATTGATCGAGCGACGTCGCGGCACCCTGCGATCCAGTATAGAAAATTTCGAAATCTACAAAGAAGGGGTACAAGAAATCTCCTCTCAACAATAATGAACCAGCCTCTTAACCAACTCACGTCACTGGGTCGCTATAAGTTAATACGCGAACTGGGCCGTGGCGGGATGAGTATCGTCTATTTGGCCCAAGATACTGAACTAGGTCGAGAGGTTGCGATAAAGTGTGTAGACGCCGACAATCACTCTAACGCTCGGTTGGTTAAGCGTCTGCGTACCGAGGCCAAATTACTGGCGCAGTTAAATCACCCAAATATCGTTCAACTTTACGATGTAGTCGAGCAGGAAAATATCATTGGCTTGGTCATTGAATTTGTTGGTGGCGAGACACTCAGCCAACGACTAAAACAAGCGCCTAGTAAGGAAGTCGTATTAAAGTGGCTCGCTGAAGTAGCAGACGGCTTAGCCAGTGCGCATAAGAAAGGGATAGCTCATTGCGATTTAAAGGCCGACAACGTATTAATCACTCACGATAATATTGCCAAAGTTGCTGACTTTGGAATTGCGAAAATTAAGCTTGATGATTACTTAGAAGACGATGGGTTAACTCGCATAGATAGCATTAGCGGCAGTTATTTCTCTCTATCGCCAGAGCAAGCAACTGGGCAAGCGGTGGACACACGGACTGATTTGTTTTCACTCGCGGTTTTAATTTATCAAAGTTTGGTGGGCGAACACCCGTTTGGAGATACCAGTAATAAAGTCGCTCTACTGCAGCGAATAATTAACAACCAGTTCGACGTAGACCGTGCGAAAGCCCAGATACTTGGAGTCAGATTGATCGAACTACTCTCCAATTTACTAAATAAGAATCCGGCGAAACGACTCTATAGTGCAGCTGAGTCATCACAATTACTTAGACACGAAACGAGTAATCCACCCAAACAAGAAAACCAAGACCTCACCGAAGAAATACCACTAATAAAGATTACGTCAAATTCAGACAAAACTTTACTACCTAATGTGCGCAACATTCTTGGAAAAACCGCATTAATTGCAAGTGGCTTCATTATAGGACTTTTGATTCTTAAATTTTCTCCTACTCGGCAAGCAGAACTCGAACCCGAAACAGTCTCATACATTGGTTTGGAAGAAATCGAAGTTAATTCGTCGAACAACTTTGATAAGACTCTGTTGTCTCTAATTAACAACACTTTACAACAATCTGCCGAAAACGCTCTCCTGAACTTACAACAAACAGGTTTAGTAGATGCCAGAGAACTAAGTTCAATTAATGGCAACTATCGTCAAAAGGCAAGAGTAGCCGGAGTTCAGGACATCGTATCTGTGTCAGCAAATTGTTTACAACAAAAATGTGACATTAAGCTACAAAGACGAAGCGGCGAAAGAATGGCTGTCACAACACAAACCAGTTTCCCAGTAGCAAGTAACTCTCTTATTGAGATTAGAGATGCCATCACCGATCAGCTACCAAAATTATTTAATCGTTCAAATATTCTTTTCACCGATACAGACTCCGATCTAGACGAAGAAAATTATCGTCGATACCTAGAAATTTACAGTGCGAGTAAATCAGGCAATTCATCAAATGAAGTCCATTTTCGAAAAGCACTAGAGCTTATCAATGATAGTCCAAATTTTGTGCCTGCTTATGTCATAGCTTATAAACTCGGGACATTTTTAGATCAAAATGTGATGGACCAAAAGCACTTAGCGATTCTAATCGAAACTTTCGACAAGGCTCCGACAAGAGTCCTAAATAGTAAATCGTTTAAAAAAACCATAATTCAATTGCACCTAACTCTTGGCGAAACAGAAATAGCAAAATCTTTGTTCTCGTCGATTAAATCTGAGTTTAATGATCAGCTATATTTGAGCGAAATAGAAAGCTCCATAGCCTATGCGGAAAGCGATTACGAACGATTACTAGTTCTAGACAAACAAAATGCGAACTGGAGACCTACCGCCGAAAATTTGTACAATTTGGCAACCTCCGAGTTTTTTTTCGGAAATTACGAGGAAGCAAAGCAGCAACTAAGAAAGGCCTTATCAATTCAGGAGTCTTTCCCAGACGCACTTCGACTAAAAGCGTCAATTGAAATGTCTCTTGGCAACCTAGAGGAGGCAATACTCAACTATAGAGATATTCTTAAGACAACACCTGGCAGCAATTCTTTTTCGAATTACGGTTTAGCCTTGGCGTTAAACAAAAATTATCAGAAATCCATAGAAAACCACCTTAAGGCAATTGAGCTAAACCCAAATTCACCGTTATTTCACCTCAACCTTGCGGATACCTATTATCTGGTGGGGGCCAAGGATCAAGCAAAAGATCATTACCTGAAAGTGGTTTCGCTGGTTAGTGAACCTGAGACGGCTCAAGACTATAGCTACTTAGCACAAGCACAAGCTCATCTCAGTCGGTATAACGAAGCCGTAAAGACTTTGAAGTTAGCTACTAAGAAGTTTCCAAATATAGCTGAACTGGATTATGCATCCTCAATTGTCAATACACTCGCTGGAAATTATATTTCGGCGGTTGTAGATGTAAGCGATGCAATCGATCGAGGAATTGCTCCAGTTTGGTTCTCATTTGAATGGTTTAAACCACTTTGTAATCAGCCGAGTTTCAAAGATCTTGGAGTCGCCGAAACTATCTCTTTGTGTCAAGACTAGACAAATTCGATCATTTTGGAGGACGCCTTACAACACCGATTCCTGGATCAAGAACACCGCCGCTAGTGTGAAAATATAGCGCTGGGTAAGCGATGGACTCACCTTTTTTAGGGCCTATAAATTTTACTATTAAGCTAGTTAGGTCATTAGTTGACTCTACATTAACGCAATGCAGGGGTGTTTGCATTTTGTCCTGTGGTACGGTGGTTACATACGGCTGACGAAAGGTGTGTCCGTCTAATAGATTTATTCTTAATTCTACATTACCTTCCATCCCTGCAATATTTCCGGTACTCGGGAAATAGGCAGAAACCATATCAACACGCTTACCCTTTCTCTTTTTCTTACCCCAATACGTCATAATTCCTAGAAAGTACTCAGTGCCAGAAACAGGAGCACCCTTTGCTAATGTTACTGACACAATGTTTCTCTCGCCGCCAATACCCTCTTTCAGTGTTAGTATTGTTGTTTTTACTTTTTCGATCTTAACTATACCCATGCGCTAGTTTTCCACCCGTTTTGGAATTTGAATATATTAATCAGCAACACAATAACTTCCCGAGAGGAGTTACTGTGTGGAACTAAATTTCTTGAGTTGTCTATTGTGGGGGTCTTCTATCTACTCCTATTCCAGGATCAATTACCCCCTCTGAAGTATGAAAATACAAGGCTGGATATGCAATGGCCTCATCTTGCTGCGGTTCCAAGAAGGTTAGTATCAGTATGGTTGAGCCAGCATTATCATCACTCACCTCGATACAATGTAAATCACTCAGAGCTTGCCCAGCTGGTGTTACCGTGACAAACGGATCTAAAAATGTGTTTCCGTCTTGCAAACTAATCTCTAGTTTTACCTTACCAATATCTCCAGAGCGTCCCACATCATCACTAAATCTAGCGGTTATCATATCAACCTTAACCCCTTGATATCTCGTTACGCCTTGATAGTAGTCCGTGCCTATGACTGGCAAGCTCTTTTCAAGGGTTACAACAACCAGTTCATCACTGCTTGCTTCGCTTTCGTTAAGCACTAACATCTTTAGCGTTACGTCTTCTATAGCCGTAATTGTCATCTGCGTTCTCCATTATTATGTTAATTAATATTTAAATGTGATTCGTTACTACCCATTTCAACACACGAATCACCGCGTTAAAATTACCACCTTTAACTTTTACCACAAGATTAATGTAATAGCGTGTAATATTTTTTCTCTTAGAAAACGGCCATTATTCATTCACTGAATGACGCTGGCCTCTGCTGTCGTCAAGTGCCTTAGCAACACTTGGAGTAAAAAGGATGTTGATTGGATTGTTAACGAGTCAAACACTCAATCTCGATAAGGGTTTTAACAGAGGTCTACTGACTGGAGATGGTTGCCACGGATGGTTTTTAACTCAATCCTACCAAGCGATTATCAAACCATAAATGAGAAAGGTATTATGATTAAAAATTTAAAATCTATTATATCAACCAGCTTGTGGTTCACCGTAGGATTGGTCGCTTCAATAGCTATTTTCAAACCAGACGTAATCAATTTGAACTTCAGTCTTACTAGTGGCGGCGCGATGCAAACGGTCGATACAGTTCGAATACAAGCGCCAAGCCGTATACTCTCGATGCCTATCTAGAAGCCGTTAAAACTAGTTTAATAAGAAACACGATCAATATGGCACGCGTCAGCTGACCGAGGCCGCGCGCGCTCTCTTCCAATAAATACAAAAATTTAGCCTTGATTTTTTGCTAGCTGTGTGAATCGACGATTACGAAAATTGAAAATGTGGTCTTCCATGACCGTCTCACATCCCGCGAGTATTCCTTTCCCTCAGCCTATCCATCCCCATGGATAACTCCGAAACTCTTGAATTACAGACTAGAGCTTAAGAGGGTCTGTTTGTATTACACCTTATTACACGGCCTCGCGATTTGGCGGCTGTAATACGATGTAATACAGATATTGCTACAAATTGCCTACTTTAGAGACATAACAAAGGCGGCAACAAAATTAACATTAGGCGACCGAAATAATGAACATCAAAAACAAACAGACGGCATCAGCATTACTCACTCGGGTCTCAACCGATCACAACTTGGGTGCGCAACTCGGCCAGCTGGATGCAAAATTGCTTATCCGACTATTATTAGGGGCGTTTGTGATCTGTGCGGGAGTGTCAGCCTAAGCCTTCTGTTGAAAAAGAGCTTAAGAAATAAGAACTATGCTGTTAGGAATCAAAGCTAAAACTAGGTGCTAAAAATAGATAATAATTGGCTGTCTCCTTGCCAATTCTTCAAAAAACGCTTTCTGTCTTTACTGTGGCCTTTCAGCCAAGTGACTGGGTTTCTATGTTGCTGCGCAGCATCTAAATCAATGAAATAAAGCTTGCCATTACTCCACATTAAATTACTCGCTTTTAAGTCACCATGAGTTAAACGAGCGGCTTTCATTTTTTCGAAAGCATCTTCAATCGCTTCCGCTACGTCTTGCCGTTGTTCATTATTCATCGTTGGCAACAAAGTCATAAGTTCTTGGCCTTCCAAGAACTCATTTAAAAAATAGGCGTCTAAGCGGAACGGGCCGAAGCGGTCTTCTAACATCAGAATAGGCGCGGCGACGTTTAGACCGGCTTCGGTAAAAGCATAGCTCATTTGCCAACATCGACGCGCACGGGAACGACGCAAAGCACGCTTGATTTTATGCCACTGATTACGAGGATTGTAACGTTTGAGAACCATCGCCTGACCGGCCAACTCAACACGTGCAACGGTCGTAGTTCTGTCATGCTTAAACGCGCCACTGGTGTCAACCAATAGTTTGTCTAACGATTCGGCGTTTACCGGTACTCGGTCTGAATAGTGAGACGACATCCAAACGCGAGAATTCCAGTCAATAGTGCGTATTATCGGCCGCCTGGCCCAATCTCCCTGTCGCATAAGTAATCTCTACTTACCGACAATTGGATGTGGCTCTGGCGCATTTCTTTCATCGACAAATGAGCTGGTTCTAGCCTCATTAAGCTCCGGAGTATTTGGTTCAATAACCTCAGCCTCAACAACTTGCCGTTGCTGATTTTTTAGTTTTTCTAGCGCCAGTGCTTTGCGTTTTTCAGACTCATAGAGTTTATTACCACGACTCTCTACCTTACGCCAAAAGCCCATTTCTGTGCGCAAAATCTCACGTAAGGGCTTCCCTCGATACAATTTGATAAAACGTAATAAATCGCGTTTGGTCAAACCTATATCTTTGCTCGAGTAATACAAACCCGCAATATCTTTTACAGCCCAACGTTCCGGTGTTTTACGTCGCATTTGAATGCGATGTAAGTCTATTAAGTATAACTTGCTCTCAGGCGACACTCTATCATCAGCCTCGAAATGCGCGTCGAGTAAAAAATGGCATAAATAGAAATCTCTATGATTCGCACCATTTTCGTGAATTACACGGGCGGTTTCGACGACCTTATTCAGTATCCAACGTTTCAATCTTACCTGCTTTAAGGTTCGTGGAGGACTGTCTTTCCAGTCGCCACAGAAATCTTCCAGACTCGTTTCCGTAGGCAGTGCTTCGGTAACGATAAATGAGTGCTTGGTGGCAGGATTACGGCCACGAATGCCGTAGGCGGCAACCGTCATAGTATCGATTTCTAAATCTTTCAGGCGATGCACCCCATGCCATTCATTCAATGCCCCGACAACAGGAGCACGAAGATAGGTTAGGTTCTTAACGATTTCACCCCAACCTACCCCGGTATGCATTTTCAAGAAATAGTCTTTATTACCGCGTGTGAAGCGTAAAGTCCGACGCCCCAGGGCTTCTCGGTAAACTTTACCTTCAATGTTCATCATCTGATAGAAGGAGTCCTCACCCTTTAAGGACTTACGTAATTCATTGGTAATGTACAAAGACTCATTACGCTTTTGGCGCATTTCTCCAGGCAAATACATGCGATGCTGAACGCCGGTTTTCTCAATAAAATCAACGGCTCGCTGTGGCATCACATAGAGGCTAGGATTTTGACCATATTTTAGGCCATTCTCACGCCACTGTTGTTTTTGCTCTGACAGCAACATTTCCAAAAACTTCTCGTTGAGCTCATCTTGTGAGAAACGTTTTCGCAACACATAACCGGCGTCGGCCGTTTTGATATGTGGTGCATATCCGCAAACGGGCGTGGCTAATACCGGTAACCCCGATACTATCGCCTCAAGCAGTACCCCGCCCGTTGTCTCGGCGTAGGCCGGGTGCAATAACATATCGCCCGCTTTCATTAAGGCTGGCACGTCTTTACGACCACCGAGGAAATGAATATTGTTGGCCACATCAAGGCGTTTGGCCAAACGCTGAAACGTTTCAGTCTTATCTTGCCCAACTACAAATAGTTTGGTCTTAGTCAGAAGTTCTATAGGTAAAGCTGCCAGCGCAACAATCGCACGGTCTAAGCCCTTGGTTTGAAACCCTGAACCAATCAGCAAAACCAAATTATCATCTTCTTTAATTCCCAGCGAAGTTCGCAATGAACTCCGATCGGGTAATTTGTCTAAATTAGCCCATCGTGCCT
This sequence comes from uncultured Gammaproteobacteria bacterium, assembly GCA_964420885.1. Taxonomy (GTDB): domain Bacteria; phylum Pseudomonadota; class Gammaproteobacteria; order Arenicellales; family Arenicellaceae; genus Arenicella. The sequence continues at coordinate 8,597 of CAYQVT010000027.1, forward strand.
TTTCCAGAGTCGGTGGCAAACACAAAAAACGGGAATCTTGAGTTAGATAATACTGTTGATAAATCAACTTCTCTCGGTCTGACAATGACAATATATTAGTTTTGGAAGAGGCTTCAAAAACACCTCGTTCAAAACTCGAGAAGTAAAGGAACCGCGGAGTAATGCGATAGAAAAAGGAATGTCTCAAGAATGAACGGCCGACATAACAATAGTCGCCACAATAGTAGATATCCATTCCAGGGATTTTATTGAAGCCAACAACCACATCAAACTCTTTCGTTTTCAAGAGTTTACGCAGCTTGCTATGAAAAGTATGGGCACGCGTATGATTAGTTAAGGCGAAGTGCTTAATAATCACGACTTCAACCCCCTCGGGGACATCACCCTCCCAGCTGCCGGTGAAGACCGTGGCTTTGTGACCACGTTGTGTGCATTCATTCGCGATTCGTAGCATATCTAACGACAAGCCACTGTACGGAAAATGTTTATATAGACAAAAGGCGAAATGCATAATCGATCAATATCTGTAACTTAAGCTAAATTATACGCCTAAAGTTATGTAATTTTAGAAGTTTTAATAATCTAAGTAATTTGACGGTAAAGGGTTTGCCAAATTGCCGCTGCACTGAGCTTTGAATTTGATTCTGAAGCCTTATAACACGGAGGCTCGAGTACCTTATCAGTTAATTTTGAGCATTGCTTGTTCATGCAAGGAGAACATGAGTATTTGCTCTGAATTAAGGTTTGATTCTCGCCTTTGGCGCCTGTTAGGCGTGCATTTGTCGACCCGTAAATAGACACACAAGGGACACCGAGCGCCGCCGCCATATGCCCCAAACCCGTATCGACCGCAATCGCACCGGCGATGCCAGAAATAGTCTGTGCTAAGTCGGTTAATGAGGATCGATCAAGCACGGTCACATCTGGGCGATCTTCAGCGATCCATTCTGCGCGCTGGCGTTCTCGCTCATTGCCCCAAGCTAGCTTCACTCTGTAACCATCATCACAGGCTTGATCAACAATTTCTCGCCAAAGGGCCTTTGGCAAATGCTTACTTGCCCAAGTGGTCCCGTGAAACATCATCACAGTATCAGTTGCGTTTGATACTTGTTTCGGCAAGTTTAGCCTATAATTCGGCTCATCATCTGGATAGGTGTAGGCAAAAATTATAGAGAACAATTGACGTAAGCGATCGATTGCATGTTGCTCACGAGCCACACCGGCTTTACGATTATAGAGTCTTGCTGCTGGTGACTCTTTTATCGATGCGCCACTAAACCCAGCCCGAAAACCACCAGGATTGAGTTTGGCAAAACGCGCTAAGGAAGCGCTCTTAATTAGGCCTTGTGCGTCAATAACAACATCATAGGATTGACTTCGAAGCTCTCTAACAAAGTCAAAAAATTCCTTAATGTTTTCCCACCTTAGATTTCGCCATTTACGAGTAGATACGGGAATTACTCGTTCGACACTCGAATGCCATTTAGGAATTTCAGCAAAGCTGTCTTCGACCATCCAATCTATCACCGCCCCAGGTTCTGCTTTAACGAGGTCCGACAAAGCTGGCATGAGGTGTAGTACATCCCCCATAGAAGTAAGCTTTACCACCAGGATTCGCATGAGTTATAAACCCTCGGCTAGCTCAACGACGGACTTGGGTGAAAGCTTTGTTAAGCAATCAAGGTGCATCAATGGACATTCACGTTTAAAGCAGGGGCTACAATCCAAAGCAATACGAGCTATAACATGATTGCCACTAAGAGGCGGCGTGTGACCGGGGTCGGTAGAACCATACACCGCGACCAGTGGCTTTTGTAATGCCGCCGCGATGTGCATCAACCCTGAATCGTTAGCGACCACTAGTGACGCAAACGACATCAAATCTACCGCTTGAGGCAACGATGTCTTGCCTGCCAAGATTTGCGTTTTATGATTCGTCATCCTGTCTAGTTCTGAACATACGGCGCGATCTTTGTCAGAGCCAAGCAACCAAACCTGCCAACCTCTGCTCAAATAGTCATTAGCAAGCTCTGCATAGTGCTCGACAGGCCATTGCTTTGATGGGCCAAACTCAGCCCCAGGGCACAACACCAACACAGATTTGTCACGGTTTAACTTATTTTCTTTCAAAACCGTTTGCGCAGCCTCTGGGTCTACCACCAATTTTGGCACGGGTATTGACTCAATTGACCGGACATCGGCGCCTTTTTCAAGCCCCAATGCCACAAATCGCTGAACGGTCATTGGGTAAGCTTGCTTATCGAGCCGCCGTATGTCGTTTAGAAACCCCCATCGCTGTTCGCCCACAAAGCCGGTGCGCACCGGAATTTTGGCAATCGCTGGCACCAGAGCTGACTTTAGCGAATTAGGCAACAATACTGTGTTGGTATAGCCTTTAGATCGCAATTGCTTACCCAGCTTTATTCGCTCGCCCAAGCTTAGCTTTCCATGATCAAAATTGCCCGCGATAAGCTCACTGACTTCAGGCATTCTATTCACCATGGCGGCCGTCCAGGCGGGCGCCAATACATCTATTTGACTCTCGGGCTCACGTTGTTTGATGTCTATAAACAAGCTCTGAGCCATCACCATATCACCAACCCAAGACGGCCCGATGATTAGGTATTTTTTAGCCATCGATGGCATTGTTGCGTATTAAAGCCGCTGATCTAAACCAGCGTCAGCCAGCCCATGCGGTCGGCGTTTCGTCCGTTAACCACGTCGAAATAACGTGTTTGGATTTCTTCGGTTATTTGCCCACGCTTACCATCACCAATAATTCGATCGTCTAATGAGTTGATCGGCGTGACCTCCGCGGCAGTACCCGTGAAAAATGCCTCATCCGCGGTGTACACCTCATCTCGTGTGATTTGTTTTTCAACAATTTCCATACCCATATCATCTCTCAACAATTCGACAATGGTATCTCGCGTAATACCCTCAAGGGCTGATGTAAGTGATGGTGTGTAAATTTTACCCCGTCGAACGATGAAAATATTTTCTCCACTACCTTCTGCTACGTAACCATTGGTGTCTAACATCAATGCTTCGTCATAACCGGCGTTTTCCGCCTCTTGCAAGGCCATAATTGAGTTAGTGTAGTGGCCATTTGTTTTTGCTTTTGCCATGGTGCTGTTTACGTGATGACGGTTAAACGACGATGTTTTAACGCGTATTCCATTTTCCAAGGCCTGATCACCAAGATAGGTACCCCATGGCCAAGCAGCAACCATCAAGTGAGTTTTCAAACCCTTTGCATGCAAACCCATTGCTTCTGAACCATAGAATGCCATCGGTCGAAGATAACCAGATTCAAGTTTGTTTTTTGCCATGCATTCAAGTTGCGCAGCATTAATTTCCTGAGTCGTAAATGGAATATTCATACCCATGATTTTTGCCGATTGAAGCAAGCGTTCTGTATGACGATCTAAACGAAAAATCGCAGGGCCTTCGTCGGTAGCATAAGCTCGAACCCCTTCGAATACGCCAACGCCATAATGTAATGTATGCGTGAGCACGTGAACTTTGGCATCTCGCCAATCAACAAACTCACCATCCATCCAAATATAACCATCACGATCTTCAAACGACATTGCCTTTTCTCCGGTACTTCATTTAATAAATTTACTTGTTAGCTTGCGCCTTTTCGCATTAACTTGATTCGCAGGCGCTCATGGCGCCGATTATAAGGCTTTGCGTCAAAAAGACGGCTATTTTTTTGCAAAAGTGTCGAATTCGTGAATGATTAATCGACTATCTAATAAGGTAAGTCTCAAATTAGGGATTTGGCTTGAATTAAATCACAATTTAATTTCAATTTGATGGAGAAAAAAATGCAATTTATCGCTTTAATTTATAATACCGAAGGCAATGATGACGTCGACTGGGAAACGTTAATGCAGCAATACGGTGACTTTGGTAGCGAGCTACAAGAAGCCGGCGGCATGCTGGGAGGAGACGCGCTCCAGCCAGTTTCCACCGCCACCTCAGTTCGTGTTAGAGATGGCAAGACCCAAGCCACTGATGGCCCGTTTGCAGAAACAAAGGAGCAACTAGGAGGCTTCTATTTAATGGACTGCAAAAACCTTGATGAGGCCATTAAGTGGGCTGCGAAAATACCCACCGCTCGTTACGGGACCATCGAAGTCAGGCCGGTAATGATGTTCGATCAAGAAAGCTAAGTTTGACTCATAGTAATAGACACGAGCCGGATTTAGCGCGAGTATTTCGCGCTGAATCTGGCCGAGTAATTTCGATATTAGTCGCTGATTGTGGAGATATTCAATTGGCTGAAGATGCGCTTCAAGACGCTTGTCTACAGGCGTCGGAAAAGTGGGCGTCATCTCCACCAAAAAATGCCACAGCTTGGCTACTCACCGCATCCAAACGGCGCCTCATAGATCGGCTCAGAAAGTCGTCGGTGCCCGGTGATCACCTCACGCTGAAATATATAGCCGACACACTGAATCCAGTTCAAGGCACCTCTGAAGTCGATCAAGGCATTCCCGACGAGCGGCTCAAACTCATCTTTACTTGTTGTCATCCGGCGCTAAATCAACAGGCACAAGTGGCTCTCACTTTGAAAACCGTTTGCGGCTTAACGGTGAAAGAAATAGCCCGCGCATATTTGGCTTCTGAAACGGCGATGAACCAACGTTTACTCAGAGCTAAGAAGAAGATTCAAGCGGCGGGCATTCCCTATCAAGTACCAAAAAAAGAGGATTTAAATGAACGTTTGGACGCGGTCCTAACCACGATATACCTAATTTATAACGAGTCATATTCGGCTTTCTCTGGTCAATCATTAACTCGAGATGATTTAGCCAATGAAGCGATCCGCTTAGCGCGTCTAGTATATCAATTGCTAGAGAGTTCAGAAGTTGGCGGTTTGTTAGCGTTGATGCTTCTGCACCAATCTCGGCAACCGGCCCGTTCTTCAGATGATGATAAATTCATTCCCCTTGCCGAACAAGACAGATCACTCTGGGATCAAACCAAGATCGATGAAGGTCGCAGATTATTATTGCGATGCCTTGTACGCGGCGCACCTGGAAAGTATCAATTACAAGCATCTATTAGTGCCGTACATACTGAAGCCGAGGATTGGTCTGCTACAGATTGGAAGCAAATCAGACTACTCTATCTAGAATTATACAAAAAGGCGCCTTCGCCAGTTGTAAAATTAAACGCATTAGTCGCTGCGGCTCATGCTGGAGAGGTGGATATTGCATATCAAGGACTGCAAACCCTCGCAGACGAGCTACTAGACTATGCCCCATACCACGCCGCGCAAGCGGACATGTTGGGAAAGTTAGGCAAACTCAAGCAAGCTCGAAAGAGTTATCAAACAGCGATTAAGATGAGTCACAATCAAGTTGAAAAGTCATTTTTGAAAGCGAAACTAGATGAGCTGTGATAGCAACCCTGGCTACCAATGATTACGCATTTCTCTCAACTTGAGAAAGACAGTTTCTTGCGTCGGAGAGTCTCCAATTTCAGGGAATCGAGATTTCAATAAATCGATGATCTCTGAACTTTCCAAACGAAAGAACGCATTGACCAAGCGCTCCATTGCGATATTCGAAATAAAGTGCTGATCCCCCGACCATTGCTGCAAGGCTGCCAATAAGCTCTGCGCCGCCATATTATTGGGTTCGCGGTCTAGGGTGAACTGCAGATTATTGATGATGTAATCGTGACCTGGATAGATTTTTGTGTCACCCGGTAAAATAAATATCTGCCTTGCGAAGGTTTGGTACATAGTCTGCGGATTGCCTCCATTATGACAATTGCCTACGCCAGCGTTGAATAAGGTATCTCCTGAAAACAAGGCAGGTTCATGTTTTTCATCACCCATGAAATAGAGGCAGGTATGGCAAAACGTATGGCCAGGTGTATCCAAGGAGATCAATTCGATGGTGTTACCAACTTGAACAGTATCACCCGCCCGTAAACCGACATCGACATTGGGTATTTTGTCGGTGGCGTTTTCATGAGCGTAAAGTGTCGCACCGGTCGCGGCGACAACCGGTTCGTTACCACCGATGTGATCATGGTGTTCATGAGTATTTATGACACCGCGAATATCCCAACCTAATTCTTTCGCTCGCCGTAAAGCAAGCTCATGATCCAGAGGGTCAATAGCGACGGCTTCGCGTGTTTCGGAACAAGCGACTAAATACATGTAATTTCGTAAACTATTATTTACTGAAATCTGTTCGACTAACATCATTCTTCCTCATTCAAGTTTTGCTATAGGGCGATATCGCTAAATCTCATCATTCTAGTATATGAGTTAAGGCTAAGGTGTGACTGAGTGATTAGTGGTACACTCTGGCCGATTTCAGCACCCCAACACTCTTTTTTTAAGCATCAAAACTATGTCGTTGATTACCTTTAAAAATATTAGCGTCGCCTTCGGTTCTGATGCCATTTTAGACCAAGCCAATTTAATAATCGAACCAAACGAACGTATTGGCTTAATTGGCCGTAATGGCGCTGGAAAATCGACGTTATTAAAACTGATTGACGGCGACATACTACCCGACGATGGCGAATTACTTACACAGCAAGGCACAATTGTCGGAAGACTCGTGCAAGAAGTACCAAGCGATATAAATTATGACATTCGCAGTGTTGTTGCCATGGGGGATGACAAACTGGGAAGTGCTTTGGCCGAGTTTTACATAGCCGGTGATCAAGATATAGAAGCGCAGAACAAAGTGACAGAGCTAGAGGCGTGGGGACTCGACGTGCGAGTAAAGACCCTCTGCTCAAAATTTGATCTAGAACCGACAATGCACTTTAGCCAATTATCTGGCGGTATGAAACGGCGAGTTCTAATGGCACGCGCCTTGGTAAAACAACCGGATATCTTACTACTCGATGAGCCCACGAATCACTTAGATATCGATACCATTGTATGGCTCGAAGCCTTGTTAATAAGCTTAAATATCACCATGGTCATCGTCTCTCACGATCGCAGTTTTATCGATAAACTATGCACTCGCATCATTGAACTAGACCGAGGACGAGTTACCTCTTACCCCGGTAGCTTTCAAACCTATCTCACCACCAAAGCCAAAGCACTTGAGGATGAGAGCGTGGTCAATGCTAAGTTTGACAAGCGGCTAGCACAAGAAGAAGTTTGGATTCGTAAAGGCATTCAAGCACGAAGAACACGAAACGAAGGCCGTGTTCGAGCACTAAAACGCATGCGAGAAGAACGCAGCCAACGACGAGAACGCCAAGGCACGGCGAAAATCAACCTCAATACCAGTGGTGGCAAATCAGGTAAGGTGGTCATTGAAGCTGAAAGCCTGCGAGCGAGTTTTGATGATCGCGTCATTGTCAAAGACTTCTCTTGTCGAATACTACGGGGAGACAAAGTCGGAATTATTGGCCCTAATGGTTGTGGTAAATCAACCTTAATTAAAATACTTACTGGTGAAAACCAACCACAAGGCGGCAAGATAAAGGTTGGCACCAACTTGGAAATCGCCTACCTAGACCAACACCGCTCAGCAATACGAGATGATTTGAGCGTGCAGGATAATGTATCTGGCAACACTGAGATCACCATCAACGGGCAATCTAAGCATATTATGGGTTACCTACAGGACTTTCTATTTAGCCCTGCCCGCGCTCGCGCTCCTGCGGCGAAATTATCGGGCGGAGAACGAAACAGGCTAATGTTGGCCAAGCTATTCACCCAACCCTTTAATTTCTTAGTGCTGGACGAGCCAACCAATGACTTAGATTACGAAACCTTAGAGTTATTAGAACAGCTACTAATGGACTACACTGGTACTTTATTGTTAGTGAGCCACGATAGAACATTCTTGGATAATGTGGTCACCAGCACCATTGCGTTTGAAGGCAACGGGGACGTTCATGAATACATTGGTGGCTACCAAGACTGGTTGCGCCAAAAGCGTGATCACTCACAGAAAACAGAGCCTGTTAAGAAAAAGATAGAACCAGTCAAAACAGTCACAAAGACAAAAAAACTAAGCTACAAACTACAGCGCGAATTAGAAGAACTGCCGAAAAAAATTGACGCCTTGGAAGTCAAAATTGAAGCATTGACCATCGAAATGGCCAAGCCCGAATTCTATCAACAAGATCAATCACTCGTTGCGTCAACTGGAACACAACTTAAAGAATTACAGGAAGAATTAGATCAATGTTTTCTTCGCTGGGAAGAGCTTGAGTCTTAGGTTTCCAAAATTCCTGCCAACTAACATTTAGGTTTTACGGTTTAAGCGCGCGGATAAATCCATAGGCACTGCCTGTGTGGTAGCCGCTTGGTACAAGGGATGAGCAGGTTCACCAGATTTGTTTAGCTTAAGACAATGCAAATTAGGAACCAATTCCAGTACCCGGTCAGACCTTCCAAGAAACGAACCATCGTTACCCCACGCAGCAACCACCAGCGCTGCCTCGTCAGCTAAGGTTTTAAGCCATTCGTCATTACTCGAACCAATCGGATCAGCCGAGGCTTTCATATCTTCTGGCTGAGTGGCGCGATACGCAAATAGATTGGCGGTACACACTCCTCCATAGCCCCAAGACTTCGCGAAATTCATACAACGCCTCAAGGTTGGATCGTCGGTATTTTCATCGGCGGTGGAAGGGTTGAGACCAATGAACATAACATAAGGCTTAGACTCATCCCAGGTTCGCCATAAAGCATATCGGTATTGCCGACATTGTGACAATTCAGCGGTGTTTTTCAAACTTATTTCCTAAGGACATGCATTTAATAGGGTGTGAAAAACGGAACACTAATAAACGGATCGTAAAATTCAGCTATCTGATTGCTACACCCGAAATATAAGGATGCAGTACAATCACCACAACAAAAATCACCACACTTGCCGCAATTCCCGCGAATTCTCTAGCCCATGTCGGGCCTTCTGGTTTTCTCCATTGTCCTTCTCGTCGATTTATCACCATTATTTCGATAACAGCCCACAAACCCAAACCGCCAAATAAAACTATAGAACGAACGTCACCATTGCTTAGGAGATGCGCAATAGACCACAAAATAACCGCAGTGAGTTGTGGGTGACGAATGAATTGTTTTATTCGGGTCGCGCCATTAGAGACGACGAATAAAATCAGCGCAGGAAGCATCAAAACGAAAGCCACCGATTTCATCCATACAGGTGTTGAGTAGACCAACACAGGGGCTGTACTTCGCCAACCAAAGATAATCATGGCGAGCGACAAAAGAATAACCAGCGCAAATGCACCTTGGTACCCTGCAGCACCGATTTTGTTCTTTAACTTAATTTTTGTCGGTTGAGCTAATGAAGGAATAAAATGAACCGAAGCCCACACAAGCAGTCCTAGTATAAGTAACGTCATAATACGGCCCTGAATTTTTGCAACCAGCTTACACCAAATACGCTTTAACCGCAGTATTTAGCCATATTGAGTTGGGTATTCTAGAAGTCCGTACCTGTTTCAACAAATCGAAACCATAGAGTTTTTGACCTAGTTTTAATAACAATCCTATTTGCATAAGTCTCATCGCTGCTCTATTTTAGATTGGATAACAGATAAGAATTCCCTAAAACTCAAACCCGATAAAGGTGAATTATGACTACCGTAGATAAGCTCCTCAAAGCAAAAGGCAATGAAATATGGTCAATCGCTCCCGACAGTTCGGTATTCGAAGCGCTTGAAATGATGGCAGAAAAAAATGTCGGTGGCCTGTTAATACTAGAAGACGACAAACTCGTCGGCATCTTCACAGAACGAGACTATGCTCGCAAACTTATTTTAAAAGGGCGATTTTCTAAAGATACTAAGGTTAGTGATTTAATGACAAAAAACATTTTGTATGTCGAAGCTGACAATACCATCGAAGACTGCATGACGCTGATGACAAGCAAACGAATTCGCCACCTCCCTGTTTTGGAGAATGGTGGTTTAATCGGAGTATTAACAATTGGCGATCTGGTCAAACAAATTATCTCTGAACAACAGACCACCATCAATCAGCTCGAAAATTACATTTCAGGTGGTTACTAATCTTGTCTGACGATCTAATTCGGCAGAGTGCAAGCCTAAGCATTTTCAAGCAACATCATTAATTCTCGCTACTATTGTGTTCGAACCCATTTATCCTTCGAATCAATTCGATAAATACCGAGCTTGCAATCGGAGTTAATTGATCGGGAAAATCATAATCTGGATTATGTAATTGGGGGCTTTGCGTTCCCGCGCCGATGGTAAACATTGCACCCTCTTTCGCCGATTCAAGTAGCCGCCCAAAATCTTCTGACCATCGATAGGGAGCGTCTATTGTCAGGCAGTCAACCTTAGCGTCACGACATGACGCTACCACGGCTTCATAACCCGTTTGCGTATTGGTACAGGTCGCAAAAACGTCTTCGTCAGAAAAACGGCATGTAACCCCTTCATCGTTGGCGATTTTGCTCAGTGCTTTCTGAGCCTCGCGGCGCATCTGCTTCATAAGATCGTTGCAACTTGCTCGTAGCGTTGCCATCACCGTGGCACTTCTAGGCGACGTACCGAAATTAGCTGCACCCATTTGCGCTGAGATAATGGTGACACTAATATATTCGTCAAACGACGCCCCAATTACCGCAGGGAGATTGTTTAGACACTGAATAACCTTACACATCGCGCTAGCAGGGTTTACTCCGTCTTCAGGGTGGGCTGCGTGAGATTCAACACCTTCTAGGCTAATAATGATTCCTTGCGAGGCAAAGTTAAAAATGCCTGGTTTTACATAAACCTGGCCAAGAGGCTTGCCAGGAAGATTGTGCAAGGCAAAGGCATAATCGGGTGTAATACTATTAAAAAGCGGGTCATTGACAACGTCGATTGCGCCGGTTCCTATTTCTTCGGCAGGCTGAAACAATAGTACGACACGCCCATTTAGCGGCCGATTAATTGACAAAAAACGGCCTACCTCAGAAATAATCGCCATATGCCCATCGTGCCCGCATTTATGGGAAACATTCGGCTTGACTGATTTATGAGTAAAATCGTTAATCTCTTGAATAGGGAGAGCGTCTAGCTCGCACCTCAGTAACACGGTGGGGTGATCTTCGGCGCATGCATTTTCTGAAGAGTGATAGCGTGTTCCAAAATACTCAAAAGCGACTCCTGTTCCGGCAATTGCCTCAATAATTCGGTCAGGATTCAAATCCGAAAAATAGGATTTAATCCGCTTCGCGGTATCAAACTCTTGGTTTGATAACTCTGGGTTCTTATGCAGCGCACGCCTTAGTTGAGTGATGGAATTTTTGTGCTTCATATCGTCATAGTCATGAAGTTTTGACGCAGCGCCGGCCCTAGTGTGTCGATAGATAGTTATCAGCTTCTATTTTTACCTTCTTCGCCAATAACAAGGTTGAGATCATTGTTGGAATCGCCATAATCGCGTACATGATATCTATCATGGTGATCACGACATTAAGTGACGACACAGCACCAAAAACAATCAACAATAAATAGAACCACAGATAGGCATTTTGCAGACGGCTGCCACCGATAAATTCCGCACACTTTTGCCCATAGTAGGAAAAAGCAAGCACTGTACTTGTGCTCAAAAAGAAAACGATCAATACGATCATGAACCCGCCAATACCAGGAAATGTAAGTTCGAAGGCTTGTGCGGTAAGACTTACCCCAGTCAAACCTGAAGTCAACGCACCAGTTGATAAAATGGCAACGGCAGTACAAGTGCAAACCAGTAGAGTATCGACAATTGGTCCGATAGAAGCGACCAAGCCTTCTTTGACCGGGTCGTCGGTGTCGGACGTGCCATGGGCCATCGATTCAGTACCAATACCCGCCTCGTTTGAAAACGCACCTCTTTGAACACCAATCAGAATGATTGCGCCGATCGTGCCTCCAGCCACAGAATCGGCGGCAAAAGCACTTGTAAATATGCTTGCGATAACTTGAGGGACTTGATCAATATTCATCACCAACAAGGCAAAGGTCATCGCGAAGTAGAGAATTACCATAAACGGCACGACTCGACTGGTAAACGCTGACAAGCGAGTTAGTTTTCCAAAGACAATCCAAGCGATTGCGACGCAAAGAAAAATTCCAACGAATAAATCAAAGTAAAAGTGTTCATCAAATGCCACCACTCCGAGTGGCACGGCGACAAACTCTCGCAATACTTGGACCAATTGATTAATTTGGTATATCGGCAGGGCGCCCATCATGCAACCAATGCAAAATAGCCAAGCCAAAGGCAGCCAACGTTTTCCAAGGCCTTCGCGAATCACATACATCGGCCCGCCTTGCAAAACACCTGAGCGATCAAGCCCGCGATATTTAACCGCCAGAGTCGCGGTGTAAAACTTAGTTGTAATGCCGACCAACGCGGTTACCCACATCCAGAACACGGCACCTGCACCGCCAAGAGTTACGGCAATCGCCACACCAGAAATATTACCCAGCCCCAAGGTTCCCGAAAGCGCTAACATTAAGGCCTGAAAATGCCCTAAGTCGTTTTCCGAATGCTCTTTATCGTCTTGCTTACCTAATGCGATCTTAAAAGCCAGGCCCAGACGTGTGTATGCAACACCGCGCGAGTGCAATACAAAAAAAGCACCTCCGCCCACCAACAAAATAACTAATGGAGTTCCCCAAACGAACGCAACTATGTCGTTAAGAATCAATTCAAGTGTGTACATTTATCACCGTTATTATTATTGGTTGGGTGTTTTAAAAAAGCAGTTCGCGTTAAAGTGATTTCTTATCAGAAAAGCAGCCCAATGAGTAAAACGATCATGGCTGAATATCTCGCCTCTTTAAACACCTTATCAATACCTGCTATTTTGTTAGACGAGTTCGCGCCCTGAATGTTCGTATTCTTGCGTTCCAAGACTGAAAGTGTTGTCATTCTTATTGTTCACTTTCTACAACTGCACAACTACTTATTCAACATGAGACACTAACACGTAAAATTGTTCGGCGTAGACAATGTGAAACGCATTAAAAGAAGTGAACATCGCTGTTGAGTATATTAGCTTGAAAAATTCGGGGCAAATCTGTGTTTAGCGAACTTTTTTCTAGCTACCTGTGCTACCGCCTATTCCTTGTGAAAATCCACAACACTTCCGAGAAGACGCCTTATAAACCTGTGATCATAACGCAATGAATAACGACTGTTGCAGCCCCAATACTAGAGACTTGAATTTCAAAACCATCACAGAACACAATCGATGTTGCAGTGTTTAACAGGTCGAATAAAAGCTCACGCCTATATTTAGGCATGCTCATGCCAACTTCAAACGCCCTAAAATAAGGAAAATGATTCTGGCGAGAGTGCTTTTATCGAGCCTGTTATTAAAAGATGATGCCCTAGTGTGCTCCGCGTATCTGCTTGCGAGCATTCTTAGCGGCTAAACGCGCCTTCTCGCGAGTTTTACGCACACGCTCTAGATCCGCCGCTAGCTGCTTTTTAACTTCCTTCAGTTCCTTTACCGATTTGTTCAGTTGGGCTTTATTGGCGTTCTTTTTTTCTCGTGCTTTTTCTACGCTACGAAGAGCCTTTTCAAGTTGATGTTCCACATTACTCGAATGAGCTATACGCACATCAGTAATCGCGTCAATATCTATTGCTTCTATGCCTTCTAGCATGCCTGACAAAATCTCGAACTCATGATCGTCGTTATCTGACACAATTGAAATCAGTCGACGACTTCCATCTGAGGCGCCATCAATGCCTAACTCTATCGCTTTTTCAAGGTCGATACCTTCTATTAGGCCTTCATATTTTGCGAGTTCCTCGTCTGTTAATTCTCGGCGCTCTCCCTCTTCGACCACATACTTCTCACCGCCTTCATCAATGAAAGTGACACCGTTGTTTATTACCTTAACCTTCTTTTTGACGCGATCATCAACAACAATTTTCACCTTAGACTCGACGTTCCCGGCCATTGCCAAGGAGTAGGCCGACGCACAACATACAAGCAAAGTAGCAAAAAGCGAGAGCAATAATTTTTTGGGCATATTAAATGTGGACTTTATATTCATAATTCGTTCCTCTAGTTGATTAAACATTTTCCAAGAACAAAGTAAACTAACCGAGCGCGTGGCAGACACGGTTGATAAGAGCGCATGGCCATAACTACGTTGGCCATGCAGGTCAGAATTTTTTAGAACTATGTAATCACAATAGAGTTCTTGGTCGTGGCGAAAACTAAGCCTTGCGAAATAGAGCAATGGGTTAAACCACAATAGACAGACAAGCACATCCCATACCAAATTAAGCCAGAGATGCCCTTGTTTAATATGCTGTTCTTCATGTTGAACAATTAGCTCAATCTGTTGCTGTGACAAACAGTTTATCAAACCCTTGGGGAAATAGATTTTTGGTCTGAAAAAGCCGTAAACGGCAGGCGAGAAGTCGTTTTTAGTAACCTCCATCACTGAAAAAGAAGAAGCGATGGATAAGGCTTCACCATCCGTGATACGCCTCAGCTCTCGCCGCAAATTCCAGTGCTGAAGAACTAAACGTAACAACAGCGCAGCAGCAATAGTTGTCGCTAACACGCCGGTAAGAAACCAGGCGTCGAATGTAGCAGCTGGCTGAATAAGGTAGCCTTGTACGTAATCTTGAACGGCCGTTTGCATAGGCTGGACACTAGCCGCTACTGGCTTCGCCAGTTCAAGACTCTTTACCCAGTTAGCCACTGTGACCGCCAAAGGAACGCTGAACCACAATAAGTAGTTGTTATAGAGCCGCACAAACCGTCGCAGCAAAGCGCGCGCTAACAATATTAATATTAATAATAAGCTTAGCTCTAAATTGAACTGCCAGAGCCACGTCATTAGGTCATTCATGGTTTTTCGTCACTATCGAGTAGTTGCTTCAAATATTCGAGTTCATCAACTGAAAGTTGTTTGTTCTGAACAAAGGTGGCTAGCAGTTCCTTAATGTCGCCATTGAACACACTTTCGAGAAAGCCTGTGCTTTGTTCACTTAATACCTCATCTCTAGCCACACTCGGCGAATATAAATAGCGCCGACCATCTTGGGTGTAAGACACAACCTGTTTTTTTACTAAGCGGTTTAAAAATGTCTTGACCGTTTTCTCATTCCAGCCCTGTGCTTGCAAACGATTTACCACGTCGCCGGCACTTAACGGAGACTCCTGCCACAGAATTTCCATTACGATCTTTTCTGACTCACTCACTCGGTTAGACATACCATTCTCTTGAGTTCGATAGTTAAATGATTACATGCGTAATCAAGGCAAAGATTACAAGCGTAATCAAAGTTGCGCAACTAGTCTAACAATACGTTAATGCTAAAGGATATCGATGGTGGCGAAATACTCCGTAACCACTGGGTAAACTATGGCGGCAAGCGCCATTAGTATATAACTCAGAATCAATCACAGACTTATTACTGGTTGTCTAACTTTTTAGCAGTTGCGTAAACCATTCCAGTTGTTTGTGCATACGATCCGATTTTAGCTTCCTTAAATGGGTAGGGTTTTGATGCTCAGACCAAGGCATATTGAGATCAACCCATCGATGAACTAATTTTTTATGTGGTTCAACCGAGGCCATCATTATTTTCGCGACGGGCTTTTGCAACACTAAGTTTTCATAACCTAAACCCTCACCAACAGTAAGTTGCCGTAACCCTCGGTACTCGAGCTCGGCGCTGTGGTGGACATGACCGTTTAACCAAGTGCCAACTCCAAGCTCACGACTTTGTCTCACTAGCCAGTCAACTTCTCCAATACCATGAATTTGATGGTCATCATGGGGTTTTGGATCTTTAAGGGGGCGGTGAGTAAATACTACTTGTTCACCATTAAATGGCTTCGCGTTCTTCAAAGCAGCAAATAATCCAGCGCGATTGCCAGAATCTGCTGGCCAAAAATCAACCGCAGTGTCGAGGTTGATAAATCGTGTACCCGCCAATTCGAAGGCGTGATTCATAGGCCCGATCTGTGAAATAAATTTGTCGTATATTAAACCGTCGGTATGATAATCATGATTTCCAATTGTTACGTAACACGGTAGTTTGGCCTTATTGAACTGCTCAATTGCCATATCATATTCGCCGTCAGTATAGTTGAAATCACCTAGGTGTAATAAGAACTGCGCACCGAGTTCGTGAGCACGTTTGAGGGTCCAAGCGAGTTCCGAGCCACCGCCGGTATCGCCCATTACTGCAAATTCGAAGCCGCCTGGAACCGGAAGAGACCACTTAAGAGTAGCGCTTTTATCTGCGCCTTTTATATGCACTATTCGAGCCGTGCCTTCAGCCTCTTCATCGATATCGGCTGATACTCGCTCATCTACCGTGAGCAGTGCATTGCTTGCAATATTTAGAATCTTGACAGAAGTCGAACGCTCTATTCTCTTAACGGAAATACTAGGTTCGGGAGCGATAGCTCTCAATGTACGGTGGTCTACCGTAATACAGTCATGAAGATCAAGTTCGAGTTGGTCAGACAATAACCCTAAATCACGGGCTTTATGTTCAAACGAGAGTGGAGGATAGCGTAGCCCTCGTTGATGCGAGTATACTCCTAGAGTGGAGGCTAGTACGCCACTTAACAATAGTCGTCTTCGAGAGATCATCTCGATATAAAGCCTAGATCAAATTTGCTATACGGAAACATTTGAAAGCCACTCACTCCTTTCACACTGGTATTGGTTTTTTAATCAGCAATCATGTGCCTAACATTCCCCTCGAATCTACATTAGGGGGAGATTTCACTAAATGTGCTGACTAGTTTGATAGTTAAAACAGCACAACTGGGTAGCGGCTTAATTCTTATAGAATATTCTAATTTGTGCAGTGTCGTTTAAAAAATCGACAGACTCGATACTCAAATGTTTGATCTCAAGGCCAGTACGTTGCTTTAGATCATTGATTAGCTCAGCTCTACTCTCTGGTTTAATATTTTCTATTTTTTCATACCTTATAATTTGTTCTTCAGTCAGCGGGAGTAACAAGCCTGTCTCTAAGCTATAAGCAAAGATACATATAATCACATTGATTATAGAGACTCCCAACAAACTAATTGGGCCAACAGCCGTGAGTAGAGCGATTGAAATCACCAGAAACAGATAGGTCATTTCCTTAATGCTTATCGACTCTGTTCGATACCTGAGCATTGAAAAAACCGCGAACAGGCCGAACGCAAAGCCCATTGAAATTTCGGCCGAATGCAACAGTCCGGTAACCATAAAGACACCGGTGCCGAACAGTATGAAGGATGCGGCAAACGGTCTGTTTTTAGAATGTTGGAAGTAACACCCTCTCACTAATACAATTATAAAAATTGTATTCACAATAAAGCGTGTAAGAAAATCTGATTCGATCATTAATTCAGGCATATTCGTATACTTTTACTATTTAGTTTGTTCGCTTTTAATTGAAGGTCTGTGGAGAATTCATATTTCAAGTCAGGGTCCGGGCTGGAAATTAATTATCCAAAGTTCCTAGCTAAGGAGACTCAATTTTTGTTTGAAATTATTTTTTTTGAGCTCACTACTATTAGTTAAACAAGTCCCCATGCAGTATTTACTAAACCGGTTTTCTCGAATGCCGTTTTTTTTGCAATATTGGAAAAATTCAGAGCGATGAACTTTATCTTTTGTTTTTACTTCGACAACAAAGTAATCATCAATGTGATGTTGCATACCGTTATCGGGGTTTTCAAAACCAAGATTAAAATCAATTGTGATTTTTTCTTTTTTTTGAA
>CAYQVT010000028.1:0-25433 GCA_964420885.1 uncultured Gammaproteobacteria bacterium
CTGGATCTGATTAGTCGCAAAGTCGGAGATCTCAAATTAGCAGCTTTTGCATCAAACGAATACGTTAAGCGTTGTGGTACGCCTTCAGGTATAGAAGGTTTATCTGATCATAATGTGATCGGCTTTGATCGCAATCAGGATATTATCAACGGGTTCAGGGATGCCGGTCTAAAAGTTAATAATGAATTTTTCTCATTTAGATGCGACAATCAGTTTGTTTGTTGGCAGATGTTATTGGCTGGATATGGAATTGGAGTCTTCCCCCAAAGAGAAGGTGAAAAAAACCCAAACGTTAAAAAAATTAAAGACCTCGGTGATATTGGAAGTTTACCAATTTGGTTAACGGCTCATTCAGAATTAAAAACTAGCCAAAGACTGAGACGAGTGTACGATTTTCTCGCAGCACATCTCGATGAAACTTATCGAGCTGACATTTAAAAGTTTACTTATATGTTATTCAACTATTTCAATTCGAACGGCTCAAGAAATAGGTGTCACGTCTTGAATTTTGAATGTCCTTTATGGATAACTAACCGACCCTCCAGCTTGTCAATCTGCTGTGATGTCGCTAATTATATTCAAAACGGCCAGTCGGAGGAAGCCAAACGACCCGGTGAAATTTATCTATAGGAACGATAAAAATGGCATATTCTTTAGAAGTGATGATTTACGGGTAATCCCTTTAGCGGGTTTTTGAGCTACTATATGAAATTACGAAACCGATAAAATTATTAGGGATATCGAAAATGAAAAATCACTTGATTCTTTCAGCTCTCATTTCTGGACTATTATTTTCAATTACGTCTAGTGCTCGAGCAAATGAGCAACCTACCTATTGCTTCTATGGTGGAGGTAAAGAACCAACTTATATAACAGGAGTTTTTTATCATAATGCTCGTGACTTACAGGTAGTAGACAGAAATAAAAGCACTTTCCAAAATCTTGTGAAAAATACATTTACCCTACATCCAAATTTTGAAGCCTTCAATTACCGTGTTAGGTGTGAATCTCGGGATAGCGTAGAGAGAGCTAAAGAAGTAGTTAGTATCATCGCGAAACAATTGCATGACGGAGGAGTTAAGGTATTTTTGACAGATTGGCAACCTGGCATTCTGACGTTAAAAACTGAGCAGTATTCCGAATAAGGATAAAACTATGGAAGCACCTGTTGAAGAACTTGAAGACGAGCAATTACAAGATGTGCAAGGTGACGATAGCTCGATTTGATTTTGATGAGGAAGCATGACCAAAAGCAAGGATGGATTATCAGGTCTAACGAATCTAATATGTCCGTTCCGCCGCAACGCCTTAACAGTGACACCCTTATCGTGTTGCACCTGACGCAACCAACCATGCATGATGAGGCTTGTCTGTTCCCGGAAATTCTATCTTAGCGATATGTCGTTTGATACATTTTCCCGCTCGGAGCTTTGGAAACCAAGCGAAATCATTGGCCTCGCCAGTTTCATCAACGGTAAAAAAGATCTCTATTCCTTTGTCGTTGGCATTTTTCCAACAACCTTTCACAAACTTCGCATCGGTGAAGATCATTGATTCTATTTGGTTTTGATAACTGCTTGAGCCTTGTTCGGTTAGCACTCGTTCGAGGTATTCGAATTTCGCGTCGGCTTCTTTTTCCTCACAGGACTTGCACCTTCTATCTTCAACGTCTTTAAGCCTAGAACCGCGGCCGCGCTCAACTTTGTAGGCCTGATCTAAGTGTCGCAAATTCAGGCTTTGAGCACTTGCCGAAGCCACAAGCCACGTATTGAAAATTGATAGGCTGAGCAGCACCACAACCAAATGACTTGAAACGAGTGTGGCTCTTCGTTTATTCATTGCTAATTGCATACAGATAGAGTTAGAAGTAATTAGGTTAAAACAACACGTACGACGATTGATATTTAGACTAACTTGGATTCTCGCCGTAAACAAGCGGCTTACATCGCGACGACGTTATCTCTCGTCGGTTGCTTTTTTGGCAAATTAGAGCAGATTCAGCTTTAAAGGGAACTTAGGGCTAGAATCATTGAGACCACACACGTGTAAATAAGCGGCCCAAAATAATAATTTATTGGCGCTTAACTAGATTCAGGAGCGATCGGTTTGATTAATTTATAAGTGATATATCGTTCACGATAAGCTGATATTACCTGACACTGTACCACCAGTTGTTCTGGGAAACTGTTTCGACGGTAAAGATCTCGCCAATAATGGGTGTCGACATACGAACTCTCGATTGTTGCGCCTTCTTTTTAGCGCGGGTAACCGGCTCGGTCCAATTGTGCAGCGCTAGATCAAATTTACCCCAGTGAATTGGTACGTAAATCTTGGCGTTTAAATCGAGGCTTGCTTGTACAGACTCTTCAGGGAACATGTGTATTTGGCTCCAGGCTTTGTTGTAGGCTCCGTCTTCCATAAAGGCGATGTCGAATGGCCCAAATTCGTCACCGATTGCTTTAAACTCATCAAAGTAACCTCCGTCGCCACTAAAATACACGTTTGATGAATTCGACTGGACAATCCAGGAACCCCATAGTGTTGAATTTCGATTAGTTAAACCACGTCCGCTGAAATGACGGGCAGGCGCCAGTGTAAAACGAATGTCCTGATAGAGTTCATGGTCGTACCAATCCATCTCTATTATTTTCTGGTCAGCCACTCCCCAACGTTGTAAGTGTGCTTTTATTCCTAACGGGACTAAATATTTTTTTACTTTATGGTCCATTTCTTGAATGGAGCGATAATCTAGGTGATCGTAATGATCATGTGAGATCAGCACTATATCGATTTCAGGCAAATCACTAATACGATTTTCTACTTTCATTTCAAATGGTTTAACAACAAATGAAAATGGTGCTGCACTGTAGAAGACCGGGTCGGTAATGATGTTGGTGTTGTCAAGCCGCATCAGAATGGTTGAATGCCCAAACCATACGAAATCGCCATTCTCAAAATCATTCTTATTAAACGCGTTAGAAGGCAATGGTTGATCTGGATTCTTACCTATGGGTGGGCTTAGTAAGTCCATGATCGACATTTGCGAATCGCTGGGAGTGCTGATGCTGGTGGGAATTAGATTCTTAAAGACCTCTCCATTAAAATGATTTGATGCTTCGATTTTATTCAAACTTTGAGCGTCAGGGCTACCCCCAAAGACGGGTGCCAGCTGAAGAAACATCGTCACCGATATTGCCAATACGACAACTATTAAAACGAGGCCCTTAATAAGTCTCCAAACAAACGTCAACATAATCGGTTTACTATCGTGGGTGGGGTGTTGTGGTTAACTAAAACAATTAGTGTAACAGCAAGCTTTAACACTAAAGGTGACGGTCTATAATCGATACAAACGCGGTTTTAATTTCATCAAACGGCTATAGTTCAGTCACTTAATATCGGGTCCGCTTGAATGTCTTGCCAATTGTAATCTAGGCTCTGGCAACTCGGGCAGGGCTTGGCGTTAATCTGTGTTTGTATACGGCTGATACGGTCCGTTGTTGTTGGGTGAGAAGATAACCATTCGGGTAATTCAACGTTGCTTTCATTGCCTAGCTTCTGCATTAAGGTCGCCATGCCGTTTGGATTTATGTTGTTGGCAATCAGTAAATCCAAGCCTAAGTCATCGGCTTCTTCTTCCTTTTCGCGGCCAAAATACAGACTCCCCAGTTGATGAATAACGACGGCGGTAGCAATGTTTATATCGCCAAATAACACCAGCATTCCAGCGGCCCAACCCATGCTGTTGATCATGTTCTTCAAGACGTGTCGTTGTTCCACGTGTTGTATCTCATGAGCGAGGACCGCGGCGAGTTCGTCGGCGTTATCAATTACCAAAAGTAATCCGGAATTAACCACAATTATCCCTCCTGGTAAGGCATAGGCATTAATTTGCGGATCTTTCGCAATATGCCATTGATAATCGTAGGCAGAATTTTTGCTGAGTAAGTCACCAATTTGAGCAACGGCGGCGTGTGCGGTTCCCTCTTCTACGAACTCTGTGTCAACTTGCATCTGGCTAAACACAGTCTCGCCAAGCGCTTGTTCGTTTGTAATAGAAATATGCGTAGTTACCCAAGCGAGGGCTTTGTCGTAATGCCACCATAATAGTACCGACGCTAGCGCCGTGACTACCACCAGCGAAATGATACTAGCCCATATCGCTGAAATGGAGCGTGTACGAAAACGCCACTGTTTTAATTGCGACTGTAATTCGTCCGGAGCTTGTGTGATTGCGGTCTCAATTTCCGATTTGGAAGCTGGCATAAATGAACAGTTATTGCCTTGTTCATCTCTCCACTCGAAGAAAAGTTCATCGTGGTTAAAGCCGCCCACACGAGCGCTTATCTGATAGGTGGGTATGGTAGCGAAACCATCAATATGTAGCGTGCTGTTGGAGAAGTACGCGATGCGTTCTTCTCCAACGGAGGCAAACCCTTTCCCGAACAGTTTACCGTTAAAACTTGTCATTGAATTTAGACTTCTACCCCTGAGAAGATAATAAAAAGAACATAAATGATGATTAACGCTAGGTAAAACTTGCCCATGCCACTGGCTTGCCCTCGTGCAGAATGAGCCGATAATTGGGCACTTAATCGCTTTTCAGGTAATGATTGAAGCCATACTTTACCAGGGCCCGTTACACTGGCATAAAATAAGCCTTCACCACCAAAGATGGCGGTTTTAGCTTTGCCCGCGTATTTAATTTCATAGGCGACGTTTGATGATAAGCCAACTAAGCAACCGCTATCCACTTTAAGCTGTTGGCCGGGTGCTAATTCCATTTCTTTAAGCGCGCCGCTCGAACCGATAAATGCAAGGCCGCCACCTTCAATGCGCTGCATAATAAAACCTTCACCGCCAAAAAAACCCACGCGAAGTCGTTTCTGCCACGCCAATTTTACTTCGGTGCCTTCTTCGCCGGCGAGATAAGCGCCTTTTTGGCAGATCAAGCTGCCGCCAAGTTCGGCCAAATCAACGGCTAATATCTTACTAATACTAGGTGTGGCAAACGCTATTCTTTGGTCATGATCAGACTGATTGAGATAGCGGCCACTGAACAGTGCTTCGCCAGTAAACATTCGTTTCACGGCTTTAAAGAAACGGCCAATCGCACCAAATTTTGCCTGGGTACCATCCCCGAGTACGGTGGTGACTTGGATCTCATCGTCCATATACATCATGGCGCCTTGTTCACCGACGATGGCTTTTTGTGGTGGTAAGGTAACTTCAACAAACTGTAAGTCGCTTCCTTCGATATTGTATTTAATGTCTGACATAAAAATCCCTGTTAATGTGTCCGCTCATTGCGGCTGTGTAGATTTGGAGAAGATCGAGCTTATGTTTTTGTCGACTCAATGTCTATACGAAACTAAGTTGCGGTTCCAGCGATTGACGATGACTACTTGCCCGAAAGCCGTGACGTTTCAGACGGCAAATTAGCATCAAAGTTGTTATGCTGTATTAATTTATCAAGCCATTAGAGATACGCCTCGATCATCGATAAGATAAATTTAGAATGAAATCACATGCAAAAACGCTTCTTTCTCTGGCAACCGTCACTATGGTCCTTTGCTTATTCGCTGCTCTTAGTTCCGGCTTGGGTGTAAGAGCCAAGTTATGGGAATTCGGGCTTGGGATTAGTGTACTTAAGTGGTCAGCCTATCTGGTAAGTGTTCCAGTCATTCTGTGTATCTTGAGCATTGTGATCGGCTATCTGAAGAAAACGGGAGGTATCAGTTTTCGGCATTTTGTCGTATTGCTGGTTTGTGCGGTGATCTTTTGGCTGCCTTATCAAGCAAGAACGGAGTTTCGAAAGTTACCAACCATTGCTGACGCTTCCACTAACATGGTTGACGCACCGAGGTTTATTGCATTGGTTGGCGAGCGTGCTACTAGCTCCAAGAATCCATTAGAGTATCGAGGCGGCGAGGCGTCTGATTTGCAGCGGCAGTATTTTCCCCAAATTAAAACACTTGAATCGAGCCTTAGCCCAGAACAAGTTATTAGTAAACTGGCGGAGTTAGCTAAGTCGCAAGGTTGGGGAATCGCGAGCGCGGAAAACGGGCGATTGGAAGCAACCGAGACAACGTTTTGGTTTCGCTTTAAAGATGATGTCGTGGTTCGAACTCGGGTATTGGAAAACGGTAAAACTATGGTTGATATTCGATCGGCTTCTCGCATTGGTTACCTCGATGGTGGTGCGAATGCCAAGCGCGTCGTTAAGCTCATGGATGAATTGAAGTAGCCTAAGCGAGCGATTAGCCAATGGGCATAAATTAATACAATTGCTCTTCGATATTTTGGCTTTGATGAATCACATATTGCGTAGGGATCTTTTTGCTTAATTAGCGGCTTTATTTCATGATGCGTAGGGATTAACAAATATGGATATAAGTACATGCTGCTTCGGAGCATTAAACAATACGTCAAAGACCAGAACTGGTTCGCGGTTGCGATAGACTTCTTTATTGTCGTCGATGTCTTTATGACCACTAGAGTCCCTTCTGTCACGCTTCGCCGCGAGGCTTATTAACGATTTCTTGTCGCTGGGGGCTGGCTAAGGCACTTATTCGGTAGTGATGGCTGAGCTGATTTATGTAAACCGATTCAAATACACGGCCCCTAAACGACAACTAAGACATCTCTTTGAAGTACGACAAATCCAGTATTGATACTAGCGATTCGAGCAAGTAGCTCATCGCCCTAGTTAATCTTAGGGGGCTGGCATAGTAGACAATAAGTGTTTCAAGTAGGGACTATTTCCAAGCGAAAGTCGGCTCATCGTAGAATGCGACACGCGTTTGTTTTTGCTTAATCGCCATTTCATGAAACTGATATATGATTGCCGCGGTTGGCGCGTAGATCTCGTGCCCAATCGTTTCGATGTTGATGCTGAAGACAGGTTGCTCATCACTCTTACCTGGTTTCAAGTTTACTAAATCCTCACGAGACAGATCTTCGAGGGGTATGTGAAACACTTTGGCAACTTCGTTGGGGTTCGGAGAAATCTCGTCGAGATGACCAAGCCATACAACCACCGGAGTAATGCTGAAGCCTGATCGCGTTGGGTAGTCGTCCAATACACCCAGAATATTATTGTGGCTAACGTTCACGCCTAGTTCTTCGTGTAGCTCGCGCAACGCGGCTTGCTCAGCGTTCTCCCCGTCGTCTAGCTTGCCGCCAGGAAGGGCAAATTGCCCAGCGTGAGCGCGCAGTTTCGAGGCGCGTAGGGTTAACAAAAAACAGGGTGACCCATTAATCGCCGAAGTGTCTGCAATCGCTATTACAACCGCTGCCCTTTTCAAGGTTTTATCATCGATGGTTAAGTGGGTCACAGCAGCAAGGTTGTGTTTAATACGATCTTTTAGCACGGTGTGTATCTATGTGTGTAGGTTGGGCAGAGTATTTACTTAATTAAAATACCAGTATAGCCATTTTAGCGTACTAGCGGCTCTCTAGAACAATTGCATTAATTTTTCGGGTTTCACAAAGATACCAAGCTGTGAGCAGCCAGAGAGTTTGACTGCCTCTACATTAGGTTTTTGCTCGACGTAGGCTTTAACCGCCTCCCACATGAAGACATCATTGTATTCCCCGTGGACGAAACATAACTGGTGTGCATTAGCAGCGGGTTCTAAGGTTGATTTCCAGTTTCCAGCCCAGAGGCAAACGTTATCGACAAGTTGCTTTATATCCTCAAAACTATACTGAATCATGTCTCGAGTGACGTTGAAATACTCTTTGTTTTCAGTGATCAGTTTTTGATCCGAAGGGCTGCCTTTGAAGAAGTACTCCACTATACGGCGTTGGCCTGCTTTCGACTCGTGAAACTCTTTTGCCACCATTTTATGCGGTGTTAGCAGAATGCTTGGTGAGATACGCGCTGGCAAAAATGTGCGTCTAACAATAGACGACATTTTTAAAAAATCACTTGGTAAGTTGAGTGGAATGCCAGTGTCGGCCAAGACAATTTTTTGAATGGTTTCTGGGTAGGTATTGGCAAAATCGAGAGCGTATATGCCACCCGAGTAAATACCGAGTACGTTAACTTTTTTGATACCTTCGGCATCTAAAATAGCCTTGTAGTCTTGGCTGGCGAGTGCTGGTTGGTAGCGATAACTTCGGGAGGAGCTCTGACCAGAACCAGGTTTGTACGGCACCACAAAAAACAAACCTGCATTACACGCAGCTTGTCTGAATCGCACAGTTGATTCTGGTGGAATAGTGGGTTGTAACGATAGGACAGTTTGCCCAGATCTATCGCCATAGGTGACGTATGACAATTGATGACCTTCGTTAGATGTACAGTTTGAAACTGTCAGTTGATTACTCGAGCCGGAGTGTGTTGGAGAAATGCCGATGCTTGATTTCTTGCTATCGGTTTCCAGTATTTGCCCCAAGTTAGAAATCATACTAACGAGTTCTGTTTGCGATGATGCTCCGGTTTTTTCGAACACGTTAGACAATTGCGTGCGGACTGTTTTGACAGAGCGCACACGTTCTTGAGCGATGGTATTAAGCGTTTTGTTCTGATGTAAGCCACGCGCTATTTCCACTTCGGACTCAGTTAAACCATATGTTTGGGCTAGCAGTCGCGCCAACTCGGGAAACCAACGGGGCTGTGCAACTCGCAGGATAAACAATAACTCTGTTGATTTGCCATCAGCGATAGACAATTCTACAGGATGGACTACGGCCATCACTACGTTGGGTTGATCAATAGAACCGATTTCAAGGGATAATAAAATTGGGTCCGTATGATTGCTTTGGCTGGCTCTCAGAGACAAAATACTCGCCGGATCAAACGGGGGCAATATCGCACTTGAAATATCAGTATCGAGCTTTATCGGCCAAATACTCGTTGCTTGGCGGTTTTGTGCAACTATTCGAAAATGTGAATTAAATAGAACAGCCGGAAACTTCTGCCGATCTAGAAACGCCTGTTTTTCCTCGGCCATACTTGGCTGTTTAACAACCACCAAGGCGCTGGCCTGCTCAAAATGTTCGATGAGTAATGGTTGCCAAATCTCGGCTTCTTCTGGCTTCTCTCTGAATACATATTCCGCGTATGTATCCCAAGCATTGAAGAAATCGAGCATATGCTTATTGTCAACCACCGTCGAATATAACTTGGCGATGACCTCATTAGCGGGGTGTAGATTAGGTGTTTTATCCAGATCAGACATGACCAGAGTATATCGCTAAACACTTTTATGTTTTGCGATCTCATCGCTTTTTCGTGTCACCGCTTAACTTCTTACCACGAACATAATGGTCATCTATTAACACCGCGCAATGCGGTAGATTTTCAATTAAGCGTTATATCGCTTAAAGCTGGCAAGTAAAAACCGGCTTTAGAAAAACCTTATACGTCATTTGATGTATGAAAACGATCTCCCAAATCGCTAATCTAAGCGGTTACTGGAGAACAAAATGAATCACGTTTTTAAATTGTTTGTTACATTTTTAGTCTATGGTACGCTGATTGTCGGCGTATCAGCCAAAGCTCAATCGGAACAAGCTAAAAACATGCAAGCTATGTGTAAGACTTACCAACGACCCAATATTGATTGTGGTTGTGTCTCTAAACGCGCGCTGGCCTACGTGAGTAATACTGAATCCGTCGCAACTAGGCAGCTACTTGTTCAGAGGTATGCTTACTCGTTAGGGTTAGATAATCGCCTCGAGGAGGCGAGCAAGCAGGCAATGTCTAATCCGTCGGAAATGATCTCGGCGCAGATGAAGTTTGACCGATTAGGAGGTCTACCTGAGAACCTTGAAGACTTCGAGCAGGGTTGTGTGGTTTCCAGCTCGCAACTCGTTTCATTATCAGAACCCACTCCAGGCTCTGCGGCTGCCAAGTTCTTGGATGCTCGAATTCGCTCGGTAGGTGAAAGCTATCGGCGTGAGTCAATGTGTATCGTGAGCCGCATGAGAGGCTATTTAAGCGAAGCCGAGATACAGGCTTATCATCTATCATTCTCTTATTATCAAGGCGATCATACTAATGATGATGCGGATTCGCGTGCTAAAAAATTGGGCGTTAGTAAATCAGCCTACCAAGCACTAGAACAATCTGCGCGTACTAAGTTTAAAAAGAACAATGAGCGAGATTCGAATTATTGCAACGCCATTACCTATGCCGAACAATTGCCCGCTACAATCGTCAATTTAGACTCAACGAGCGAAGCCGTACCCACCAGTCGTGACCTAGATGATAGCGCCCGAGCTCGTATGGACAACATTTGCACGGTAAATATTGGAGACCAAGCAATCTGTAATTGTGTGATTGACAAAATGCAGACCAATCTCAGTGTTGATGATTTCGAATTGGTGGTGGACATACGCCAAGCTGAACATGATGGCGCTGATGACCCATTAGCCGCAGTGGCAGAGAACCGAGGTTGGACGCGGTCTCAAGCCCAAGATAAGTTGGGTACCAATATTGGCTTGATAGCAGGTATGATGAATATGGATGTTTTGGCGTGTGTTGGCGGCATGCCAGATATGACCCAATTTCAAGAGCTGCTAGATCAGTAACTTTATTCCGGTAGGTGAGGCAACGATGCGTAATTCGATTCTATTTCTTATCATGACACTCACATCGATGGGTGTTTCTGCCGACGACAGAGAGTCTCGATATCTAACAACAATGGAGCAGATGCTTAATTCAAGCAGTTTATTTTACTCCCGCATATCGCCTGAAGTGGCGACTCAAATTAAGCCGGCAATCATGCCTCCAGAAGCCGAAAAAGTAGCGAAATGTGTTGTTTCGAACGCTAGGTCGGAGAATCTATTAGAGCAATTTGATGAAACCATGGAGATCAGCGAACGTTTCACAGACTATATACGCCAGACTCCGACATTGACTCTAAAAACAGTTGAGCAAGATGAAGGATTCAAACAATTGCAGGCACAAATGCTTGAGAATAGATTCGAACCATTTCAAAACCATGCTAAGGAGTGTGGTATGTTGGAAATGAGTCAGAAAATTACTAAGGCTATGGGTATTTTTGAGGCGATCAGAGCCGCGCGGGAATAAGCCTGAGGCCTTAGTTGTTTTGACCTAAACATTCAAATATTACTTAGTTCGACCTTTTAAAAAATTTATCACTATGAGGTTTTCAATGAAGTTTAAATTAATCCTGGCGATGATCGCGCTATCTTTCTCTGTGTTTTCTACAAACGTATTAGCGCAATCATTATGGGGAAAGCTAAAAAATAGAGTGCAAGACGAAGTTGAAAATGTGGTGACTGGAAAAGTTGCGCGTAAAGCCGGCGAGAAGGCGGGTGAAGCGACCGATGCGGTTCTAGATCCTAAGGCAGCGCAAGAGCAAGACGAGCAGCAATCTCAAGAACCTTCTGAATCGCAGGGCAGCGACGAAGTTGCGGGCGTGCTGCCCTCCAATAATCCATTAAGTGGTTTCGGGGGATTAGGCGGAATGATGAACGCTTTAAAGCAAGAAGTGGCAATCAACGATCAATATCGATTTGATTTGTCGGTGGTTGCTAGTCAGAGCTATAAGGGTGACACGTCTATCATGAAACAGGGCTTTTCCGAGTCCGCTTTCATGATTGATTCGGATGCCGACAATCAGATCGTGATGGATCTAGAGAACCAAGCGATCATCATGATCGACAATAAGGCGAGAACCAAGACCGCCATGTCCACACAATTCATTAAGCAGATGGCAAAAATGGGTGGGCAAGCTAAGCCGCGTGGTCAAACTGAACCGATAGATATCGGCAGTATTAGTAACACCGGGAAGTCCAAAAAACTTCTAGGATTCACTGTGCAGAAATGGGTCTTTGATAATGGTAAAGAGAAAGGAGAAGTCTGGATTACTGATGAGATTGATTTTGATTTCATTAGTTTCAGTAAGAAATTAATGACTACATTCGGTAACGAGCAACATCAGGTGATGTTTGACTTTTCATCGTTGCAAGGCGACTATCCTAGAGGTCTGGCGTTAGAATCTAAAACGACGATCGGTGGTCGCCAAGAATCTCACTACTTGGTCAAAGAGATTTCTCAAGACCCAAACGTAATGGATCTAGGGAGTTACGGATCTAAACCCTTAGTCGAAGGTTTCTAGACGAAATAGGCCCAAGCGACTGAGTTTTCGGGTAAGGACCGTTGAGTGTTAACTCGAACTCGTCATCAGGGTACACTCGCCAACGTTGACAGAAGTAATAAGATGCAGATTCCTAGGTATCGTTAATTCGTTTAAATGATTTGCAAAAAGTGGGTTTGAGGTTTGCCCATATGGCCGAGGAAGTACGGTCAACTTGGTGCTGTCGTCGGAGGTTAAACTTGCTTTCATTGAGAGCGAATAGCAACAAAAACTACTTCAACTTCGAAGCATAAGAGGTTACTAAAAAGCACGTAGACTTACTTGTTTTGATGGCGTCGACAATAGCATTTCAACGGCCGCCTTCTTCAAGATTTAATCGTTGGTCGACAGAAGATTAGTTAAAGTCAGCTTACTTTTTAAAGTTTCTCGGTGAACTTAGGTGATCTATATTTTTGATGACAGTTGCACTTCTGATTTACCGGTACTTCGAAAATGTTTTGTTATTCTTTTACTACGTTGAATAAATCAAACTAACGTTTGGACGAAATCTAATAGCGTATCGCTTGCAATTCACTTGAAAGCAGTTGTTGCTTAACATCAGGGAATCGGGCATTTTCGAATATTGATTATGATTTAAGCGTCGTGCTGTTTGGCTAAATCATTTTTAACCTGTTTAATAGAACGCGAATAATGGAACAAGATACCAACATTAATAAACCTCCCAAAGGTTTTAATGTGATCGCCGCAGGTGGCGGCTTTTTACACATTGGGTACCGGCGCAGTGGCATGAAGGCGATGAACGGCTTCCTAGTGTTGTGGCTATCATTTTGGTCGATTGGTTGTGTTCTGTTGCTGAGATCGTATCTTAATGGTGGCGTGATGGACGATGGTAGTCCAATTCCATTGTGGTTTGTTTCAGTATTTTGGGGAGCGGAAATCTTAGTCGCGTGCGTGTTGTTATACTCGCTATTTTGCCGCAAGGTTTTCAAGGTGGACTATGACTCTTTGTCTATGGAGGTGAGTGTGCTCGGATTTCGATGGTCGAAGGGCATGCGAATTAATGAAATACTGGAATTGCAGCAAGTGAAAGATGGCGGCCAAGGTGAAGACAGCTTTCCGAGTTGGGGGCTTCGAGTGATTGGTGAAGTGAATCAAGACACCAAAACCTTCAAGTTGATCAGTCGTCAACCGCGCAGTCGAAGTATTTGGCTAGGGAACGTTCTTGCTGACCAACTTGGTGTACGCTTTAATCAAAGTAGACAATGAGCAGTATTGAACTGTTGTTCACTTAAAACCCAATTAACAACGATTTAACAGGCGCAATGGTGGGTGCAAATACTAGACAATATCAACACGAAATAGATGGGTTGCGGGCGATAGCCGTGCTCGCCGTTCTGTTCTTCCACTTTAAGATTCCTGGGTTCAGCGGAGGCTTTGTTGGAGTTGATGTATTTTTTGTAATTAGTGGTTATCTGATCAGTAAGAATGTTTATACCGATTTGCAGCGAGAGGAATTTAGTTTTAGTGTTTTTTATTTGAGCCGCGCATTTCGTCTGCTTCCTGCTTTGTTCGTCACCATCGCCGCGACCATTTTTGCGGCTTATTTTGTACTAACGCCAGAGCACTTTTCTCAACTTGGGCTGG
This sequence comes from uncultured Gammaproteobacteria bacterium, assembly GCA_964420885.1. Lineage (GTDB taxonomy): Bacteria > Pseudomonadota > Gammaproteobacteria > Arenicellales > Arenicellaceae > Arenicella. Next base: position 13,722 of record CAYQVT010000028.1, read on the forward strand.
CGTCTGCGGCGTCTGTTTTTTCGGTTTCCAATGTTTTGTTTTGGTCTCAATCTGGTTATTTTGACGAAGCTAAATTATTCAAACCACTCTTACATACTTGGTCTTTGGGCGTTGAAGAACAGTTTTATTTGTTGTGGCCATTATTGCTAGTAAGCGTTCTTCCGCGAGGGCGGAAATTCTGTATCAGTATGATTCTTATATTGGGCGTTATCTCCTTGGTCGCTGCGCAGAGCTTAGTGAGCGAACACGGCTCGATGGTGTTCTATTGGATGCCATTTCGAATTAGCGAGTTTGCTATCGGCGCTTGTTTGATTTTTTTAAAAAGACCCGAACAACAAAGTTTGGCCTATTCTATCGCTGCTGCGGTTGGCTTACTGCTTATTATTGTGCCTATCTTCGTATACAACGATCAAACCTTATTTCCGGGTTTAATGGCAATGGTGCCTTGTTTAGGGACGGCATTGTTAATCTATTGCGCTCAGGTTTCCTTTGTGTCACCGGTATTGAGTAATTCTCTTAGCCGTTATCTGGGCAAGACTTCCTACTCCCTCTATTTAGTTCATTGGCCGGTAATTGTCTTAGCTAGTTACTGGAAACTGGGAGGGATAGGTGCAAAGTCTATTGCGATTTTAATTCCGTTTACTTTTGTGCTTGCTTGGGTATTGCATTATCAAGTAGAGCAGAGATTTCGCCGAACTGGTTCTAGCTTTAAAACTACCGCGCAAGAGCGAGCTCGACGAGAAGGAGCGAGCCGCGAGCTCGGACTTATTCTTTGCGCGCTTTTACTGTCCTTTCTTGGTGCTGGAATTTTACTGGGTAAGGGCTGGGAATGGCGTTACTCCGATCAGGCGAAACCGATTATCATTGCCGTCAGTGGCTTGAGTGAAGATCACAAATCCAAAAAAGCGCTGTTGGCTCAATACCAATCGTCTTTTCGAGATAAAAATGGGTTCGATCAGCACTATATTATTGGTGATAGTTTTGCTGGGGACACAATGTTGGCAATAAAATTTTCAAAGCCTGAATTGAATCTTACGTTATTGAGTATTCCGGCAAAGTGTCAACCGTTGATACCAGGTGAATACGGTGAAACAGCGTCGCTAAGCGAGTTCTGTAATAGGTTCCGTTCACAGGCCTATAAAACGGCTGGTCTTGAGAATGCCAAGATAATATATTTAGCCGCTTCATGGCGCGAACCTGCGTTATCTAATCTTACAGAAACGATTAATTTTTTGAAATCAAAAACAAAGGCTAGAATCGTCGTTTTCGGGCCGCGTGCTGGCTTTCACGATGTGCCAACACTGGCCGTTCGCTTCGCTAAAAAGTCGGGTTTAGACCAGTTTGTGAATAATTACAAAACACCCGTAGACGTGGTTGCTGATAAGTTGAAAGTACTTTCGGAACAAACTGGAGCGGAATTTATAGATACCTATCAGCTAATGTGCCCAAATGATATGTGCATCATAATCTCGCCTGCGGATTCGAAAATTGTTTACTCTGACTACGCTCATCTAACCTTGTCGGGGGCACAATATCTAGGCGAAAAACTGACGTTGAATACCGAGTAGTTTAGCTTGCCTGCATCTCAGGCATTGACCAAAGAGCGTATAAACAATAAAACTAGAAATCGAGCTATATAAAATGAAGAACAGGGATCCAAGAAAAATAATTCGCTGTTTTGCCTCTCGCTTAATCTTACTACTGTTGCTGAGCTTATTTGTAAGTTATGTAAGTGTCGCGAGCGAACGACATAATTATCAATTGGGCTCTCGTATTTCTTCACAAGTTGTGGTCTCAGACAAGCTGGGTGTCGAACAACGCTTGACGGATTTAGTAGCGACTTCACAGGCCAAGATTAGTGTTGTTTTTATTTTCGGTGGTGGTGCATTAGGGCATGAACGTGCCGCCAAAAGTGGTGGCTTATGGTGTTCAAATTCTTTTGAAGATCTGCATATCGTACGTAGCTTGCATAAATTCTATGAGAACAAAGTTGGCATTATACCCATCGCAGTGCCGCCCGCTCATCACAGTCACTGGCTTGGTTTTGAAAAAGGCGTATTTTTTACTGGATCAGAAAACGCTAGCTATCAAAAAGCAATAGCCTCATTCGTTGATTCAACACAAGCGTCGATTGATCAAGGGACTATACCCGTACAGCCATTTTACGACAGTGGATTTAACCTCTTAGCTGACGGTGAAACTATTACTCTAAGACGAGAGCTTTCACTCGTACCTAGTTGGGCGGGCGCATTTCGCAGTAAAAATGAAGCTCAAGAATATGACGTACCAAATCTATGGTTGGTTGACCCGACTGGTAAAATTGTCGCCGAGCCTTTCCGTGGAGACATCTATAGGCCTCATGCTGGAGAAATTAGTATTCGATATACCTTGAAAGACGTTATTGCCGCGATTGACACTTACCTTCAGAATCGTAGCAATGGAAACTAAAAACGGCTTAAGCACACTAATGGATCTGCCTTTCTATTAACTTGCCCTAGTGTTAGGTATTTACCTATCACAGCGTTATAACGTCAACTTGTTTGCTCAGCGATGTACATTTTTTATAATGACGTTATCCCATTGCGAATGGCGTAACGGGTTAAGTCCGCAAGGTTGCTAATTCTGAGTTTTTGGTAAACATTGCTCCGGTGTGCCTCTACCGTTTTCTCGCTAAGCTTTAACGTCCTAGCAATAACTTTAGTACTGCACCCCTCTGCTGCAAGTTGGATGATTTCGCGTTCACGTGGGGTTATGGTAATTGATTTAGACTCTCTGGCGTCAAGCTGGTTTGCAAAACTTTCTTCGAGATTAAGTGATGGACTTAAATAACGCCTCTCCAACATCACTGATCTAATGGCTTGTTTCAAAAATGTGACATTGTCGCCTTTGGTCACATAGCCGAGTGCACCATTTGTCATTGCTCGGGATACCGTTGCTCGGCTGGTATCCATGCTAAGCATGACCACCTTAATCGAAGGTGTCGTATTTAAAATTAGCTTTAATGTATCTAAGCCGTTAAGCCCTTCTATACTGACATCGAGTAATACAACGTCTGGCTTGAGTAGGGTAATGTCGTTGATTGCCTGTACTCCATCACCGGCACTGCCAGTGACCGAAAAATTTGAATCTCTCGCCAGGGACTTGCTTAAGGTTTCGCGGAACATATCATGGTCGTCCACGAGATAGAGTCGAATAATTGTGTTACCACCACTGTTTTCAATAGTCTTCGTAATCATTAGGATAACTGTATGTTTACTTGAATTCGGGTGCCGTGTGAGCGGCTGCTGTTAATACTTAAACGAGCACCAATGAGTTCTGCACGTTCTCGTAGGTTGATTAAACCAAGACCGCCCCGAGCATTTCTGAGCGATTCGGCTTCGTAGCCAATGCCATTGTCTCGAATCTCCATCACCACCGAGCGAGTTCGTTGTTGCAGGTTTACGTCTATTTGGTCTGCGTTGCTATGTTTAATCGCATTGTTCAGACATTCCTGAAATATACGAAATAGATGCAGTTTGGTATCGGAATCGAGGTCTGTTTTTTGCAGTTCTAGGTTGATGTCCATTTGGTGCAAGCCGGTTAATGAGGCCACTTCATTTTCGATCGCCCAGACCAAACCATGTTGGCTTACACTCACTGGATTTAGTCCGTGAGTAATTTCTCGAAGTTGCTTGAGTCCATGGCCGAGCGATTGGTTTGCTTGTGTTACCAAATCTTGGTCCATGGTGTCCGACAACATATTGAGTTGCAGTTTAAGGGTCGCCAATTGTTGCCCAAAGCCGTCGTGCAGATCGCGAGCAATACGTTGCTGTTCGTCATTGCGCAGCGCAAATACCCGTGAGGTAAGTTCTCGGTGCCGTATATGTAGTGCGCTGTTCCGTTTTAGGTAACCCAACATAATCAAAATAATAAACAGGGCTATGCCAATTTGATCAGGGCGATATAGACTAATATTGACCGGAATAATGCTGTATAAGAGAACAGAAAATATTACTAAACTTAGCAAGGCGAAAAAATGCAGTAGTGCACCATCGACCTTGTATTGAGCTGCGCGCAAAGAGCCAAAAAATAGCTCAAAAAGTATACTAATTATACCAATCAGCCAAAGAGAACCAGCGGTGAGACCAACGACGCTGGGCACTAGTTCGACAGTAGACAAGGTGTAAATCACACCCGCAAATACAATAGTAGCATCGCGCCAGCCGCGCCATGAAGTATGAATCGAAAGCTGAAGATGACGATAGTAATGCGCTATCGGAATCACCAAAATGTTGGCCAGCATAAAAACCAATAGTTGCAGTGGGGTGTTTTTTAATCCTAGGTTGTATGCCATTAAGCTTTCATTGCTGGTTGAAGTAAATAAGCTGAACATGATAATACTTAACCAGACTAGTTCAGTGTTACGCCTGCCTGTGGAGAGTAGCAGCCACAAAGAGACCAAAAACGCACTGCCACTTAGCATAATCATGGCTGTATCAATCATCGAACCCCAATATTCGCTTTGATAAGCGATTTCGGCTAATTCCTGATATTCGCCCAACACCGGCGTTGGCCCAAGAATACCGCCAAAGGTATTCCAAACTCTTATTTGTACCGTGAGTACATTGTCGTTCGAGCGAATTAACGACTCAGGAATACGATAAAGTCGTTGCTTACGATGCGCGGTGATGGCCTCGATACCGGGCCCGAAGCGGCCATGTGCGCCTATCAGCTCACCATTAAAGTAACTTCGGTCGGCCTCTAAAATTGAACCCAGCAATACGGTGGGTTCGCGCAAGTTACGTAGTTGATCTGCCTCTATCGGGACTCGATAAATACCATATTGGATATAGATAATGCCGTGGTTGGCTAAGGTTGCTGGTACTTCAACTGGCTGCCAGCCTTCAATTGGTGCTTCGCCAATTGAAGCATCTGCATTAAGAGCGGCGAATTCCCAGCCCGTTAGCGGCACAGGCGCAGCATTAGCCGCTGTCGCAAGCCCGAAGAGAATAACCGCTACTACGCTGCGCCACCATACTTGGTAGCGTGCGCGAGAGTCATCAAGAGATAAGGAATTACGAGTGTCGTAGTACCACATAAGCCTATTGTGCTTGATTAGTCTACGCTTTGCCATCCACGGATACCCTCAACAACTAGGGGTATTCCCCTAAGCATTAGGGGCTTCACCTAATACCCAGCTGCGCCACTAATGCTGACAATAGGGGTAATACTTAATTATCTTACGGGTAGATATCAATGGGGCTCAAATTTTTCAAGGGAATTTTTATTGCGAGGCGCAAATACCTTCGTGTTGTTCACTATTCGATTTTACTACCATTGTGGTGCATAGCTTTAGTTGCCTGCAGTGGCGGTAATACTCAATCTGGTGGAATCGACATCAGCGTGTTGGCGGGTAATTACGTAGGCACCTTTAGCTTTACCGCTACAGCTATCATAAGACCTGAAATTGTTTCGAATATAGAAGGCGAGGCAACTGCACAGGTCACCGATACCAATCGCTTGGTATTAGACCTATCCAACGGCGCGTCGATTCTCGCCAGTCTTTCTGTTGGAGGTGCATTCAGCATTGATGTTGCTGCAAGCGACGCTATCGTAGACGTCGTCTGTACCCAGGGGCTACTAACCATTAGCGGTCAGTTTGACCCTTCCGGAATCGCTACAGCCACCATTACATCTCAAGACTTAGTCTGCGACGGACTAGAAGTCGACCTCGTTGGTCGCATCGATTTGACACGTACTTAAGTTGTTAAACATTTCTATTTATCGAGTTTTTGGAGAGACACATGTCTAATCGAGTGCAACAGCTTTGGCTGATTGTCAGTATTGTACTTATATGCTTACTAGGTGGTACTGGCTGGGCACCAACAGGTACTGGGTGGGGGCCAATAACGATCGCACACGCCAAGTTTGATCCGGTGCAATTTAAGATAGAGGAAGCCGTCAATCAAGAAGATGTGCTGCTCGAGGTTCAAGAGCGCTTTTCAGTAAGCACTGAACTCAAACCTGAACAATGCTTGGCGATTGACACCATCATCGACCGTTATCAGTTTGAGACGCGCTGTGATGCCGCGCTTAAACTGAGTTTAGGGTTGGGCGATCTTCTTGATCAGTTTGAAGAATTAAAAAACCCAGATAATTTTCCAATTGAGATCAGGGTCGCACTAACCGAATACGCGTCGATAGACAATGCTCGTAATGCGGCATTAGAAGCGCTTGACGTTTATCGTGATTTACAAAATCAAATAAAAGAACTGCAACTGGCCATGGACGACGCCGCTCGAGCAGAAGCCATTGGTGATCTTAACCCGGGTGACGCGCAGGCACTGCAGGCGCACCTGAATGCCAACGGTGGTGTGATTAACCCCGACACCATCGACAAAGGCTTGCAACAGCGCATAGACAATCGAGTTAATAATATTCAGGGCAATGTTTTTGTTGGCCAAGGCAAGGATAATAAATTGACTAATCGAGCGACTCAGGAGGTCGCGAATGTTAATCGCGTGCAACTCGACAAACCGTCTGATCTAGAGAACTTTAAAGACATTGATGGGGCGCGACGTGTCCTGCCCGATTCCTCAATTAAGGTGTCAGACGCCTTAAAAGAAGATCGTGCCCAACTGGCTGCTCAGGTAGAGCAAGCGCGTGTAGATACGGCGAAAAAATTACAGCAGCTAAGTGCTAAACTGGAAAACGATTTACGTGTAAATGAATCTGAGGCAAAGTTCCAGATTGGCAACGATGGTTCTGGAACTGAAAAACAGGCTGATTTCCTTAAGGAAGAACATCGCCGAGAGGTGAATATAGTCAACGCGCAACTCAAGGAAGAGCAAAAAAAGCTAGCCGACCTCGATAAGCAAATTGCTGATGCCGGTGACGCGATTTTTGTATTGGTTGCGACCCCGAAAATCGGTGCTCAATTCGATAAAGACATACTAGGCACCCAACAAAACATTGCTAAGCTGAAAGACCAATTAGCGGCCAACGATAACGGCGAGCAACAAGCTGAGATTCAAAACCAAATCCAGCAGGCTGAAGCGCTACTAGTGCAACAGCAGGCCGACAAAAAGCGAGCTGGCGAAGCTCAGCTAAATGCATTCGACGCGATTAAAGCGCTAAACGAACACGCCGACATTGTGCGTCAGCAAATGGCCGAAGCCATCGACAACTACGAAGATCTAGCCGATCAATATAACGAACAGGTAGAACGCGCCAACGACCTGCTTGCCACGGTGCAAGATTTTCAGGCTGAGCTAAATAAGCAGCGCGACGCTCTTCAGGGTGATATCGATAAAACGCTTAACTTTCTTAAAAACGTGCTCGCGAACGAATCGCTCGAGTTTTGCGGGCAAGTACAAAACTTCAATTTCGACGAGCTGCCAGACGCGATTAAATTACCGAATATCGTGGTGTTGCCCGCCAACATACAGAATGCCCTAAACTCGTTAGCGCAAGACCCCGCGTCGGGTGGCGGTGGTGGCGGCACGCAAATTTGCAGTGCTGAAGAACTAGCTCAGATTGAAACGATAGACCGAATTAAGCAAAAAAATAACGCTATCGACGCGGAGCTTAATAGGATAGGGGAGCCGGGCTTTATATCCAGTTTTTTTAGTTTTGGTTTCGGCCAACTGTCTTCTGCACAAAAGCGAGTACAGCTAACCGCGCAAAAGCAAGAAGTACCTCCCCGGCCCGATTGCCAGCCGGTTAATCAACCGCTCGCCGATGATCTACCGAACAACGTTAAGCTCAATGGCAACGCTGAATTGGCCAAGCAAAAATCGATTCTGGGTAGCGAAATTGACCGTCTGGACACTCTCCTGAACGAGGTCTACTCTGGCGGCGTTGGCCTAGCGTTTCAGTACACTGAATTCAGTAGCCTATTCTTAGCTACGCTTGGGAATAATCTTGACCCACGCGCTATCGCAGAGGCCTTGGCAAATATCGATAAAGTATTGCCCGCCCTAGCGAATGCCCCAGATGCCGCCAGCAACAAACTTGCCGACGCGCTGGTGGCCTTCGATCTGGCCGGAGGCGAGGCAATTGATATCACAGGGGCCGCGCTAGACGGCGCAGCCGACTCGCCCTTGTCCCCAGCACTCGGCGCCTTGTTGGCAGCCATTAAAGAAATAGCCTCCAGCGACGATGAAAAGATCGATATTAATCTCAAATTATCCTCCCAGACCCTATTAGCCAAAGCCTGTTTGGCCGACCCCAACGCCGGCCCTGAGTGTATTGAACTTGGTCTAAAGGCCATTGCCACACTAAAGCAGGCAACAAATCAAACCGATATCTTGCGTGATGGCGCGGCGATTGGTTTGGCGTTTGCCGCGTCTACACGAATCCCCTTTGCTGGTGACGTTGCCGGCGCGCTCGCCAGCACCAATACCGGCCTTCGCGTTACTCAGCAAATTGCCACTAAGGTAACGCAAGTAACCTCCCAATCGTCGACTGCTCAAAAGATAGGTGCGGTATCTGCCAAGCTGGATGATTTTGTTAGCACTCAGCTGCCAACTTTTAAAGCCATTGTTAAAACCGACATCACCGATGTTGACGAACTCAAATCATTGATTGGCTTGAACGGCTCTAGAATCGACCCGACTACAGCGGCAAACTTGGCTAGGGTCGCCGACGACTTCGGCACTCAACAAGCAGATCTGACTAATGCGATAAATGGCTTAGATGAAATTCAACAAAACCTCGATGATTTACGAGTAAGTCTCGACAGCGCTAGCGATCCATCTATACGACTCACCATTCAAAACCAAATAGACAGCGTAGAAGTCAACCTTCAGCAACAGCGGCAATTGGCTGACGCCAAGGCCGACGAATTAAAAGCGACCGGAGAGCAGCTCGAGGGTTTTAACGAAGACATAGCAAAATTAGCAGACGATAACGCCGATGTGGCCGATGCGAATCCCAACAGCCGCGACGCAGACGGCGCTGACTCTGACGGTTCTGATAGTAGTCGAGACGATGGAGCCAGTGATTTAGACGATGACGATATCGGCGATATATTGGGTGATGATACGCCCAACCAGTCAATAGATGACATCGTCGATGAAGTAGCGGCCGAGCAAGCAGCGGCCAATAACGCCGTCGACTTCGAATTTACCGACGCCGATATAGCAGAATTTAAGGGTAGAATCGATTTTGAAGGGACATTTGCCTCGTCAGACAAGCCGTTTGTATTGGACACAGCGCGAGATCAAGCTCTATTCGACCAGATTCAGGTTTTAGCAAAAGCACAACCTAAGAACGATAAATTTAAATTACTAATCGATCCAAATAACGTTCGCAAAGCCGATTTATCTTCAAATAACACCGCAAACCCAATTACCGACGCAGAAGTGGCGGCCCTCAAGAGTAAGATCGAGCTTGAATCGCCATTTCTCTCGTCAAACGAACCGTTTGTGGTGAGCTCTGCTAGAGAGCAAGCGATATTTACTAAGCTAAAGCAATTAAAAGGTGAAGCTGCTCTAAAGGTTGATCTAAACAAAATCAAAGAGTTCGAAGATCCATCATTGGTGGATTTATTCGATAAGAACAAAGCGACGGAGGTGTTCGACGAACTAGCTCGTAACGGTTTTGGCAATGTTGCGAAACTCGACCCCGACCTAAATAACATACCCGAAGCAGAAGTGTTGAGTATTGACACCATTGGTAAAGAAATAGATAAGGGCGTACAGGGCTCGATTCACGTGCATAGTGCAGACAATAATTTGATCATTAAACGCTTTTTTAGCGACGACCAGAAAACCGCTAAACAGAGGCTAGATGAGGCAATAGCTGAGCAGAATACTGTCGCCGCAGCCGGTGGCTCCCTAATTCCGTATGAGGTGGTGAAGTTTAGCGATGGAAGTTTCGGTTTAACCCAGCCAAGATATCAGGGGTTGGAGTTTGGTGACTTTGGCCCTCAGGGCGCGGTGCTCGATATTCAAAAAGCCGTTGGGTCAGTGCCATTGAATGCACAGGCAGCTTATGTTGAAAACTTACTCGGCAACATTGACAAAGGGTTTATTGCCTTAGACAACCATTTTGGTAATAGCTTAATACGAACAATCGAGCTACCCGATGGCACGGTTAAGACCATCAGTGTAAATTCAGAAGGCGCTGGAATACTTTCGTTGGACGAACTAGGTCTCACCGTGGATGAAGCCCGCCAGTTTGTAGCTGACAAGTTAATAGATATATCTGGTGTAAAGCAATTGCAATTATCGAATCGGCGCCTAGGAGAGAACCATACAAAAATAAATTCACAACAAGGCACCGGTGTTGGTAAGGACCTCGACCCTCGTTTGATCGATGCGATTGCAAAAGGAGATTTAGACGCTGTTGTAGCGATACGGCAAAATGCGGACAAACTAATACAAGAAGGCTTTATTGATTTAGGACCCAACGGAGTTATCAAAAATGATGCGGCCTTCAAACAGCTGATCGACGATGCAGAATTGCTTGGTGGAAAAGATAAATTAAGTCGCACAGAGCCACTTCCAGAACTAAGCGATGAAATTACAGCTGGGAAATCGCCTGAAGAAATCGCGCGTTTGGAGAGTTCTCGTGAACTACTAAATACTTTGATTGAAACCAATCAGATCAGCAAGAAAATTAGCGAAGCCAAAGCCTTAAGGAGCCTAATAGACCGAGCTGTTGACGCGGAAGACCTGAAAGCTATTGAAAATTTCAGTACTCTTAAAACTCAAGCGGATGAAGCCGAGCGGCTATTGCCTGAGTTAGAAGCTCAACTCTTAGCGTCACAGGAGAAATTCAAAAACTTAGCAGGAGACAAATTAGATTTACTGGCTAAGGATCAGGTCGCTGAAGTATTAGAAAATGCCGACGCGGCAAGCGCCGCTAAGGCCGCCGTTATCGCCAATGCTGCCGCCGCACAGGCACAGGCACCGGCCGGCTCGGCACAGTCTGACCCATGTAAAAAGGTTCGAGACCAGCGCCAAATTGCCGATCAACAATTGCTTCTTATTCAGCGCCAACTGGGTATATTGACGGGTCAGGATAGCAGTAGCGGAGTACGTGGGGATATTAAACGTGCCAACGCGACCTTGGCGGAGAACCCAGATGATGCGCAGGCTAAGGCTGATTTGCAGCAGGCCTTAGAAATACAACAAAGTCTAGAAGCGAGAGCTGAGGCCAAGAGTGCTGAATTAGATGGCCTTAAAGAACAAGAAGCGAATTGTCAGCAGGCCGCGCCAGAACAGGTGCCGCCAGCGGCTCAACAGACTGTTGCGGGCGCGTCTCCGACAGTCGGTGCGACAAGCGGAGCACCTGAGGGTGATACCAACCAAGGTGGTGCTGACCCTTGCGCTAATGCCAATCAGTTCAATGCCCAGATTCGTCAATTGAACGATTTTATAGAAGCTGATCAACAAAAGCTGAAAGACTTAGAAGTTTCGATAGAACAAACTCAGACCATTGTTGATGCTGGCACACAAAAACCAACCGCGGTTGATGAATTCGGTAATCAAGTCGAATTAGCTGACCAAAAAGTTGAACTCGGCAATTTGCAAACCCAAAAACGTCAACTAGAAGAACGAATTGCCTCTCAACAAGGGCAGATCGAAAACCTGAATCGTTTGTTAATCGATTGCAACAAAAATAAGAACGATCAGCAAGGCGAGCCCGAGGAAGACCCGCTAGCGATTGCCCCAGGTGGCGGTGGTGGTGCTGGCGGTGTTGAAACCGAAGACGGCGCTGCCGGTG
>CAYQVT010000029.1:0-24409 GCA_964420885.1 uncultured Gammaproteobacteria bacterium
TATTAGGGTTTGAGACACCTGGTTCACGAGCCACTTTCCAATACTAAACGGCCAGATTGCAGATGCAGCACTCGATCACATCGTGCAGCCAAAGAGCGATCATGAGTGGCTATCACCATGCCGGTGCGCTGTTCTCGCTGCAAAGAAAACAGTTGATTCAATACGGTTTCTGCCGTCACAGTATCGAGGTTAGCCGTTGGTTCATCAGCAAATAAAACCGCTGGCTTCACTGCAAAAGCGCGACACAAAGCGACCCGTTGTTGCTCACCTCCGGATAGTTGACGTGGAAAGTGAGACATACGATCGGCCATCCCAAGCCGTGTGAGCCAATCTTCAGCTTGCTCAATAGCGTCGTCATGACCGAATAGCTCTAACGGTAAGGCCACATTTTCGAGCGCGGTCAAATCGTCAATTAGGTAAAAGGATTGAAACACAAAACCAATATTGTCGGCTCGTAATAAGGCACGCTGATCTTCGTCTAACTGAGTAATATTATTGCCATCTAGGGTAACCGAGCCACTCTGTGGAAGGTCCAAGCCCGCTAAGACGCCTAATAAAGTGGATTTCCCGCTACCGGATGCACCTTGAATGGCGATTGATTCTCCCGCGTTAAGCGTTAAATTAACATCATCAAGAATGGTGAGAACGCCTGACTTTGTATTCACATCGCGTTTGATGGAATGCGCTGATAATATGTCGTTCATTATTGCTCCTCCGCCGTTAAAGAATCGAAGAACGATAGAGCTGTGTCTAAAAACTCTGGAGGCAGCCGATGACCTGCGTCGTACCAATTCAACGTTTTATCACTTGAGGCAATCAGATTAAAAGTTTCCTGAGTCTGAGCGCTATTGGAATGAGGGTCTTTACTGCCCGCTAGCCACAAGACTTTGGCGCTGCTAATTCGCTCAACGTGTTTGCGTGGCGCTACCGGCGAGGTCGACGAGCCTACGTAGGGAGGCACCATCGCCACCACTGAGGTCACGCTTGGTTCATAACTTGCCAGCAAAAGACTCATTTGCGCTCCCATGCTATATCCCATCGCTAACACTTCGTCAGGCTTGTATTTGTCTTTCGCCCAGTTTAGTACGATGCGATAATCCCTTACCGAACCAACAATAGTGTCTATATACAACCTAGGTTCCGCGCTGTGCGCTCGCTTCAAAAGTTCACGCGGGCCAAAGCCGTCGCGACTGCGAGCGCCGTGTTGGCGAGCATCCAAACTGATCACTGTGTAACCTTGCTCTCGCAACTTGGCCGTCATTGTTTGGGCCGACAAAGCGCTTTTATCGTTCCACCAGAAGTTCTGGTCTATGCCCATTGGGTGCAATGCCAAGGCGAGCTTATTAGCCTCACCCTGCTTTGTGGGAAACGCGATTAAGCCATTTACGATTTGCCCGTCGTCACTGGTAAAACGAATTTCAGCACGACCACCATATTGGTCGTCTTCCAACTTATTAAGTACGAGATTAATCGGCTCGGCTGAGTCGTATGAAAACCAGTACGATAAATAGGCTTGGTCTATCGCTTGATTATCTTCTGGTAGCTCTGTGGCCGCTTGAAGAGTTGTTGCGGTAACTGCGGCAAGAAGCCCCAGCGCGAGAATAGAATTACTGAATTTCATCGTCACAAATCCGTATCTAAGTAAATTATTGATACAGAGAAGACTAATGGGTATAGGTTCAAATGAACCTCAAATGGGAGAATCAAACTTCGGGCGTTGCACTAAACCACCCAAGTTAAAACGCAAACACGAAGTTATCGCTTTTCTGGCGATTTGACTGCCAGCGGAAAAACCAAGTTATTGTTGGACTTTATTTATGGTGCTGGTGCAATAGATTAGGACTGATCCCTAAGCATCGGCACTAAGGAATTTTGGTTTAATCGGAGCGGTCAGATAAGTTTCTGCCTCACAATTGTCTCGTATAGCTTCGATCTCTCCGCCAAAATTAAACAAACCCGCCTCACCGCGCTGAGACGCCATTTCAACCCTAAGCACCTCAGTCGCGTCGATGTCGACTGCGCCATTGCTAACAACCACACCGTAGCGTTTTGCGCCTTCGACGGTCACCAGTCGACGATCTATATCAGCCAGCACCAACTCGGGATCGCGTTCTAATGGGTTGCCCCATCCGCCGCCGCCCCAGGTATTAAAATACAACACATCACCAGCCTTGACCTTGATCCCTTCGACTTTTGAAGGTAACCATTCTTCGCTGCCGTCGACACGGACTAAACGCTTGGTTGAACGCAAGCCAGTATCACCACCGAGTACGCCCCATGGATACGTCAACCAACGGTCATCATGAATACCAATGTCACCGTCACATAGAAAACAATACGCTACGCTCAATCCATTGCCACCCCGGTGTAACCCCGCTCCGCCAGAATCTGGAATGGTTTCATATCGTTCAATGCGCAACGGAAAATACGACTCAATAAATTCATTGGGCACATTAGTAAAGCCAGGCCATAAAGAATGTCCGTCAGGGCCGTCTCCGACGGGGCGCCCAGGGACGCCACCAAAACCGATTTGAAACAGCTGAAACCACTCATTGTTGTCATCGTAACCTGAGTAAAACAAATGAGGCGAGTCGGAAAACCCAGCCGCATTGAGCATCATTTCTGGCGCACCCATGCCTAGTAAGGCACCCAACACGTCGAATATCCGACCCAATGCGTGGGTGCGACCGGATAAGGCGGCCGGAAAATTTGGTTTGAGTAAGCTACCTTGTGGAATATTCACATCGACTAAGTCATAGAAACCATCATTAAAGACGATTTGTGGGTCCACCACGTTTATCGTAAACGAACCGAAAAACATTTTGAACATGTCTTCGTTCATATAAAAATTTACCGAACTTTGGGCTTGCGGATCAGTGCCATCAAAATCAAAGTGCGCAACCGAACCTTCGCGCCACATTTTGCATTTTATTTTATACGGCCCCATACCCATGCCGTCATCGCACAAGTAGTCTTCAAATACTCGTGGCTCTTCAGGAATGAACATCTCAATAATTGCTTTCATTGCCAAGTGATTGCGTTCGAGCATGATATCCATGGTCGAAAAAAGTACGTCATCACCAAATCTCTCAGCCATTTCGACACAGCGTTTTGCGGCAGTGTTACAGGCGGCGACTAAGGCGTTTAAGTCAAAGCGGTTCCACTGGGGAGTGCGAACATTGTGTAAAATCAATTCTAAAATATCGGACTGTAATTCGCCCCGCTTATACAATTTGGTAGGGGGTATACGTATGCCTTCTTGGTAAATAGTAGTGGCTTGAATCGGAATCGACCCCGGTACCATGCCACCATTGTCCGACATATGACCAAACATCGCAGACCAGGCGATATGACGACCATCTTTAAATACCGGCACCAATACCAGCCAATCTGGAAGATGTGATACCGCAGCATTACACATGTACGGGTCGTTGGTAAGAATCACGTCGCCCTCTTCCAAATCACCTTCATACGCTTCCATAAATGGGCCAATAAATGAGCCAAATTGGCCGACCACCATCTTGCCCGATTTGGCCGCTATTAGCGGAAAGCAATCACCTTGTTCGCGAATGCCTGGCGACATGGCTGTGCGGAACAATACTGCATCCATTTCTTCGCGTGCATTTCGTAGCGAGTTTTCGATGATATCAACGGTCACGCCGTCAACTTCGATTCGTTTTAGCGGATTACTGTTGGTTTCAATAATATTTGCAGTCATGGCCGCCTCCTATGATTTTGGGGTGATAAGCAAGTTACCGACGACGTCCACTTTAGCTGAATAGCCAGGGAGCACTACAGTGGTCGAATCCATCTCGCTGACAATAGCGGGACCCGGCACCACTATCCCTGAATGTAGCTTACTTCGGTCATACAAGTTTCCGTCATGCCATGTGCCATTATGATAAAACTTCGTCTCTTGAATCACACAATCGGCCAGATCTGCACTTTGATCGCCAACCGACTTCTCCGTGATCGCTTGTGCTTTAGCGCGACTAACCGCTCGAATCATCAATATTTCGTGGCCGTCATCGAGCTTAAAGGTAAAGAGCTGTTCGTGTTCCGCATCAAACGCATCAGTCAATAAAGACACGCCTTTGTCAGACAATTCGGCTTCGGTGAAATCGACGGTTATTTGAAAAGCCTGACCGGCATAACGTAGGTCTGCCTGGTAGGTGACTTCTTGGTCTTCAGGCATAATGCCGTCGGCGATCAAAGATTCTGCGGCCCTATGTTTTAACTCCTGCAAATCGTCGCGCAATTGAACGTCGCCTAAATTTGCCGCCATCATTAAATACGTTCTTGCAGCCTCGTCTTGGACCTGCGTCGTTGCATCCCCATAAGCACATAGAACACCTGGGCCAGGCGGTACAATAACGGGCCACGCGTCAGCCAATATACCCAAGGAGTTCGCGTGCAAAGGACCGGCTCCGCCAAAGCCAACCAAGGCAAAATCACGAGGGTCGTAACCTTGTTCAACCGAGACCAAGCGCAAGGCGCCAAACATAGATTCATTAACGATTTTAATGATGCCTTCGGCGGCCTCCATTAAGTCAATACCCATCGCATCGGCTACCGTTTGCACTGCCTTTATTGACGCATCGCGATTAATTTCCATGTTGCCGCCGAGTTGCGCATCGGATGGTAAATAACCGAGAACCACGTTTGCATCACACACCGTCGGAACTTCGCCACCCTTCATATAACATGCCGGGCCCGGTGCAGCACCTGCCGACTCTGGCCCTACCCTAAGCGCTTTGGTGAGCTCCGGGACAAACGCAATGGACCCGCCTCCTGCACCGACCGTACGCACATCAACCGACGGAGCTCTGACGCGCACATCACCGACAATCGTCTCGCGACGAATCCGTGCTTTAGAATTTTGAATTAAGGCTACATCAGTCGACGTTCCACCCATATCGAAGGTTAGAATATTGTCAAAACCTGCGCGTTGACAAAAATAGACAGCACCGGTTACTCCTCCAGCGGGGCCCGACATAAGCAAATTTACCGGCGACTCACCTGACGCTCGTGCTGATGCTAACCCACCGTCTGAACGCAAAATAGCAAGTTGCGTATCGGACCCCATCTTTTTATCTAAGGCGCCCTGTAGGTTACTCACATACTTGGACACTTCTGGCCGCACATAGGAATTAACGACCGTGGTTTCTGTTCTCTCGTACTCTTGCATTTCTGGCACCACATCACTCGAGATCGAGATAGGGATGTCAGTGAAAATTTCGGCGGCAATTTTTCGCGCCTGTTTTTCATGTTGATCGTTGATATATGAATTAATAAAACAAATGGTTAAGGCTTCAATATCACCTTTGACTTTAAGCGCTACCAAATCGGCACGAAAAGTATCAACATCGAGGTTTCGAACCACTTTGCCGTCGGCGCCAACACGCTCCCGAGCTCCAATGGTCAACTCTAATGGCGCTAATAATGGCTTTTTAACAAAGGTTACCCAACCTCCTAAGCCTCCTGGACAAAACGAACGAGCAACCTGCAAGGTGTCTTCATAGCCGGCGGTTGTTACTAAGCCAACCTTTGCGCCTTTGCCTGTTAAAACCGCATTGGTCGCTACCGTTGTTCCATGCATCACGCGATTGACGTCCTTGGGATCAATACCCGACTCGTCACATATCCGAGCAATACCATTGAGCACGCCGATCGACGAGTCTTCTGGAGTAGAAGGAACTTTTGCGGTGTGGGTGGCCCCCGACTCTTCGTTTATGAGTAGAAGATCGGTGAACGTTCCCCCCACATCTACGCCTAATCTATAGCCGATGGTCATTTCTCCTAAGATAGTACGATTTTATTTTTAGCTTTTAACTCGCTACTTTACTGATCATTGACACTTATTTGGTAGCAAACTCGGGTATCAGTAAATCATTAATTCCGTCAACTCATTGTGAGCTCAAGAAACGTTTGGCAGTGAGCAGCAGCCTGTATGAAGCGCTTTGTGCTTCGTACCTCACAATAATAGCCAGCTTTCACCGATTGCAAATGGTGCACGTAACGACTTTTTGCAAAGCCCGCTCGATTAAGCTAAAAAGATCAATCGTTGATCTGTGACTTCCATGTACGCCAATTGACTTGATTGGCTGATAAGTGCATTTATCAGCCCCAAGTCATAAAACCCATTTTATGGCCTACGACTTTTTCTGGTTCAGGTTCCAATCATAGCTGTATTTAACGCGCTTAATTACAGCGATAATACTGGCTTGCTCAGCCGACATGTATTGTTGTAGATACCGTACCATGGCCTTCTCGTTACTGCCAAAATCCTCTTGGTACCATGAAAATATTTTTGACAAAACCATGGTGTTTTCACTCTCTATGGTCAAACCCCGCGGATGCGCAAGGAATCGTTTGGCCGCATTTTTTAGAAGAGTATCGGTGTTCCTCGACGTGAACGCGGTAGGAAGTAAATCTGGGCAGCCCATGCTGGCACAATTAAGCCCGAAATGAAGAAGCGGGTCGTACCATATCGGCCGCAATATTCTATGTTCAATATCATTCAAACTGAGCTTTTGCTTGGCAATAGTGAGTAACTTTAGATTCCAGGGACCTGATGAAAAAAAACCTGATCGCACACTGCGAATTGACTTTATTGGCGCCCGACTAACAACCAGTTGAACTGTCGTGGCATTGTACAAGTTTAGCCAATACGCTCTTTGCTCTGTACGATTTAACTCGCGAGGATCTATTTGTTGGAGCTGATCGAGGTAACTTTGCAACTTCAGTCTATCTGAGACAGACACACCAGTGTAATCAAACAAGTTAATCCCGCTAGGGTCTTTGTCGTCCAAATACACATCCAGCAGGGATTGCCACGCCGAATGATCGATAACCACATCACTGTGCGGACTATGTGGTTCCCAAAATGGCAGCAGGCGCGCACTTGGTGCTGCGCTGGCCAACGGTCCATAAACTAAAGACATAAGCAGAACCAACTTGATCAAACCGACTAAGTTCTTATCGTGCATTTTTTTCATATCAGCAACTACCCACTGCTTTTTAATAAATACAACTGTCCATTAATACAGCAATCTGCGACCCTTTCGATCCGAGATCGGGCGCAACTACCATTCCGTGCTATACATAATGTCTCGCTATGTATAACTATATATTAATTGGCGTGAACGCGGCATACTTCTCAAGATACTTGACAAAATATAACATTCACACAATAAATGCCCCTAGTGATTGGGTGAACCCCAATAAGCACGCGATGGGCATCTAGGAAATGGTTATTTTTGTCTTTACTGATAGGCTTATCGCTTGCATGTTTCGCAAACGATAAGCATGGATCTTTCCTTAGTGTATGAAGATTTCAACTGACAAGGATAGTCTGAACCAATAACGTTATTATTCTCAGAACACCCTGTTCATTTACAGAGCCCAAAAGTAGATTTTGCAGTTCTGGATAAAACGCCGATACAGCCCATGAATAAAGGGTCTTTGGTCAGAGTGTGGTAATTTCCCTCAAGACCCAGCTTCACCCTGCTGACAAATCTCAAATCCATGAGTTTATTCGTGTCCTTAGCGACATGTTCCAGAGACGATCAGATCGTGATATTAAAACTGACTCTCAGGAGTTGTTACGATAAGCCCATCTAAGGCGTCGGTAATAGTGACTTGACACGCCAAACGAGAATTATCTTTGACGTCTTCGGCAACGTCTAACATTTCAGCTTCTAAATCATCCGGTGCACCCACCGCAGCCAGCCAGTTTTGATCGACATAGACATGACAAGTCGCACATGCACACGCCCCACCACAATCGGCATCGATACCTTCGACATCGTTCTGTGTTGCTGCTTCCATCAACGATTGGCCGAGCTCGGCGTCGACGCTAGAGAGGTTTCCTTGGAAATCAATAAATGTAACTTTTGGCATGATACGTTATTTTGAGTTAAGTGAAAATGGAAATTTCAGAACATCCAACTTAAAGTTGAAAACTGGCGCAAAAACAACTGGTTGCGAAAATAGGTATTGGTTCAAAGAAATGCACATCGGCTTGTGCACCTTTCGCCGCCGCCGCTGTGGCGATTAATGTTCGAATTTCATAACCACCTTGGCCAGCATCACGATACGTCTCTTCATCTGTGTATGAGAGCATGGCCGCTTTATCATTACTTTTAAAACGGTGCATAAATTGTCGATCCCATTCAACATTGATCTTGCCAGAATCAGGGGTGGCCGGCCAATGAGAAATCCCTCCGGTACCGACAATTGCAACCTTCTCTGGAACCGAGTCGCAAGCACGTCGAAGAGCTTCGCCGAACGCCCAAGTGCGAGTTAACGGCGTTAAAGGAGGGCCTTGACAATTAATATTAGCCGGAATGATAGGCATGTCGTAGTCCGGCGTTAAAAAATTTAGTGGCACGCTAATACCGTGATCAAATTTCCACTCCTCCGAAAATGCCACGTCGACAGTTTGCATCACTTCAGAAATAATTCGTTTTGATAAATTGGGGTTCCCAGGCACCTTGGTACGCTCAATTTTCAACCATTTGGGATCTTCTATCGGGCCTTCGTATTGGTCGGCCATACCAATACAGTAGGCCGGCATATTATTCATGAAAAAATTTGCGAAATGCTCAGCGGCAACCACAATTAATGCTTCGGCACCTGCCTTATGAATGTCTTGCCGCATCTTTTCTAGATTGGCATAAAATGCGTCGCGTACTATTGGATCAGCGCGATCAGCGCGTGCGGTTATTCCTGGGCCATGGCTGCATATGCCCGCGTAAACTAAACTCATATCAAATTCTCTCTAGCCTATCGGCACTTCAGTATCTGCGGTAAAACTTTCACCTGTTCCTGTCATTGCGTAAACGCCATCGCGCACTTCGCCATGTTTAGCGATGCCATCACGCATCTCTTGGAGATAATCGTCCCATTCGATTTGGTGAAAGGCGGCAAAGTGCATTAAAATTTGGCCGTTCACACCAAGCACATATAACAATCCAATATCAGGCTTTTTTAATGCGCCTTGTTCTTCCTCGGTCAAGCTATAGTTGCTTAACAAAGTATCAACTTCGTCACGATACTGCTGCTGAATTTGAACGTCTCGATTAATATCGTAGAGCACTTTTTGAACATAATATAAGCTCATTACTAATACCCTGCGGTCTCAGAATCGTTTGATAGATTGATAAATTGTGCGGCCAATTGTCGAGTAGCATTGGCCAGCAAAGCCGCATCCACACCTACTCCTATAAATCGTGCGCCGGCGTCAAGGTATTGATCAACAAGTTCTTTACTAACCGCTAATACACCAGCTTGTTTGCCCGCACTATGAATACTCTTAAATGCATCGGCGATGGCAGCCACAACCTTAGGATGACCAGGGTTACCTATATAACCCATCGCCGCCGACAAATCTGATGGCCCGATAAAAACAGCATCTACACCATCAACTCTGACAATTTCATGGATGTTGGATAAGCCGGCAAGTGTCTCGATTTGTACCACCACACAGATTTCTTCATTCGCTTTATCAAGATAATCTGAGGTACGGTTCCAATTTGCTGCTCGCGCCATCGAGGTGCCTAGGCCTCTTATGCCCTGCGGCGGATATTTAGCGGCCGCAACAATTTGTTTTGCTTGTTCAGCTGTATCGACCATAGGGATAAGCAAGGTTTGTGCGCCGATGTCCAACAATTGTTTGATCAGCGCTGTGGTGCCTTCTACCGGTCTAACAATGGCTGAAACGGGATACGGTTCAATCGCTTGCAAATGCGACATGATAGACCGCAAATCGAAAGGTCCATGCTCAGCATCGACCAACAACCAATCAAAGCCAGCGCCAGCACCGATTTCAGCTACGCTGGTATCGGCAATGCCCTGCCACAAACCAAATACTGGTTGGTCGTCATTTAGGGCTTGTTTAAAGAGGTTTTTCTTAATCATTTTTTCTAAACAAATTTAACTGAAAGATCGCCTAAGTCGCCATATTCAGCGGTGACAACATCGCCTGCTTGAACTTTTATCGGCGCAGTAAACGAACCACTGAGTAATACTTGGCCCGGTTCCAGAGCAATACCGTGTGGTGCAAAGCGTTTTGCAATCCAACAAATTCCATGTGCAGGGTGGTCTAATACAGCCGCGGCCAGGCCGGTCTGCTCGATAACATCGTTGCGCTTGACGATAGCGCCAGCCCATCGCAAATCTATTTCGTCGGGTTTTACTTTATGTCCCCCCATAATAATGCCGGCATTGGCCGCATTGTCTGAAATAGTGTCGAACACCTTTCGGGTATAGCCAGTTTCAGGGTGAACGCGGTAACTACGCGCTGCGATTAACTCAAATGCTGGAATCACATATTCAGTAGCGGCCATCACCTCGTTAAGCGTGACGTTTTCTCCAAACAAGCGATCCTTTAGAACAAATGCCAATTCAACTTCAATTTGTGGGTCTAAAAAATCCGCAGCATTAATTTCACTATTGTTGGGAAACACCATGTCATCGAGCAATACGCCATAGTCAGGCGTGTCGATTTTCATTACCCGTTGCATCGCTCGCGATGTTAGACCAATTTTGTAGCCGACCACGTTACGCCCATCTTCGCCAATCTTACGGTTGACCCAAGCCGACTGAATTGCATAAGCATCGTCCATCGTCATATCGGGGTAAGCCAAGGTGATCGGTTCAATCTGTTGACGCGCTCGTTCGGCGTGATACAGATCCAACGCGGCGGTTTGAATTTGCTGCTCATCTAACATGACTTATAAATGATCCTCAATATTATTTTTATTGAACTTTAGTACGGGTTCTAATTCTTTCATCTCAAACGAAATCGCCATACCGCGTTGCGATACTTGCTCGGCAAAATGGTCACAAAAAACAGTGAAAAATAGCTCCGCCGCCATTTGCCTATCCTCTAAAGAACGCCCGGCCCCAAGTTTGACCTCTAGATGAGCAAAACCGTGTTCGGGGTTACCATCCGCCATTCGATAATGACGGCATGGATATGCTCGACTGCGAATACCTTTAATTGGAAACAATCCTGTCAGTTCCGCCGACTTATGTAAGGCATCAAATAGGGCCTGAATTGAAGACCTGCTGTGATCTAAATTATCGGAAAACTCTAATATAAAATGTGCCATAAATACCCTTCTCTAATATTTGAACTATTATTTAATCGCACCGAGAACGGGAACTCTATGGGTGCCATGCGCGATGCATACATTCTTAGTCTCCATATAGAAATCAAAACTATAGTCGCCACCGTCACGCCCAATTCCGGACATCTTAGTGCCACCAAATGGAGAAGGCAGGTTACGATTATTCTCAGAATTTATCCATAACATGCCTGCGTCAACGGCGTGCGCCATGCGCATCGCGCGGCTAGTATCCCTAGTCCACACATAGCCAGCTAAACCATAAATAGTGTCGTTAGCAATCCCGATAGCTTGTTCTTCAGTTTCAAATTCAATAGCCGTTAGAACCGGCCCGAATATTTCTTCTTGGGCAATTCGCATGTCATTCTGAGCGTCACAAAATAGGGTCGGCTGAACAAAATTGCCATTCGCCAAGTCGCCCTCATGCTGAAATTTACCGCCACCCACTTCAATATTGGCCCCATCTTGTTTGGCAATATCCATATAGCTAATTACTTTCTCAAAGTGCTCTGAGTGAACGAGTGGGCCCACTTCGGTTTGTGGATCTAGAGGATGCCCAACTTTAAGCGCCCCAACACGTTCTTTGAGTGCAGCTAAAAAGCGATCTTTTATACCCGATTGCAATACCAAGCGACTCGATGACGTACAGCGTTGACCGTTCAAACTGTAAATCATGAACACCACGGCATCTAACGCACGATCAAAGTCTGCATCATCAAACACAATTACTGGATTTTTTCCTCCAAGCTCAAAATGCATTCGCTTAAGAGTATCGGCGCCCTGGCGCATAATATGGCTACCAGTCGACGACTCACCGACTAGAGCAACAGCTTTAATTGCTGGGTGCTCTGTCAGACGCTTGCCGGCAACTTCTCCAAAACCGTTAACGGTATTCCAAACACCAGCAGGCAAACCTGCCTCGGCGGCAATTTCAGCGAGTAGCATTGCACTCAGCGGCGTAAGCTCTGCTGGCTTATGCACGATAGTGCAACCCGCCGCAAGGGCCGGCGCGATTTTCCACGTAGCGAGCATAAACGGGGTATTCCAAGGCGTAATAATACCAACTGGTCCAATCGGAGTGCGTACCGTGAAATTCGTATGCTCATCTTGATGCAGCGATAATCCATTTTTAGCTTCGGCCGCTTTATCCGCGAAAAAGCGGAAATTCGCTGCTCCTCTAATGGCAGCTTGTTTCATGAATCGAATAGGCTGCCCGCAGTCAATTGACTCGACCAAGGCGATTTCCTCGGCTCGTTCAACAATTTTATCTGCAAAATGATGCAATATTTTCTTACGCTCTGCCCCAGATAAATCGCGCCACGCCGCAAATGCCGACTCAGCGGCTTCGCAGGCTTTATCAATATCGCCTTCGGTGCCGATCACTACCTCCCCTAAGGAACTGTTGTTGACCGGTGTAACATTGGTGTAGGTTTTTGCATCAGCGGCCAACACAGGCTGACCATCTATAAAGTGACCGGTTACATTGTTTTTAAATCGCTGTAAATACTCGCTAGCAGACGCAATGTTTTGCTCTAGATCGGACATGCCGGACTCCAATATTAGGTAATGTGTTAATTAATAATGTGTTCAAAAATGAATAATATTTGTCTAATCTAACTTTTTTCTTGCCGAACACCTTTTATTTAAGTTAACATGTTAATCATTGAAGCGCAACATATCTATATTTTAATTGTGGTTCGCAAAATACAGCACATTGCACACGCAAACGGGAGTTCAGCATGAAATTTTTGAGTTATAAACATAACGGCAATTCGTCATGGGGAGTTGTTGCCAACCATACTGGTTCGCCGCAACAAGTGATAGACTTGGGCGCTGTTCTCGGGGGAACCTTGCAATCGGCTATCGAAAACCAACATCTAGATGAAGCCAAAGAACTCGCATCTAAGTCCCGTGATTTCATTAGTCTTGAGGAGGTGGAAATTCTTTCTCCAATCTCTAATCCCGGTAAAATCGCCTGTATCGGTGTGAACTACAAGAACCGCAATGCTGAGTATAAGGATGGCTCGGCTGATCCCATATACCCAAGCCTTTTCATGCGCACACCGGACTCATTCACGGTCCACAAAGAGCCTTTGTGGCGCCCACCTGAATCGGATCAACTGGATTATGAAGGGGAAATCGTCATCGTCATCGGCAAAGCCGGGCGACGCATCTCTGAAGATGACGCCTATGACCATATCGCTGGTTTAACCATTATGAATGAAGGCACCCTACGCGACTGGGTACGCCATGCCAAATTTAATGTGACCCAGGGTAAAAACTTCATCAACTCTGGTTCCATAGGCCCGTGGATGGTAAGCGCCGATGAATTTGACGCTCAAAAATACGAAAACATGCGAATCACCACTAAAGTAAACGGAGAATTACGACAAGACGACACCACCGCGAGTATGATGTTTCCATTAAAATACATCATCAGCTATTGCTCTAAATTCTTCCATCTCAAACCTGGTGATATCATTGCCACGGGTACCCCTAATGGCGCTGGTGCTCGTTTTGATCCACCAAAATATTTGGTTCCAGGCGATGTCATCGAGGTAGAAGTTGAAGGCATAGGCACACTTATTAATGGAGTTATCGATGAGCCAATCAAATCATAGCGCGAAACAGGCAAAATCGCTGATACCGGGTAAACTCGACAGCACAAGCGTCACCGAGCTGCCGGATTTCGATCGCTCACTGCCAATGTCCTTACTTCGGGCGCGCGAAGCAGTGATGTCAAAGTTCATCCCTTCGTTGAAAGAACACGGTTTATCTGCACAACAGTGGCGAGCAATACGTTCTCTCGACCAAGAAGACGGAATCGAGATTTCAGAACTCTCAAAACGCTGTTATCTACTTAAACCTAGTATGTCGCGCATTGTACAAAACTTAGAGGCGCGAGCGCTTATCGAACGTCGAAGCGTCGCGTCAGACCAACGAAGAACAGCGCTGTATTTAACTGGGCAAGGGCGTGACTTGGTTGAATTAGTCGCACCAAGGTCTGAAGAACGCTACCAATTTATTAGTCGCCAATTTGGCAACGGTAAACTCGAACTATTGCAAGAACTACTCGAAGACTTGGTCAATGCGATAAATGAAGATGATAATTAAACTCAAGCATACAAATTGTTAAGGCTTTCACCCCGGGAATCTATATGAGCTCACTAAATTCGGACTTAATCAAACACAATAGCTATATCAATGGTCAGTGGCATTCTGGAAATGGCGTTTCATTTGAGGTAACTAATCCAGCAAACGGAGACACACTTTCCACACTGACCGGTTCTGACAAAAACGACGCCAGTCAAGCAGTCGACGCAGCGGTCGCGGCAATGCCTGAATGGCGTGCTAAAACAGCTAAGCAGAGATCGGCTATTTTGCGACGTTGGTTTGAGCTTATTATGGAAAACCAAGACGACTTGGCCGCCATTCTTACCGCCGAACAAGGTAAGCCTCTAGCGGAAGCAAAAGGTGAAATTGCTTACGGCGCAAATTATATCGAGTGGTTTGCCGAGGAAGGCAAGCGCATTTATGGAGACACCATTCCCGGCGCAGCGCCAAGCTCGAGAGTTGTGGTGATAAAGCAAGGTGTTGGAGTTGTCTCGGCTATCACTCCATGGAATTTCCCCAACGCTATGATTACTCGAAAAGCCGCACCAGCACTGGCGGCCGGCTGCACTTTCATTGTTAAAGCCGCTCAGGAAACCCCGCTTTCGGCTCTGGCATTAGCTGAATTAGGTGAACAGGCAGGCATTCCAGCAGGGGTGTTTAATGTGATCGTAAGTAATTCTTCTCGCCCAATTGGAGAAGTACTTACTGGCGACCCTCGTATCGCTAAATTTTCCTTCACTGGTTCTACCGAGGTTGGCAAAATTCTACTCGCACAGTGTGCCGGAACGGTCAAGAAAACCTCCATGGAACTCGGTGGCAACGCGCCATTTATTGTATTCGATGACGCCAACATCGATGACGCAGTACAGGGCGCGTTAGTTTCTAAATTTCGTAACGCCGGTCAAACCTGCGTATGCACCAACCGAGTATTTGTGCAAAACGGAGTCTATAAAGAATTTTCGGAAAAACTCGCTGCTGCGGTGGCTAAGTTTTCGATGGGCGACGGCAGCCATGCTGGTGTCGATATTGGTCCCCTCATTAACGACGATGCAATTGAATCAGTTTCAGCGCTAGTGAACGACGCGATCTCCCAAGGAGCCAAGGTTTTAGTAGGTGGCCATGTCGATGATTTAGGCACCCGCTTTTTCCAACCAACGGTATTGACCAATGTTAATGCCGACATGAGTGTAGCGACTGAAGAAATTTTTGGCCCCGTCGCACCGCTCATAAAGTTTGATACTGAAGAACAGGCAATCAATTTGGCCAACGATACCGAGGTTGGCTTGGCATCTTATATCTATACACGAGATATTGGCCGGATATGGCGAGTATCAGAAGCGCTCGAGTACGGCATGGTGGGTATCAATGAAGGCATAATTTCGAATGAAATGGCGCCGTTTGGAGGCGTCAAACAATCTGGGATGGGCCGCGAAGGCTCCAAATACGGATTGGAAGATTATTTGGAGATAAAGTATCTCTGCATGGGTGGACTGGATCACTAAATTCAAGCTTATTTACCGACCATCAACCTCATTTACACACTAGAAGAGCAACAACATGGCACACTTAGAACCCCTAGAATACGACGACATCGCAGATGATGATGTTCGCTCTACGATAAAAAGCTACGAGCAGTTACGCGGGTTTGTCCCCAACAGCATCCGAACCATGGCTCGTCGACCGTCGCTAGTTAAAGCGTTTATGCAGCTTAACCAGGCTGTACTTTACGACGGGAGCGTCCCAGAATCGACAAAAATGCTGGTCAGCTTAGCTGTCAGCTTGTCGACAGGATGCCGCTATTGCCAATCACACATGACCAACCTATCAGCAATTTACAATGTTCCAGACGAGAAAATAGCCTCTCTTCTTAGTTTTGAAGACAGCGATCTTTTCACCGAGGCTGAAAAGGCAGCAATTAACTTGGCATTCAAATCGGCAAGTACACCCAGTCAAGCCGATAAGTCAGATTTTGACTTACTCAAAGCTCACTATAGTGAAGGCGAAATTGTTGAGCTAGTAGGCACGGTATCGTTGTTTGGTTACTTGAATCGGTGGAACGATACCATGGCGACTCAAGTGGAAATGGTCCCAAGTAATGTGACAAAACGAGTACTCAATGATTGGGATCAAGGTAAACACGTCTAAAGAGCATTCTAATATTCTCCACTAAGCAACCAACAACTTAGATAGATCCAGTATGAAGCAATCATTAACCATCATAGCGTTTGCAGCTTGCCTAGGCCCACAATCGAGTTACGCTAGGCTAACTTCCTTGAGTTCAAGCGAAACCGTCAATGTGCAAGGGCAAAATCAACAGCACGTTTTGGCTAATTGCGGAACGAAAAAACACAAACCTCTGCTGATCAAAAAAGCCAATCGGGAACAATGGTGTGATTCGGTACTGGT
Organism: uncultured Gammaproteobacteria bacterium; assembly: GCA_964420885.1. Lineage (GTDB taxonomy): Bacteria > Pseudomonadota > Gammaproteobacteria > Arenicellales > Arenicellaceae > Arenicella. Next base: position 16,653 of record CAYQVT010000029.1, read on the forward strand.
CGACATATGCCACAAAGATAAATTTGAGGTAGGACAACGCGTTTGTTCTTTGTCGTATAGCAATCGCCTTAAATCAGAAAAACGAACCCCATCGAGTACTGCAAAAGCAGAACCGAGCCATCGCAACGAGCTGATTCGTGAAGCGATGAATATTGAGGCTGCCTTAATAGAAATTCAGGCGGCGCGGATTAAATTACGTAAACGTGAATTGGCGTTAATTAAGCAACGCGATCGAGATATTTTACAGGCTAGTCGATAAGGGCAATGCTGTTCACTTAAGCATTTGAATTAGCTTTTTCGATTTGAGAAAATCCGATATCAGTCATTTGATGTCGGATTTTTTATGCCCGTTCAACACGATCTACTCGATTTAGTCGAGCTGTTTATTTTTTCTGATCTCAGTTCATTTACTCAACATATTCCAATTAAATGGGTTGAGTCTGCTCTACGCCTGTGCTCCTCAGCGACGATCGAGTGCTCTGGCTGGTGCTTGGCATGGCTCTTTTTCGCGATGAACCAGTGCATGAAGTGGCTAGACGACTTAATACTTGCGCTCAAGGTTTGGCATCGGACAAGCTATTAGCGCGCAGTGGCGTAACCAACGCCAGAAAACGAGTGGAATGGCCTGCGAGCTATGGCGGTTGATGGGGATTGTTTCGCACTCAAGATACGCCAGAGTTGCGAACACACTTCGGCTCAGGTAACACATCAACAACACGGCAGACACCTTACCCCATGCTATGCTTGATGGCGCTGATGAACGTTCGCTTTCACATCATAGTCGATGCGCAAATCAGTCCTTTTCGTCGCGGTGAAGTGCCCTTGGCAGAACACTTTTTGTCACGCATTCCAGATGACTCTATCACCTTGTTTGATAAAGGGTTTTCGAGTGCGAACTTAATGCTGACACTCAGCCAATTAGGGCAACGAAGGCATTGGTTGATTCCAGAACGAAAGAGGTTAGTCCATCGGGTGGTCAAGCGGTACGCTACGGATGACGAATTGGTTGAGATGGCGGTCTCGCCGCAAGCCCGAAAAAAGAATCCTGACCTGCCGGAAACTTGGTTAGCAAGGCGAGTGACCTATAAGGTTAAATCGGGTACCAAAACTACCATGACCTCCCTACCCGCTGAACGGTACAGTGCTGAACAGATCTCGCAACTCTATCAAAAACGATCGGAAATAGAGCTGGGGTTTAGGGATATAAAAAGTTCAATGCAAAAAAATGCCATGACCCTGCGCAGTAAGAAAGTAGATCTTATCTATCAAGAGCTATAGGGCTTATTGTTGTGTGACAACATTATTCGGCGAGAGGCCTCAATGGCGGCGGTGAGCTTTGAGCTTGCGCCATCGGATATTCGCTTTAAGCCTGTATGTGACTATATCGCTGCACAATTGATTGTAATGGCCGCCTCCAATCCATTAGCGGGTACAGGGCGAAGACTTTCGGAGCTAAGATCTGGCGTAGGAAGCTTGTTTCTACAGAGACGTTCGAGGCCAACAACACCTCGAACGGTAAAGATATAAAAGACTCGCTATCCAGTGGATCGCAATGCCGCTCCGCTTAAGTTAACAGCATTGCGCACTAGGCGGGCTATACGCTTGAGTGGTGGGGCGTGCGCGGTTCTAACGCGCGACCATCTGATTAAAAGGCGAGATAATTTAATAGGGAAACTGATAAAATCAATCACTTACAGAGCTTGCCATTTTTCAAAACGCTAGTAAATGACTATAAATTGACACTAATATCAGTCAATTTGGCACATCTTAAAACGCGCTTTTATGCAGTGCGTAGGCATAACTAGTTTTACTTGTGACGAAAACATACTAAATCCAAAACCAAAGACCTGAGAACCCTCTAGCCAGCCTCCACGCCGCTAGCTTACGCTAACGGCTCATTTTGACGATGAGGAGACTGACATGTCATCACTATATTGCGGTATTGATTTACATTCAAACAACCACGTTGTGGTTGTGATCGATGAACACGATCAAGGATTATATGAGAAACGCTTGCCCAACGATTTATGCGAAACTTTGAGAGCGCTAGAACCATTCAAAGATCAGCTAGTATCAACTGTTGTTGAATCCACCTTCAATTGGTATTGGTTGGTCGACGGTCTCATTGACCACAGTTACCATTTAAAATTGGCAAACCCCAGGGCTTGTGCGCAACAATATTCAGAGCTTAAATACTCTGACGATCAACATGACGCCTTTTGGCGCGCGCGCCTAAGACGCCTAGAAATTTTGCCTACTGGTTACACATTTATCCGCCAGAACTCAGAGCCGTACGAGATATGTAGCGACGACGCTTGCAACTGGTAGGGCTTCGATCCAAACAGCTGACCAGCATTCAAAACCAAATCTGGAGATCAACGGGAATACCGGTTAAGTCGGGAGACATAAAACGAAAGCGGTTCGCCATTCCCTACCTTGAAGGTTTGTTACTCCAGTCAACACAGGCCAACCTGACTCCATAACCAAGCAATCGACTTCGAAATTAAACAGTTAGAAAAAACACTCTTAGAACAAATCAATTTAGCCTCGGAATTTAACGTTCTCAAATCAATTATTGGTGTTGGCGATGTACTCGGCATGACCATCATGCTTGAAACGGGCAACATCAAACCGTTTACCAGTATGGGTAATTATTCGTCCTATTGCCGCTGCGTAAAGAGCGTTCGCATGAGCAATCAAAAACTCAAAGGTAAAGGCAACTCTAAGTAGGGAAGCAAATATCTTTCCTGGACGTACTCTGAGGCAACTCACTTTGCTGTACGTTACGATAACAGAGCAAAAGCCTTCTACAATAGGATAACGAATAAAACCAATGGCATAGTCGCCATTCGAGCGGTGGCTCATAAGCTCGCCAGAGCATCGTACTACATGCTCGCCAATCAAACCGAATACGACTCAAAGCTCGCGTTCGGATAAGGTATTGGGAACCGAAGTCAGTCAATAATGGGGTTGGATACGCAGTCATTGCCAAGCCATTAGACTCTGAGTGACGACTTCGGTTGACCATCGTTTTTTTTACTATTCGCCCAGGCATAAGCCACACTAGGGTTAGATGCTCGAACCACGAGTAAGCGATAGATCTGTGATAAGCCACTTGGACTTTGTCTGGCACTGAGTAATTTTGTGAGATGCTAAGCATCAAGGGCGGCGGTAGCTCATTGCCTTAATCCAGATGGGTGACTGTTGCGGATAGTTTATCCAGCACAACCTTAAAGAATATCAGGCGTGAATAGAGAAAAGCGATGCTTAGTAGTTCTACGTAGGCCAAAATAGCAGGCTGGGATTTACTCGGCCTGTTGACACCGGTTGGCTAATGGGCGACCCCGTTACTATCATGAGCAATTCTCTTACACGACACGGCTTGCGCTAACAACCCAAAAAACAAACTACCTTTTCCAAATCCATCTGCCAGATAAACACGGTAGATACGTAGAAGAAGACCTACTAAGGGCCATAGGTTTACTACATACATTCGACTCAATACCTTCAAATCAAAACGCAATATATGAGGGTCATATATGCACCCGTCAAGGCCTTACCACCATTAACAAGCGACCTCACTTCGGCTGATCGTGTAAACAGCGAATTCAGTCAACGTGATTTTTAAAATGCCTTTAAGAAGTTCTCGCTCTATCCATTTTACTATTCACCGAATAGTCAAAACATAAATCAAAGACGTTATCCCGTTATTTTATAGCGTGAATGAGTTAATAATCGCCCGAGAAAGACCAGAGTTTATCAAACTGCCAACGAATTGTTTAATAATGCCTTCGTACCACTTCTCTATGAATTACACTTCTCACTCAAATTCGGGTGACTCTGATGGAACGGGTCTCTAATTAAGCGGTAATCGTTACCAGCTCGTTTGTACACTATAATATCGTGCGACCAGAGATTCTATTGTCCAGTAATCATCGCCCGACGCATTGCATCAATGTTAATGAAGACTCTTTGTTCCTCGTTTAAAATACTGTACATCTCTTCGACAGATCTCATCAAATATTCCCGGCTATCCACTTGATATAGTGATACGTTGCTAGAATCATTCACTTGTATACTAAAACCAAGAGGATTAACTGTTGTATCTGCGGTTTCGGCGACTCTTGCGGGTATTTGCGCTATTTTCGATCGTTGTTCTTCAGACAAACTACCTATTATGCTAGATATACTTTCCATCGATCTCCCTGCTATTATTTCACCAACATCTTTAGCAATGATGCTTTCGTGGGTTCGTAATTGACTTACTTGATCCCCATTTAATAATGACAACAAATCGTTTTCAAAAGAAGCAGAAGATATTGATCGTTCAGATTTAAGCTCTAGCAATTTCTCGTTAAACAGGTCTTGTTGCTCGGCAAGGTCTATTGGGGATAGAGACTCGAGATCCAAACCACTAAATTGCTTCATTAATTGAGATTCTCTAAAAGCAATTTTTTTGTCCGCCAGTGCTTTGATTTGTGAAATATCACGTATGTAGTCAGACGAAGTAGAGTCCAAACCAAGTGTTTTAACTATTGAGTCAATTGAAGCATGCAGCCTCTCGCTTTCGTAATCCAGCAGTTCATTCCCCAGATTTTCTGGGCTCTTATCGGTCTCACTTACTTTCACATCGGTTTCCGTTGAAGAATTTAGCAGTGTCTCGATATGTAAAGCAGTAGCAGTATCACCGTTTATCACCGCTTCAACATTTGAATCAAACTCTGCCTTTTCAGAATTGACAGAACAAGATGGATTCGTCTCGTTAAAACATTCTGTCGGCCGCTCTACGAATTTCTCGTTAAGTGATCTCCCAATAAATTTTGCGGCATACATTGTGGAGAAGGACGAGATTAACACAAGCCCAAGCATCATTAGTTTTCTCTTCGATTCAATTTTTTCACCTCTTTCCATCTCTGGGAACAACCTCCGACGAACGAGAAAGAAAACCAACACGTATATTAGAGCTGCTAATGGAATAGTTAAAGTTTCATAATGCATATTTACACCTTCTCCTTTGGTAAAATTTGGGTACTGTTTAACCTTTTAAATCTGAAGGCCACCTAGCTTTCAGACTCAAAATAGTAACACGGATGGTATCTTATTTAATTTTATTTTGCTATAAAGGAGCAGTGAGCTAAGACGTTCACGTCTATTCAATTAAAAGGAGAAATAAAGGATGAATATTAAATTTGCGTCAAAGGGCAACACCATACGTCGTTTTATCTGTGTATCATTTGCGCTATTTTCCATGGTTTTCAGTACCGGGGTTCTTGCTCAACATCAAGGAACTAGCTGCCAGCGAGCCTGTTGTCTGGAGTATAGGATTGATCGACTAGAATGCGAGATCGGGTTCAACAGCTGCATAGACCTTGTGACTGCTTTAACTGGTTCAGGCTTAGCAGCCTGTGGCGCCGTTTCGGGACCAGCGATTGTCATATGTGGTCTAATCGCTGCAACTGGCGCAACTTCAGCCTCACTATACTGTGCTCTTCAAGAAAGTATTTGTCTTAATGTGGCCATTAGAGATAACACAACGTGCCTCACGAACAACTGCGGACCAAATAGTAATCTGCGATGATTATAATAATAAATATACTGTGAGATCCACTTAAATCAGGAATGTTATTTTTGTTCATGGTAGCAACTTGCGAGGTCCCTACCTGAAAAAGTGGTAGGGTTTAACTATTACAGAACTGTATTCATCAACGTTACCGACCGTATGCAAGGAGTATGTTAAGAACCTCTTGTCCCTTCTTCGAAATCAGCTTTTTTGATGGTCTACAATTTTAAAAGACCAGTTGCTTAGTCGGGAATTAACTTGGCCTATTGACTCAGGCTGACTAATGGGTTGACCACATTTTTTGGACACTGTTTTTGGCGCGCGCGAAAATTAGAGCGGTCTAAATTTCTGTATATACGTAAGTTCGCAAAATTCGGAAGTCTACTGTGTGTTTTGGCAATGAATATTGCTGAGCACTCGCCGTTATTGTTTCGACAACCAAAATATAGTCACAAGCAGGAATAAAGCGATCCATCAGGGGAAGCAATCAAATCGGCAGCGCTATTGATTTGTAGAACAATTATTGCGCCCATTTTAGGCAAGGCGATATTTCAGCTTTTGCGAATCAACTAAGCTTGGATTCAGGTGCAGTTACAATTTCTGGCACAAATGGGTAAGTTGAAAGAATTAGCAAAAAAGCCCGCACTAGGCGCAATGCTGTTCACTTAAGCATTTGAATTAGCTTTTTCGATTTTTTATGCCCGTTCAACACGATCTACTCGATTTAGTCGAGCTGTTTATTTTTTCTGATCTCAGTTCATTTACTCAACATATTCCAATTAAATGGGTTGAGTCTGCTCTACGCCTGTGCTCCTCAGCGACGATCGAGTGCTCTGGCTGGTGCTTGGCATGGCTCTTTTTCGCGATGAACCAGTGCATGAAGTGGCTAGACGACTTAATACTTGCGCTCAAGGTTTGGCATCGGACAAGCTATTAGCGCGCAGTGGCGTAACCAACGCCAGAAAACGAGTGGAATGGCCTGCGAGCTATGGCGGTTGATGGGGATTGTTTCGCACTCAAGATACGCCAGAGTTGCGAACACACTTCGGCTCAGGTAACACATCAACAACACGGCAGACACCTTACCCCATGCTATGCTTGATGGCGCTGATGAACGTTCGCTTTCACATCATAGTCGATGCGCAAATCAGTCCTTTTCGTCGCGGTGAAGTGCCCTTGGCAGAACACTTTTTGTCACGCATTCCAGATGACTCTATCACCTTGTTTGATAAAGGGTTTTCGAGTGCGAACTTAATGCTGACACTCAGCCAATTAGGGCAACGAAGGCATTGGTTGATTCCAGAACGAAAGAGGTTAGTCCATCGGGTGGTCAAGCGGTACGCTACGGATGACGAATTGGTTGAGATGGCGGTCTCGCCGCAAGCCCGAAAAAAGAATCCTGACCTGCCGGAAACTTGGTTAGCAAGGCGAGTGACCTATAAGGTTAAATCGGGTACCAAAACTACCATGACCTCCCTACCCGCTGAACGGTACAGTGCTGAACAGATCTCGCAACTCTATCAAAAACGATCGGAAATAGAGCTGGGGTTTAGGGATATAAAAAGTTCAATGCAAAAAAATGCCATGACCCTGCGCAGTAAGAAAGTAGATCTTATCTATCAAGAGCTATAGGGCTTATTGTTGTGTGACAACATTATTCGGCGAGAGGCCTCAATGGCGGCGGTGAGCTTTGAGCTTGCGCCATCGGATATTCGCTTTAAGCCTGTATGTGACTATATCGCTGCACAATTGATTGTAATGGCCGCCTCCAATCCATTAGCGGGTACAGGGCGAAGACTTTCGGAGCTAAGATCTGGCGTAGGAAGCTTGTTTCTACAGAGACGTTCGAGGCCAATTAACTAAGCCTCTTATTTTCATCCTTTTTAGCCACTGGGCAATGGCTAAGCAATGTCGCTTGGAGAAACACCATAACGCGCCTTAAACGCTCTTGAAAAATGCGACGCCCCAGAGAAGCCCACGTGGTAGGCGATGCTTTCGATGGTCGGCCTTGCGCCCTTATTCGCGCTTGAAACCAACAAGTCATGCGCGGCAGCAAGCCGTTTATTAAGAATCATTTCATGGATGGATTCTTCTTTATCCTGAAACAACTTATGAAGATAACGAAGTGAGATACCCTGTGATTCGGCCACTTTATTATTGTTAAGCGTTCGATCAAATAGATTGCTCTCAACAAATT
>CAYQVT010000030.1:0-24370 GCA_964420885.1 uncultured Gammaproteobacteria bacterium
GCCTATTGCCAGGAAAGGTCTTTTTGAACGAATTGGTTTTGTCGCCGCGAAACCAAAACCGCCAATCCAAGGCCTTTACTTTTGGGGAGGTGTTGGGCGCGGTAAAACCTATTTGATGGACACATTTTATGATTGTTTGCCGTTCGATAATAAGTTGCGAATGCACTTTCATCGGTTTATGCACCGAGTCCACTCTGAACGCAAATTACTGGTAGATCAAGCCGACCCTCTTGTAATTGTTGGCAAAAAGCTTGCACGCCAAGCTCGTATATTATGTTTCGACGAGTTCGTGGTTAATGACGTTGCTGATGCGGTTATTTTGGTGAAGTTGATGCGAGTACTGTTTGACGAAGGAGTGAGCTTGGTGGCGACCAGCAATGTAGAGCCAAAAAATTTGTACTTGGGTGGTTTGCAGCGAGATTTATTTATACCCGCGATTGATATGATCTATCAGTATACAGACGTTATCAATATCGATTCAGGTATCGATTATCGGCTACGGTTCTTAGACAAAGCGGAAACCTACTTTTGCCCAATCGATCAATCCGCTCACGAGGGTATGGATTTCAATTTCAAACACCTTGCTGCCGATGTTGGGGAACAAAATGCGACCATTGAGGTTGAAGGCCGAAATTTAACGTCGGTTCGCCGAGCTGACGGTGTTATCTGGTTTGATTTTGACGAATTATGTGATGGCCCCAGATCGCAAAATGACTACATTGAGCTGGCGCGATGTTTCCATTCAATTTTGCTTGAAAATGTCCCGGTTATGGACCGTTTAAAAGAAGATCAAGCGCGACGTTTCATAAATCTTGTTGACGTGTTTTACGATCACAATGTTAAGTTGATTATTTCGGCCGAAGCAATTGCTACTGAGTTGTATGTCGGCAGCAGAGTGGCGTTCGAATTCCAGCGAACAATCAGTCGGCTACAAGAAATGCAGTCTCACGATTATTTGGCTCTCAGCCATAAGACCTGACTAATTTAGCTACTAGTTAAAAAAACGATATTGTTCTGCTCACTCACAGTGCCAAGATTTGGCCCTTTCTCCGCGCTTGTGGTCGCCGACTGGGTACCAACCAAAGCCTTCTATTAGCTCTGTCGTGGCTTTTTCAGGCTCTTTTTCAGTGTGAAAACTCAAAATTGACTCAGCATCGCAGTTTTTCTTAGTGTAGACATGACAACGCTCATAGCGATAAGACACGACTCGATGAAGGCGTGTCTTACGAATGAAATTATGGCAACCCGGTTTTCGAGCCTTCGCTGCAACGAATCGTACCGACTGTGTAATGCCATCCTTGTTGATTTTATAAAAGCTGATTCTTTGTCGTTCTTTGGCCAGTGAAGGCGCTGAAATAAACGCTATTAATAGAACCGAAACAGCTGATGAGAAAAAATGTCTGCTTACCAAGACCCTAGTTTCCATTTAGGCAAATTAGGTGTCTCTTCGAGATCGGTGGATTCAAATTCAATATTACCGTCTGAATCATTCTCTTCTATATATTGGGTGGGTGTGTTGGCGTGCTGTAATTCAATCAAATACACCTGCCCATTTTCTCGTCTAGACTCTACCACCGTAGCGTTACCAAATGCGCTAGCACTTTGAGATTCTGCATCATCAGCCGAACCGGAAGTCGCAGCGGTGTTATCTGTAGCGCTTTCGCTGGTTGATGGCGTTTCTGCAATTGCCGGCGCACCCTTAGTTTCCTCACCTAGGCTGGGTGGTGGGGCTGTCTGCGCATGGCTGCTGCTGAAAATTAAGGCGCTGCTTAAAACGAGTACTGCCTTGGCAATCGCAGGCAGCGGTAATAAATGCTTGTTCATGGCTCACTCTCGCTGAGTAGATTGAATGCCCATGGTATCATAAAGCTGAATTCTCTATCGGCCATTTCTATAAAGTAGTGAGCCATACATTTTACTAATTCTAGTGATTTGCAGTTCGAGCACATTATGCGATGTGTGGTTAGTTGCACTCACTGGTCAACGTTCCAGAAATATCCATTCCATGAAGCAGCCCCAGCTAATTTTGATCGACGGTTCATCCTTTCTATTCCGCGCGTTTTACGTTCCACAATTAAAACGCATGCAGACCACGGGTGGGCAACCAACTGGCGCGGTGTTTGGGGTCGTGAATATGATTAAAAGCTTAGCGGCAGACTATCCAGAGTCGAATATCGTCGCCATATTCGATGCCAAGGGCAAAAACTTTAGACACGAGCTTTATCAAGAGTACAAGGCGAACCGGCCGTCAATGCCGGACGAGCTAAGAAGTCAGATTGACTTCGTGCACACGGCTGTTAAAGCATTGGGTCTGCCACTGGTTGCGGTCCCTGGTGTAGAAGCAGATGATGTAATCGGTACCTACGCCAAGCAGGCGAGTGAAATTGGCCAAGACGTATTAATCGCGAGTAGTGATAAAGATCTGGCGCAAGTTGTCAGCGCCAAGGTCAATATGATCGATACCATGAAAAAGATCATTCTGGACGAGGCCGGTGTAATAGAGAAATTTGGTGTTCGGCCGGACCAAATAATTGATTACTTGGCCTTGATGGGGGACACATCCGATAATGTGCCGGGGGTACCTAAAGTGGGGCCGAAAACGGCGGTTAAGTGGATATCTGAATATCAAAGTTTAGATGGCGTTATTGAAAACGCTGACAAAATAGGCGGTAAGGTCGGAGAGAATTTGCGAGAGTTCATCCCGCAACTGCCCTTATCCAAAGACTTGGTCACGATTCGCTGCGACCTCGAGCTCGAGCCGGTGTTAGCGGATTTAAAACAATCCGAGCAAGATAAAGATGTACTCATTGAGCTTTTTCAGACTCTGCAGTTTAAAAAGTGGCTGACTGAATTAGGTGCAGAGCCAGTGGCTGGTCCTCGAGAAGAATTGGTACCCGAATTCAAACCAGGTGAATATCAAACAATCTTCGAAAAGGAAGAATATCTAGCTTGGATCGGCAGGCTTTCAGATAGTGAAGGATTTGCCTTTGATACTGAAACAACCTCAGTCAATGCGCAAGCCGCGGAATTGGTTGGTTTGTCGTTTGCGATTATTGCCGGAGAAGCCGCGTATGTTCCCGTGGCACACAGCTACTTAGGTGCGCCTGATCAGTTAGATCGCGATTGGGTATTAGAACAATTAAAGCCGCTGTTAGAAGACCCAGAATTGCCGAAAATTGGTCAAAATTTAAAATACGATATGAGCGTCTTAGCTAACTATGATATCTCGGTAAAGGGCGTACGCTTTGACACCATGATGCAATCGTATATTTTGGACAGTGTCAGTTCGCGGCACGATATGGACACGCTTTCGCAAAACCATCTTGGTCATACACCAGTGCCGTTCAGTGAAATCGCAGGGAAGGGCAAGGCTCAACTGACCTTTGATCAAATCGAAATCGATAAGGCCGGCCATTACGCCGCTGAAGACGCCGATGTAACGCTACGCTTACATAATGTGTTGATGCCCAAATTAACTCGTCAACCTAATTTGCATCGCATTTACACAGAATTAGAAATGCCCTTGGTGTCGGTATTGTCTAAGGTAGAAGATAATGGTGTACTCATAGACGATACGATGTTGCTTGAGCAGAGCCAGCAATTGGCGATGAGTATGCAAGAAGCCGAAAAAAACGCTTACCAGATTGCTGACGGAGAATTCAATTTAGCGTCGCCAAAGCAAATTCAGGAAATTCTTTATGATCGAATGGGTCTGCCGGTTTTGAAGAAAACCCCAAAAGGTGCGCCATCCACAGCAGAAGAGGTATTACAGGAATTGGCGGTTGAGCATGAACTGCCTCGATTGATTCTTGAACATCGTAGTCTGGGGAAACTGAAGTCGACTTATACTGACAAGTTGCCCACCATGATAAACCCAAGAACTGGTCGAGTTCATACTTCGTATCATCAAGCGGTGGCGGCCACGGGCCGCTTGTCATCGAGCGACCCTAATCTTCAAAATATTCCGGTTCGAACCCACGAAGGGCGTCGTATTCGAGAAGCGTTTATTGCACCGACCGGCAATACAATCATGGCGGCTGACTATTCTCAAATCGAATTGCGTATCATGGCTCACCTCTCAGGTGACAAAGCGTTGGTGCATGCTTTTAACAACAACTTAGATATACATCGAGCGACCGCCTCCGAAATATTCTCGGTTAGCCTAGATGAAGTGACCGACGAACAGCGGCGGCATTCAAAAGCGGTCAACTTTGGCTTGATCTATGGCATGTCTGCATTCGGTTTAGCCAAACAATTACACGTTGGTCGCAAACAAGCACAAGCCTATATCGATCAATATTTTGAGCAATACCCAGGAGTAAAAGAGTATATGGAAACTACGCGTGAATTTGCGCGTGAAAAAGGCTATGTCGAAACCGTATTCGGGCGTCGTTTGTATCTACCCGATATTAACACCAAAAATCACAATATGCGCCAATATGCCGAGCGTACGGCCATCAATGCACCTATGCAGGGTACCGCTGCGGATATTATTAAACGTGCGATGATTTCGGTTGATGGTTGGATTGGCGAGCGTGACGACATCAAAATGGTAATGCAGGTACATGATGAACTCGTTTTTGAGGTCGAAGAGTCGGTGTTAGGTGACTGTACCGAACAAATCTGTCAAATTATGCAAGAGGTAGCGCAATTGGAGGTGCCGTTATTAGTTGATGCCGGCCATGGAAAAAATTGGGCCTTAGCCCATTAAGATGGTTTCATCGAGCAGCGTTGGGTTAAATGAGCTTTAAGGTCGCTGACAGTTCTTACTGAATGGTTTAGAATCGCCCATAAATGGGGCTTTCAGACCTTAATGGGGCTTTCAGACCTTTATGTGAGGCTGATTGAACGGGTACTTTTACAATAAGAATGATAAATAGACTTCCGATAAAATCTCTTTTGACGGTACTAGCGGTAATACTGGTACTTTGGTTAGTGTTGTCCCGATCGTCAAATGAAAATGCCGCTAGTATCTCAGCCAAAACGGGTTCCGGTAAGAATTCTCCTAGTTTAGTGTCGGCGATTCGCCCCATTTCAGATGCCGAGGCAGATTCAATTGACGTGGGTGTTGCGTCTGGAAGCCTCGAGCTTCGCACTCGACAACCCGCCAGTTTGAATGATACAGAAGTGGCCTCGCTCAAGAGTCGCTTTAAATCCGCGAATGCAGACATTGAACGCGGGCAGCTGCAGTCCGCGACGGTCGCGTTAGAAGCCATTAGTTCTGATTTTCCGAGCATCATTGAACCGTATTTAAACTTAGCCTCGATTTATGTGGAGCAACAACAACTGGAAAAAGCCCGAGAAGTATTGTTGAAGGGTTTTGCCGCTAACCCTAAAGCCGGCATGCTGTTTGACCATTTGAAGAAAGTCCATGGTGCTCTTGCGGCTGATTCATATCGTCAAGCGCTCGATACCAGTACTCCAGATTCATCCGCAAGCCGCTTGTCACTTGCGCGTGCAAGCAATATCGTGACCCAGCTAGACCAAAGCAATCAAATTGCTCAGTTGCAAAAACAGTTAAACGACAGCAGAAACCAAATCGAATCCTCAGGCAGTCAATCACAAGCCGACAAAGTGTTAGCTCTAGAGGCGAAGTTGGACGAAACCGAGGCCAGAAAATTAGCCACACGAGCCGAATTTGAAAGCCAAATAAGAAGTCTTAAAAACCAATTGGCCGAAGCATCTCAACAATTGTCACTTAGCCAAACGGCTGAACGTGAAGCACGGGCGCGGGTAGTGCGTGCCGAACAGGACGCATTTAACAAAGTAGCCGAGATTACTAAGGAACTGGAATCGCAGAAAGAATCATTATTAGCCGCACAAACTCTAGCAACTGAACGTACAGACGCCTTGAATAGAGCTCAACGCTCGCAGGCCTTGGCCAGACAAGAGGCCGAACAAGCACGATTAGCCAATAAGCCTGCCAATCTGGTTTCCAGCGGTGCTGCTTCCTCAGAGAATAGCGACACAGGTAGACAAGCCTTAGAACAGAACGCCATTGCTCTTGTGCAGAGCTGGGCGAGAGCTTGGTCAGCGCAAGATGTAGGCGCCTATGTCACTCATTACGCTGATGATTATTCTTCCAGTCGTTCCCTGAGCCGCCAGCAGTGGTTGAGCCAGCGCCAAATTAGATTGACCAATAAAGAGTTTATTAATGTCAACGTCAGTGCGTTTCGAGTTAAGGACTTAGGTTCCGAGTTCACCGTAACATTTTCACAGTACTATCAGTCAAACACGGTTGATGACACAGTTACTAAAAGACTAACGTTTGAGAAAAATAAGAGTGATTTGCGAAATTCTAAGATAATTCAAGAGCGGCTGGTTTCGAACTAGCTATCAGAGGCGGTGCGAATGTCGTTAAGATTGAACCTATTTTTTCTCATGTGTGGTTTCAGCCTAGTTCAGCTGAACGCAGTTGCTCAATCTGCAAGTAACGATGCTATCAGGGCTGAACTTCATGCACATCAAGCCAATGGTGACTATGAGGTCGCGGTATTGGCGATTATAGATTCGATTAAAGCGGGTAAGCTTGAACGCGCGGTACAACAAGCTGATGAACATATTGCTAAGTTCCCTAAAAGTCAGGTCGGGCATTTGCTTAGAGCGGATGCCCTAAGTGCGCTCACTGGCGAGCTCACAGGTGTTGCCGCCAACGCGGCTTTGCCGGATGCCAGCGCGGCCGGTTTGATTCATCAAATGCGAAACCGTTGGAAGCATCAATATGAGCATGAAAGCAAGTCCCATGACCATGTCCCTGCGAACCTTCTGGAGATGGGTGATCACCCATATGTATTGCTTGCTGATATGCCGGAGGGGCGATTGTATCTTTATAAAAATGATCGCGGGCACCCGAAGCTAGTACGTGATTATTATATGTCAGTTGGTTCAGCCGGTTATGGCAAACAGATTGAAGGTGACAACAAGACGCCCATTGGTGTTTACGTGATAAATCGTTATATCGAAGGTCGCGCTCTACCAGATCTCTATGGCAAAGGTGCGTTTCCAGTCGATTATCCTAATCGTTATGACCGTTATTTAAAGCGAACGGGCTATGGTATTTGGCTGCACGGCACGCCGTCAGACACTTACGCTCGTTCGCCGTGGTCGAGCGAAGGTTGTTTTGTCCTTAGTAATGATGATTTGCTCGACGTTGGTAAATATATCAGTGCCGACAAGCGTACCCCCGTGATCTTGAGTGACGAGATCGAATGGCTTACCTTAGAGCAATTAGAACGACGCAAAAAATCCTTAGTAGGCGTGATCGAACAATGGAAAAACGATTGGGAAAGCCTCGATACTGATGCGTATTTATCGCATTACCAAGAGCGAGACTTCAATTTTGGTAACAATGGTTTTGGTGCATGGGTGGCTCGCAAACGGTCGGTTAATAACAACAAAACCTTTGTGCAAGTTGATCTCGATATACAAAGCTTGTTTGTGTACCCGGGTGTAGAGGATATGTTTGTGGTGAAGTATAAACAGCGTTATTTGAGTAATAATTTTGCCGGCGAATCAGAAAAGGAACAGTATTGGAAGCGCGATGGCAGGGGTCGATGGCGTATTATCTATGAAGGTTAATTTTTCACCACGTCATTATTTATATTCTTCTTAAGCCAGCTCACAATATCTTCCCAAATTTTTGTACTTTCGGCCTCGCTCGGCATTACCCAAGAGTGAGGGAGTTCTAAGGTAATTACGGGTATGTTTCGGTTAATTCCTGCGTAATTTCCTAAGGAACCCGGGTAAGTACCGAGTAAGTTTAATCGCAGTTTGCCTAGGCTCTTTGGCGCGGTGTTTAATAATAAGGAGTCAAAGTCGACCACTCCATAGGGCGCATGCACGCTGATTATTGCGTCCGGTTTGAAACTGTTTATTTCGTCAATAAGCCAACGTGTTTCTGGCTCGCTCGAGGCGTTTTTTCCTGGATATCGACGCGGGTTTTTGCCGCCCTTTTCGGTCCAATACTTAATCGCATTTCTCTCCCAATCATCGGACGGCAAATTGCGATTCAAGTCTACCCCATTACTATTGGTACGTGTCGCCGCTCGTTTAAGAACGCCGTCAGGATTCATCATCGGCACCATATGCCAATGAAAAAGGCCGCTATGGTAGCGATTCAACTTCTCGATCCAGCGCAAGGTAACACTGACCGATGTCAATTCATCGCCGTGTGTGCCGCCGATGATTAGAATTCTGCCTTGCGGCTCACGCTGCTTAATTGGCGCAAACTCTCGGATTAGAATCGGGAATCCATCCACTGACGAGCAGCCAGTCGCTCTTAGTTTTGCGGCCACACAGCTGCGGTATTTTACGCTGGCTAATCGATTCGAGATTTGTCGACACGCCTTTTCAAGCGATTCTTTATCGATGACCGCCTCGGCATTGAGGCAAAACGGCTCGACGTCATTGTCATCGGCTAGGCTTGGTTGATCTTGTTCGGCTCCTGAAAAACCCAAGTCTTCTAACAGTGCCTTAGGGTCTTTAAGCGGTCTATCGGCACCCTGACCTGTTTGCGGTATTTCCGATGCGATAAGTTCGTCTGCTTGAGGTTCTTCTATCGAATCTTCTGAGAGTTCTTCTGAATCGGGTTTTTGCTCTTGATAAAATCCTCCCTCGAGCAAAGCGTCCGCCACGCCATTTTTTGTATCTGCCTTCTGTTCGTTTTTTGTCTCTGGCTTAGCGACTGTTAAGCTCTTTCGTTTATCATTCTCATTATCGCCAGTACAGGCGGTAAAAACGCCTAAAACCAATACAAGGAGACAAAATTTTTCGGCCCAATAATAGGATTGTGAGCGCTTAACGATAGACATTATTGGTGATATTTAATCGAAGAGCCTTAGCATTAGCTAAGTATATGCTATCTGTGAGATAAACACGATTAGACAAACATTTGTTAACCATATGACTTGGTCTAAAACGCCATTATTGTTAGTGATGTGAGAGGAAATGAATGGACTAAAAGATGTCTAAAGCAGGCGAAATACCGTGTGTGAGGTATTCCAAGGGGATGTCGTTTGGGGGGACTGCCTGCTTTAGACAATACTGTCGGTGTGAGAACATAAACCCAATTTCTATGTACTCGACACAATGTCTTTCAACGAGTCGAAAGATAGTTTAAATGCGTTTCCAATACAAGGTGGTTTTTCATAAAAAAAAACGAAAAAACAGGTCAGTATCCGGTAACCCATTCGGACAATTGAGCGCGCATTTCTTCTACTCCGATGTAACTCTGAGAAGAAAAAGGCTCCACCGAAAATTGCCCAGGAACTTCATCTACTTGTCTCTCTACATTAAGAACGGTAGAGGCGGTTTTTCCTCGCTTAAACTTATCCGCTTTAGTTAATAAAATTTGTGTGGGCAATTCTGAGTCGCTCGCCCAATGAATCATTTGCCAGTCTAAATCGGTCAATGGATGACGAATGTCCATTAGCAATACTAGCACACGTAGATTTTTACGTTCGGCTAAATACGTATGAATCGTGTCTTGCCACTTTTTTTTCACGGCAAGCGGAACCTGAGCGAAGCCGTAGCCAGGTAAATCGGCCAAACGCGCTGAATCGCCCATAGAGAAAAAATTGATTTGCTGGGTTCTACCGGGTTGTTTACTCGTGCGAGCGAGCTTGCGTCGATTACAAATAGCATTTATAGCACTCGATTTACCGACATTCGAGCGTCCCGCGAAAGCCACTTCAATCAAATCATCATCCGGGAATTGGTGTGGCTCGGCGGCACCAAGTAGAAACTCAGGATTACGTAAAATTTGAGGTAACTGGGACTTTGAGGGCCCGGCGCCGCGGTTCGACTTATTGGATGCATCTGACATTTTCCTATTGTAGCAAAAAAGCCATATACTATTGCTATTCGGTACTGCTTTATCAGATATTCTGAACATCACTAAATTGCGTGAAAACGCTCGCCCGCACTTGAGAGAGAGGGGTTAGCATGATATAAAACCGACCACTAAGAAATGCATCTCTTGAGCTCATCGTTGGAGGCTCCGAATATGTTAAAAAAATTATTATTATCTGCCACCGTCGTTTTTTCAGCCGTCGCAATGTCTAATATTGCCTTGGCCGCAGGCGATGCCGCTGCTGGTAAAGCTAAGTCGGCGGTGTGCGCTGCATGCCATGGCGTGCAAGGTATAAGTTTAATTCCAGCTAACCCGAATATTGCAGGTCAAGTTCCAGGGTATATCGCAACGCAACTAGCTGCGTTTAAATCTGGCGAGCGCAACAACGCGATCATGGCAGGGCAAGTTGCCAATTTGTCTAAAGAGGACATGTCTGATTTGGATGCGTTCTATGCGTCTATGGTTCCTAATGTAGAAGTGAAATTAACCGAAGCTGATAAAGAGCTTGCTGAGGCGGGCGCGAGAATTTATCGTGGTGGCTTTGCAGAACGTGGAATTTCAGCATGCATGAGCTGTCACGGGCCAAGTGGCCACGGCATACCAAAACTCTACCCTCGTGTTTCGGCTCAGCATAAAGATTACTTAGAACAGTCATTACTTGCATTTAAGAAGGGTGACCGCAAAGGCTATAACGAAATAATGCACAGCATCGCATTTGGATTGTCAGAGTTACAGATTAAACAGTTGTCAGCTTATATGGCTGGATTAAACTAGCTAATAAATAGCTAAAGCGACAAGTGAAAAAGCAATCTTCGGATTGCTTTTTTTATGGTTGCAATACCCTAAAGTGACATTAATACCCTCGCTTATTTATGCCCCGGTTTTCTTGCAGTGAGGTCGCGCAACATCGCTATGGTCTTTTCAACGGCTTTTTATTTATCCCAAATTGGATGATTTCGCGTGATTTTCAAACCAACAAATCTAAAATCGATTAAAACGCCTAACAATCAACTATCGAGTGAAGAAAATGAGTGAATATGAGAATAAAACCGTGGTAATTAGCGGCGGGGCTGAAGGTATCGGTTTTAGCATTGCCCAAGCGATGGGAGAGCAAGGCATGAATGTGGTGTTGGGAGACATTGATGAGACTCAACTATCGAGTGCCGAGTCACAGTTACGCGAAAGTGGTGTCGATGTACTTGCCGTCAAAATGGATGTTACCGACCCTGCTCAATGGCAATCCATGGCGGACAAAGCAATAGCTCGATTTGGCAAGGTTCATATGTTAGTTAATAACGCTGGTGTTGCATCGGCCCCTGGGCCAATAGAAGCAACAAATCATGCTGATTGGAATTGGGTGCTTGATGTTAACCTTAAAGGGGTGATCTATGGTGCCGAAACCATTGTGCCATTGATCAAGGCACACGGAGAAGGAGGCTGGATGATAAACGTGGCCTCAATGGCCGGCATGCAAGGCGTGCCATATGCTGGCGCGTATACCGCAACCAAGGTCGCGGTCGTTGGTATGTCCGAATCATGGCACTTTGAATTAGCGAAACATAATATTCACGTTTCAGCCTTGTGCCCCGCTTTCGTTAAAACCCGAATTCACTTGTCGCACCGTAATCGTCAAGAGGAGCATCGAGATATCAATCGGGTACCAAGCAACAGCGAAACGCCAAAGCATAACGCGGCTCAAGACTTAGTAGAGAACGGAATTCCAGCTGAATTGGTCGGCAAACGAGTGGTTGAAGCGCTGAATGCAAAAGAGCTCTATATCTTTACCCATCCGGCGGAGCGCGCGGCAGTAACACGCCGTTCCAAAGCAATTGATGAGGCCTTTGAACGCGCAGAAAACAGCCCGCTTTTGGTAGACGTTGTGGATCAGTCGCCGCTTAGCTTCTCATGATTAAATAACGATTTAATGCATTCGGCGGTTGCTGATTGACGAATGCATTAGCAGTGACGCAAGCTCGTATTTCTTAGGCGTTTGCGTAAGATTTAGTCGTTTCTTTATTGGGACATATCGGCTAGCTAAATCTGCCCAATAAAATTCGGTGCAACAGTTGCCGTAATGAGTTACGGCAATGATAAACTTCGATCATGGAAGACGAATGGCTAAGTAAACTCGATCATAATCAAGCAGTAATAGTGCCAACGCGAAGCTTGGCCAATGAATTGAATGAACGAGTAGCTCGATATTTTTTAAGCACCGGCCGATCTGTGTGGATCGCACCGACGATCTTAATATGGCCGGATTATCTGCGCCAGCTTTGGCAACACAATCGAAATCGGCTTACTGAGAAAATAGGAGTGCACAGTTTAATAAGTGCCCAACAATCATCTCTTCTATGGACACAAGTGATCGACGCGTCGCGCCGCAAAGAGCATGAGCTAAGCTTACTCAATGTTCAACAAACCACTCGCGCAGTACAACGCAGCTGGAAGCAAATGCACGACTGGGGAATCACGCTCGCACAGTTATCGCAGGACCATGTCGCCGATACAGACCAGTTTGTTTCATGGTCGCAACGTTACCAGGAACTACTGAATAGTCGAGGTTTACTCGATGAGTCTTTGCTAATCACGACTTTGCTGGAAATGCCTGAGATAAATCATCCATTTGATGAGCTTAATTTAGTGTCCTATGATTTGCTAACGGCTGCACAACAGAGTTACTTTGTTAAGGCTGAGCAGTCGGGGATTGCTTGTAATCGATTAACAACGAGTCAGTCAAAAGAATCGGTCTCATACACGTCGTATAACAATTCCAAAGAAGAATTGCTTGCCGCGTTGAGCCATGCGAGAAAATGCGTCGAGCGAGATCCAGAGCATTTGATAAGTATTGTGATACCCGATTTGGCGCGGCGGCAGACAGAGCTTAAAGAGCTCGCGCGCGAGGTCTTTTATCCCGCCGATTCTCCGTTATCGGTGCAACAGCAAGCCACTATTTATAGCGTCAGCTTAGGTCAGCCTTTGTTTGACTTGCCGTCGATTAATGCGGCGATAAGTGTACTTTCGTTGTTAAAGAATCGAACCAGTACGATCGAGTTTGGTTTTTTACTTCGTAACCGATTCTTAGGCCTATGCAGCCAACATCGTGAGCAAGGGCGATTATTTCTCCAATGGCTGAACCGTCAGCGGATTCACTCTTTTTCATTTGATCAGGTACCGATGCTGTATCAACAATCGCTTGACTACTTTGCGCAGCGCGATCAAGTAATCGACACCAATTTGTTATCGCTATTGGAAAACTTGGCGATACAACGACAACGTCTCGCGCAAAGATTGCTCATAAAAAAGCAAACGACAAATTTCTCTGCGCTTAGATTTAGCGATTGGGCAGAGGTGTTCAGTGATTGGCTCGCCGCATGGCATTGGCGAACTGCGGCCCAGAGTGCGCAGTTGAATAGTGTGCAATATCAGCTAGAAACACGTTGGACCGCATTGCTCGAAGAATTCGCAGGCCTAGAGGCGGTACAAAAAAGCGTGGGTATGAATCGCGCGTTTGAGTTGTTGCAACAAATGGCGCGCAATACTATTTTCATACCTAAAACGGCCGACTCACCGATCCGTATTTCAGGCGTATTCGAAGCCATTGGTCGTAAAGTAGATACCTGCATTGTCACCGGTATGCACCAAGAATACCCAGTTCCGCCACCCAATGATGCGTTCATTTCAAAACGCTTTTTAGCCGACGCTGGCCACCCACAAGCAAGTGCGGACAGCGGTTTTATGCATGCGCAAAGTGTCATGAATAACTTGCTCAAGAGCGCCAAAAATAGAGTACTTTCGTACGCCGTTAGCGATGACCAAAATCGCGAGATTCTGTTGCAACCCAGTGCCTTGTTTAGAAACGTGATTTGGCATGATTCACCGTGCGATGACCTAACAGGCCCCTTAGCTGACCTTGTTTTAGATCGCTATCAAGACACACAAGGCCCGAAATGGTCAGAGCCAGGGCGGGCAAAAGGCGGTTCAAAGATTTTTGAGGACCAATCTAACTGCGCCTTCAAAGCGTTCGCCACTCACCAACTGAGGTTTCTCGGAGATACAGAGGCAGAATTTGGCTTAGATGGGCTCGATCGGGGTAATGTAGTACACCAATTGTTAGATTTACTATGGGAGCGCTTGCAATTTAAGACCGTACTCAGTGGCATGAGCGAAGTAGAGCGGATCGCCTTAATTAATAGCATCATTGACGAGTGTTTCGAAAATAATGCATTCAAACTCAACCAAGAGAAATACAGGCTCTTAGAGCACGAACGGAGTCGTCTATTAAATCTGCTATTGAATTGGTTGGCCGAGGAGGATAAACGCCCTACCAACTTCTCGGTGGTTGAACGCGAAGAACAACGTGAAGGTGAACTCGGCGGCATTCGCTATCGTTATATTATCGATCGCTTGGATCTCACCGAAGACGGGCGAAGCGTGATTATCGACTATAAAACTGGCACCGTGAATCGGAACGACTGGACCGGTGAGCGAATAAAGAGCCCGCAAATGCCGTTGTACGCCTTGGCCTTAGACTCGATCAAGAATCAAGCCGTGTCCGGCATCGCTTTTGCACAGCTAAAAGCCGCCGATCTCAAGTTTATCGAGCTATCAGAGACGGATGTGTTTCGTAAAGTAACGCATCACGCAACCAAGTATCAAAAAGATTGGTTAGAAAACCGGCAAGCGTGGCCGCAAATATTTGAGCAACTTGCGAAAGAATTTCTAGCCGGTGCCGCCCAAGCAAACCCTATTGATGAGTCAAGCTGCGCGTATTGCGAGCTCGGCTCGCTTTGTCGAATATCACAATTGCGAAATAGTAGTGATGTTGCATCGAATCCGGAAGCTGATGAGGCGCGCTCATGATCCATGATTTAGAGACTCGACGCACAGCGCTCGATCCGCAGCGGTCATTCATCGTACAAGCCCCTGCAGGGTCGGGTAAAACGGCGCTATTGGTGTATCGCATGCTCACCTTGTTGGCCCAGGTTGATTCACCACAACAAGTACTCGCCATTACCTTTACGCGAAAGGCAACGGCGGAAATGCGAGAACGCGTGCTCGAACTAATTCGCTTTGCCGAGATCAAGAAACGCAGTGATGATTCTTTTGAACAAGAAGGAATAAAACTAGCCTCGCAGGTATTGGCGCAAGACGGAAAATTTAATTGGCGTTTATTAGATTCGCCACACCAATTGCAAATACTGACCATAGACTCATTTTGTGCAACCTTAACCGGCAGCATGCCATGGCTTAGCCGGTTAGGTGACCGGCCACGCACCACTGATCAAGCACATGCCCATTATTTAACTGCCATTGAGCAGCTTTTTAATGAATTATTAGAGCCTGATTCTTCGCTTGTGCCCTACCTGCGCACCGTAATGTTGGAGCTAGACTTTAACTACAATAAGGCGCGCCAGTTATTTTCGTCGATGTTGGCCAAGCGTGATCAATGGCTACGCCATTTGCTGCAGGGTGATCTAACACAGATGAGAGTACAGTTAGAAAAAGCATGGCAGAACGTGGTCGATGCGCAACTTTTTGAATTGTCGACTGCCTTGCCCACAGCCGCTCTCGATGAACTTTGCCATTTAGCTCACTATGCGGCTGGCAACTTTGCGTCTAAAGAGGGCAGCGTTTCTCCTTTAAAGGTATTTGAAGACTATCGAGAGGGTGATGCCTTAAGCCTCGCGCATTGGCGCTCTCTATCGCATTTGCTACTAACCGGAGCCGCGTTCAGAAAGAAGGTTGATAAACGCCTGGGCTTTGAAGCTAAGAACGAAAACACCCGTCGATTTCATCAATTTCTAAGAGAAGTGGCCGACGATTGGCAATTATTAGAATTGCTTATTAACACTAAGACACTCCCCGAGGTGCATTTTAGTGACGCTGATTGGGGGCAGCTAATTGCTTTAGAAAAAGTATTGAAAGCATTGGCCGCACTATTGCAACTTAGGTTTAGGGCGACGGGTGAATGCGACCACAGTGAGGTGACACAACGCGCCAACCTCGCCCTACAAGAATTAGAAAATCCAACTGATTTAGGCTTGCGAATGGATGCTCATCTACAGCACATTTTAGTCGATGAATTTCAGGATACCTCGCATGGGCAAATAGAATTACTCAGAAAACTAACGACAGGCTGGGATGAGACACAAGAGTCCAAGACTTTGTTTTTAGTTGGTGATCCGATGCAATCGATCTACCGCTTTCGCGAAGCCGACGTCAGTTTATTTTTACAAGTTGCTGATAATTCGAAAACGCAAATTTTTCCTAATGTTGAGATAGAGCCACTGCGTCTTAGTGAAAACTTTAGATCCAGCTATAGCCTAGTAAGTTGGTTCAATGCCACTTTTGAGGGCAGTTTCCCTAAGAAAAATGACGTCCTATCTGGCGCTATCACCTATGCCCCGGCGACGTCTTCGAATGACAATCACCACGAAGCCTGTGAATATCTTTTGAGTTATGACCGAGAACAAGAAGCGGATCTGTTGCTAGCGTCTTTAGAGAGGGCACTGAACGAACTCGAAGACGACGAAGACAAAATAGCAATCTTAGTAAGAACACGGCCCCAGCTCGATTATCTGCTGCCTAAATTGCAAGCGGCGGGCATTGCCTACACCGGCATCGACATTCAGCCCTTGGCCGAATTGCCAGCGGTGATCGACATCGTGACTCTCTGTAAGGCGATTTGCCGACAAGATGACCGAGTTGCTTGGTTATCGTTATTACGCGGCCCCTGGTGTGGCCTGAGTCTAATTGATATTAAACATCTAGCGGGAAGGCAAGACCTTACCGTTTGGTCTCAATTGCAAAGTGCGCAGCTCGGTGTTCTTAGTGAGGTCGCGCAGGCGAATTTACGTCGCTTCATTAAGCAGATGCAACAAACGTTAGAGCAGCGGCAACAAGTACCGCTTGCCAGTCTAACGCGTTGGACGTGGCGGGGCTTGGGTGGTGAGCACACATTGTTTGGCGCCACAACACAAGATATCGAAACCGTCGTTGGTTTAATTTCTGAGCTTGAAAACGGGGCAGATCTAGCTTCGATCTCCGAACTAGACAACGCGCTCTCAGGCCTCTACGCTCAACCGAGTATACACAATGAGAGTCACATAGGCGCAAACGCACAACCTCGAGTTACCGTGTCTACAATCCACAAAGCTAAGGGTTTGCAATACCATACAGTGATACTACCCGGTTTGAGTACAACGTCGCGTAATTCCGATAAAGAAGTGCTTATGTGGTCCGAAGTTCAGAGCGCAAGTGGGCAATCAAATCTTTTGCTGGCGCCGTTTACCAATCAAAGCAACGACAGTTTGCATTATCAATACTTGCGTCACCTGGATGCCAAACGCGCCGCGAATGAAGCGATTCGTTTAATGTATGTAGCCACCACACGAGCGGAAAAAAAGTTGGTGTTAATTGCTCGAGCAAGCCTTGATTCAAAAACATCGCTGATAAAGGCACCTGCAAAAAATACCTTGCTTGCCACGGTTTGGGGCGCATTAGAAAACCATTTTGATTTTCCGCAAGCAGAGCCAGAACCGTTAGAACAAGATCAGGTTATATCGCAAACGCTGCAACGTTTACCCTCTGATTTTTCCAAGATATATCGAGATTCAATACAGTGGCGAGTAAGCCAACAACTCAATAACGCTCCAAAAGTTCCCGAAGAGACTGCGCAAATGGAATACGAGTGGGCAACTGGGTTGGCGACGGGTGTGGGAATTGTGTTACACGACTGGCTGCAATACAACGGCTCCCAAGTGCTAACTACTCAAATCGATGCTAAGTTAACCAAACAATGGCGCACAGAATTGCTTAACATGCGCGTGTCGCTGAACGCGCTCGAGTACGCTGTTCAACGATTGGTGACGGCGGTGACTAATCTTCAAAGCCATCAACAAGCTCATTTCCTATTTGCCGACTACCCGGATTCTCATAATGAGTTCACGCTTTCAGCTATTGAAGACGGTTCAGTCAAGCAGTACCGTCTTGATAGAACTTTCGTAGATGATGACGGCACGCGTTGGATAGTAGACTACAAAAGCACTGCCCATGATAATGACGACGTCGCCGACTTCGCCGCGGAACAGGTCAACACTCGTCACAAACAGCAATTGGAAAAATATGGTTTTTTATTCAGCCAAGTTGACGCACGACCGATACAACTCGCAGTATACTTCCCACTACTGAAGCAGCTGATCTGCTGGCGATACAAGCCCGACGACAATCAGCTCTAATTTAAACACAGTCTTATTAATATAATGAAAAAAGTAAAACTAGGCAGCAGTGACCTTCAAGTAAGCGAAGTATGTTTGGGCAGTATGACTTGGGGCCAGCAAAATACCCAAGCCGAAGGCCATCAACAAATCGATTATGCTTTGGATCAAGGTATAAATTTTATCGATACGGCCGAGATGTATTCCGTGCCGCCAAGCAAGGAAACCTACGGCGCTACCGAAGAGATTATTGGAAACTGGATTGCCGCCAACCCCAGTAAACGTCAAGGCATCGTGTTAGCCAGCAAAATTGCAGGCCACGGTGTGCCTTGGGTTAGGGGCGGGGCGCCGATCACGGGTGCTTCAGTCAAAGAAGCGATAGAAGACTCCTTGGCGCGTTTAAAAACTGACTACATTGACTTATATCAATTGCATTGGCCGAACCGTGTCACGCCGCATTTCTCTAAGCATTGGCCAGGGCGTGTCGATCCGAACAGAACCGATATAAGTGCTGAGAGCGAAGGCATGCTCGAGATCTTGCAGGCCTTAGCCGTGGCCATGAAAGAGGGCAAAATCCGAAACATCGGTTTGTCTGATGACACTCCTTGGGGCGTCAGTGAATACCTTCGTTTGGCCGACAAACACGACTTACCAAAAATGGTTTCGATTCAAAATGAGTTCAGTTTGCTGCATCTAAAAGACTGGCCCTATTTAATTGAGAACTGTGTGTTCAACGACGTAGCCTATTTACCTTGGTCGCCAATCGCCGGCGGCGCACTTTCTGGAAAATACGCTAATGGCGCCAAGCCTGAAGGTTGTCGATGGACCATGGTACAACGAAACGGAATTTTTAGAGATACAGCGCAGTCGCATGAAGCGATCGCCGCATATAAAGAAGTGGCCGATGCAAATCAGCTTACCTTGGTGCAATTATCGCTCGCGTGGGTTTATCAACTGACGGGTGTCACGTCGACCATCATTGGTGCCACGTCTATGGAGCAGTTGAAAGAAGACATTGGTGCCTATGAAATCGCTTTGTCAGAAGAAGTGCTTCAACAAATTGGTGCGGTCATCAAGCGTTTTCCACAACCGTTTTAGCCGTTCGCGGAGTGCGAATGAAGCTGTGGGTAGGCACATCCGTGTTGCCCCTGAGTAGCTCGATATATCGTTAAATCGAGCTACTTTTCACTACGCCCAGCGAGTACTAACAAACCCGCGGCGATACCTAAATTCTTAACAAAATTCTGTAATTCGCGACCATAGTTCGGCTCACCCTCAAGTGCCCAAAAATTGTGAATATACAGATTAATGAGAATCGTCATTCCAAACAACAACAAAGCACTAAGGCGTATCTCTTTTCCAAAAATCACCAGTAATCCTAGACCTACTTGTAGAACCACGGTAAGCGGTAATAACCACGCGGCCAGGGGCACACCTTTTGTCAACATTGTGCTTAAGGTGCCATCATACTGAATGATTTTCATAATTCCTGGTATCAGAAAGTATGCGCCAAGTAGTACTCGGCCCAGAGTAAAGTAAACGTCGTCGAATTTCTTTAATGTGTTATTCATCAGGGTGTGTCTATCGCCTGCATTAGTTCGGCGGCGATTATAGACCAACCCGATAAGACGAGGGTGAATAAGGTTCGTAGAGTTTTTTCCAGAGATAATTCTAATAGACGACGATTTCTGGCTAGGAGTTTTAAATGAATTACGAGTTTTCTTCTTTAGTGAACGGGTAATGTTGGTAGATGAAGTCGCTATTTATATTGTGAGTAGAATTTGAAAATTGGTAAAAGTCAGGCTTATGATCATAAAAAACTTGGCGATTAAAACAAATGCTGTCTTGGTTTTCAAATAGCCCCACGGCAATTCCGTAATCGCCACTATTAGTGTCTTTTATGAAAAGGTGGCTGCCACAGACTTTGCAAAATCCTCGTGTAGCCCACTTTGATGAATTGAAAGTCTGAATGTTCTCGTCACCGAGAAACTCCACTGTAGAACCGCATTCCAGCTCCATAAATGGGCCTCCAGACCACTTCTGGCATTTGGCACAATGGCAAGCGCCTAGATCGGTTTTTTCAAAATCCGCACTCACCGTCACCGCGCCACATAAACACGACCCCATCCGTTTGATTTCATCGGCACACATAGTTAGAAAACCGAATAGCCCAGGAAAGCCGCGACGCCTATAAAAACCCAAATCAACATCTCACCAACAACCATCCCGAGTGATACATCCGCCCAATAATCCTGCGTATTACCCACATTCTGATTTTTACTGTCATTTCGGATGGCGGTCTCCTTGGCGGAAAGTAATGCCTTAACCCGTTTGAACCGCTCAGGGTATTTGTCTCTATCGATATGTTTATAGACTCCTTGCAGGTCTTGATAGCTACACTTTGAATAGTCGGGTTCTGAGTAATTCATAACGCCATCTTATGCGAATATATCCTAGGAGCGAGTTTTGTGTCTGTTTCTTTAGAAAATATCAGTATCGGCCCCGCATAGGCGCGAAGTGCCCGCCTAGGGATGTTTAAAATTTCGATGTGTAATTGCTCAAATTCAGAAGTAACTAATCTTCCCTGACACCATCGTTGTGCTCGCCCTCGACAAAAAGATCATCATCAATGTAAACATCAAGCGCGTCTAATTCGCTGACGCGCGTAGGGTCAATTATACCCAGAGTGTAGTTGATGTCTGGGTCGATCTCAGCGTTTAGCATTTTATAGTCGATTGTGGGGTCGGGTTCGACAATGCCAATATGGTACTCAGGGTCGTTCAGACTGAGTTCAAAGTTTGAAGTATCCAGTGAGAATGGTTCAGTGCTGAGCCTTGTGTCAGGGTGGCTTTGGCCCACCAACTCTAGGGCATATATCTGTTGAGCAAATGCCAGAAAGGCAGCCCCGCAGCCCAATAATATGATCAATGACTTCATCGCTAGAACACCATTTAGTTTTTATGCAAATTGCTGTTCAGTAAGCCTAGCACTGCTAGTGCGAGTAGCACAATACTGAAGCCGAGCTAGTCAAAACTATAGCGTTGTCAGTGCCATTGTACCCGCTAGGTAAATTACAACCATCGTTGCATTAATCATCGCACGAGTTAGCCATTGATACTGCTGGTAGGAAATACCCCAACTCTTAGTTGTTACTACTACTAAGCCCATGAGCGCAAACCACGGTGTAAAAAAGAGCGTTGGCCTCAACTTTATTATGGTGACAGCGATATCATGCAGTGCACCACTGACCGCAAACGTGACAATAGCGGCAAGCCAAATTGGCATGAATTTATTCGCTGGTTTCATTACGTATCGCGACAGAAAATATCCCCAAATAGGGTTCCAATACTTCCAAAAAAGATAAAAAGAATGAGCACCCAAAGAACGCGTTAGCATATTGCTCATCGACCCAGAAGCTCCGAGAGGAACGCCGTTTCGCTTTCTAACATATTCCGATAGTGAAATGGATTTATTTTTAACCGCCACATTTTCCGTGATCATGTTGATTAATACGTTCGCATAATACGTGAAGTTCAGACAACAATCCTGTCGCGAAGCGTATCGGTAGGCGATGGTTTTACTTCAAGCAAAAGTAGCGAGTAGAAAGTAACTGATGGAGACCTCAGCATAACTTGCGCCTTTTGAGTAGTTTTCTGTTGTAGTGTTTCTTTGAACGTATTTGGCCCATTTAAAGGCAGTATTGTTTAGTCATTTTTGGGGTTTTCGTCAAACCACCCAATTTAATCGCGCCTCAGTATCATCCAAACTACGAAGTAATGGATGGTCTATATCCAATGCGCTAAGGAATAGTTCTGATTGTGGTGTGAATGGCTTTTACATATCCTATTTAAACAAATTACTCAGGCGGCGGTGAGTTATGATGAGATCTCAACTTACTTGTCCAAAGTTAAGAGATATTGCCGATAACCAACAAAATTGAGTGTTTTTCTATCAATATAGCGATAAAGTAAGGCTGCACGAATTATAAGAAAAACGATCGCGCACTCAAATATTGTAGGGGATTTGACCGTTTTATAGGTTATTAATTTAATTAAAGCCGTACACGTAAACTTAGGTGTACGAAATACTCCGGTGGGGAACAATGAAAAACACAATCTCACGTGATTCAATTCGCGTGCGGAATCTTGGTCGCAACAAAGCCACCATGCCGTTCATTAATACGTTTATGTTATCGGTCGCCCTTGCGGCCTCAACTCTAACTCCTTTAACTGTCAGTGCTGCTGGTGATGTTCGGAGGGTAACGCAGGGTTTGACAGAACGGATTGGGTTTAATGTCAGTGCGTTCAAAGTGATTGGTGAAAACCCTCTGAAAGACAGTACTACCAACGCTATTTTGGCTGATTTCGTCGGGCCTGATCGAGGTATCGACGACATTGAAAATGCTTCGAACGCGCTTGAAAACGCCATGATCGCTAAAGGATTAAGTTTTTACCGTGCATCGTTCCCACCGCAAGAACTAACTGACGGTGTAATTACCTTACAGATTACCAAGTACAAAATTGGTAAGGTTGTGGTCAAGGGTAATCAGCACTATTCAATGAGAAATATTCAATCTAGTTTGCCAGTGCTGCGCAGCGGTAAATCACCTAACACTAAAGGCATTGCCAGAGCTTTACGAGTCGCCAATCAAAATGCTGGTAAACAAGTTAGAATTTCTCTATCTCCGGGGGAAGGCGACGA
Source organism: uncultured Gammaproteobacteria bacterium (assembly GCA_964420885.1). Lineage (GTDB taxonomy): Bacteria > Pseudomonadota > Gammaproteobacteria > Arenicellales > Arenicellaceae > Arenicella. Next base: position 22,768 of record CAYQVT010000030.1, read on the forward strand.
CGAAATTGACGCAAACATCTCAGTAAAAGACATAAAACCACTAGCGCTAAGCACTTGGTTAAATAACACAGGTACGGAATCTTCTGGCGATTATAGAATCGGTGCGAGTATTTCTCATCGCAACCTTTTTGGCCTCGATCACAATGCTTCCTTGAGTTTTGTTACGTCACCTGAAGGCTTTAATGATACTCAACAGATCGCGCTAAGCTATAAAATTCCCTTGTATTCACTTGGTGGTAGCCTCAACTTTGTCGCGGTAAATTCGAATGTCGATAGTGGTCTCGTCGCTGACGTATTCGATGTCGCTGGAAAAGGCGAAGTCTACGGCGTGGGTTATTCACATGTGTTCCCAAGCCTTAACCAATACCACCACGGCCTTTCGGTTCAACTACAAGACAAGTTGTTCGACAATGATATAACATTCTTAGGCGAGCAATTGCTTGAAGACGTGCGTAGCCGGCCTTTCACCCTCAGCTATCAAGCGAACTGGAAAAACGAAACGGGCCACAGCCTTTCTGGGTCAATAGCGGCTACCAGCAATCTAAGCGGGGGCTCTTTTAATAGTGAACGTTTTTATAACCTCGCCAGAGCAGGTGCGAGCGACGACTGGACAAAGCTAGAATTCGCCGCCAGCTATCAATTTAAAGTACAGGAGTGGCTATATTCCGCTGCATTACGGGTGGCTACCAGCAGTGATCGATTAATTACTGGTGAGCAGTTTTCTGTTGGCGGTGTAGGCAGTGTACGGGGTTTAGAACAACGAGAACTGCGCGGTGATGAAGGCTACCAATTTAGTATCCAAGCCTGGGCGCCACCCATCTTAGAGACACTACGACCGATCTTATTCTTTGATTTAGGCTATGTTTCAAATAACAACCCAATTGCAGGTGAGTTACGCTCTGAGAGCGTCTCGTCGCTAGGTCTGTTACTTAACTGGAACCCCACAAGCCGCATATCAGCATCAGCCAGCTATGGTTATCTGATTGATGGCATCGATGGCCCGCAAGCCGCCGAAGGTGTCGCTGAAGATGGCGACGGAAAATTGAATTTTAATATTACCTACCGATTCTAATTATTAGCTGAGAGACAATCATGAAATCATTATATTTGGCGCTCAGTATCCTTACCGTCGGCGCCCTTACACCTTTTGCCAGCCTCGCATCAACAGGTACCGTAATATTAGCAAAAGGCGTTGTTACCGCCACCAATGCTGATAATAAAGACCGTCTTCTAGCAAAAGGCACTAAGATTGAGGAGGGCGATATTATTAAGACTGCGAATAAAAGTTTCGCGGTGATACGCATGTTAGATAACACAAAGCTAACACTTAAACCTGGTACCACATTAGCAATTGGTAAATTTAGCCTTGAAGAAGGGAAAGAAGAAGCTTGCATTAATTTGGTCAGAGGCGGTCTGCGTACGGTCACTGGCTTGATCGGAAAACGCAAGCCCGACTCATTCAACGTTGATACACCGATTGCCTCAATCGGAATTCGGGGCACCGATTTTATTACGCGAATCTGTGCCGACGACGAATGTTCGGTAGATGAACCAGAGATACCATCAAGCGAATTTGGTGGTAGCGTTGAACAAGACAAGTTAG
>CAYQVT010000031.1:0-3147 GCA_964420885.1 uncultured Gammaproteobacteria bacterium
CAACGCAAGGTTTACAGATGGCACTACAGGTATCTCCCGCCACCTTAGTGGTACCGGTGCGGGTGGTCTGGAAAACCTCACTCGATAAAGTCAATAACAAGCTCCGACTTAGAGATTTACTGCGTGGCAACCCTCGTCGACCAAGTAAGAGTGAGGCTCAGCGAATTTTAGATTCTGACCCATCTCGGGCACTCTGCATCATGGGCAAACCCGCGACCGTCGCCGACTTATCAGAGCGCTATGATAAACGACGAGAAATTGCACCGGTTGACAGTAATTTGGCCGACTACGTAGCAGAACAAGCAAGTCTTGCGTTAGAGGTCGCTGAGCGTCGTTTACGAGGCAGCCGTTATAAGGTGCCTCGTCAGGTTTCCAAACAAGTACGCGGCAGCGATCGCTATAAAGCGGGTTTACTTGAAATTTCCGCCGAAACTGGTGAGACCGAACAAGAATTGCGGGCTAAAGCGCTGCCGTATTTTAAAGAGTTGGTCGCCTTACCTCATAACTTTTGGCAAGACGCGGCTGGAGCCTTTAATCGCTGGGTGATTTCTTTAGGCTATGAGAATAAGGTGGTTATCGATGTTGAAAAATTAGAGCGTTTTCGTTCGATCGTGAGAGAGCACCCAACTGCGTTGTTATGGACTCATAAAACTCATATGGATGGTATCACTATGCAATCCATATTATTCGAACACGATTTTCCACCCGCCCACACTATGGGCGGTATTAATATGGCTTTTGCGGGAGTAGGTTTCTTAGCGAGGCGGTCGGGGGCGATTTTTATTCGCCGCTCGTTTCAAGATAACCCTCTCTATAAGCTGGTGTTGCGGCAATATCTAGCCTATTTGCTGGAAAAACGCTTTCCGCTTACTTGGTCGTTTGAAGGAACTCGCTCGCGTGTTGGTAAATTGATGCCACCCCGATACGGCATGTTGAAGTATGTGATGGATGCAATGCAGGAGTCGAGTGCGGACGATTTACACTTGATCCCGGTAGCAATAAATTATGACATGAATAACGATGTTAAAGACTACGCCGCCGAACAAAGTGGCGCGATTAAACGACCGGAGTCATTAAGTTGGTTCATCTCTTATTTACGCCGAATGCGTCAGCCCTTGGGTCGGATCTATATCGACTTTGGTGAGCCGGTGGTGGTTGAAAAATCGAGCTTTAATGAAGACCCCTTGGCACTCCAGAAAACCGCGTTTAAGATTGGCGTAGAAGCCAATAGAGTGACTCCTATCACTCTCACATCGTTAATGTCGTTATCACTGTTGGGCGCAGCGCCTCGGGCTCAAACAATCGAAGAGCTTCAGGATAATATGCGAGCACTGCGGGAATGGTCAAAGGACCGCGATATTCGTTTCACCAGTGATTTTGACGACGACAATAACGAGCATATGCAAGAATTAATGAGCAATATGGTTAACTCTGAGTTGATTAATCGTTATGACGAAGGCCCAGAAACTGTCTACGCCGTGGCCGCAGATCAACATGCCATGGCCAGTTATTATCGAAATACCATTGTTCATCATTTTGTAGCAAAAGCCATTTCTGAACTTAGTTTGGTCGAGGCGGCGAACGATCAAGAAGATTCATTGGCGGCGTTTTGGCGAGAAGCTGACCGTCTTAAAGATATGTTCAAATTTGAGTTTTTCTACGAAGCCACGGATGAATTTCACAATGGTATTAAGTCCGAATTAAGCCACTATGACTCCGATTGGGAATCGAAAATGGAAGAGCGTAACTACGTGCTGAGTCTACTTAGAAATATGAAGCCGCTGGTAGCTCATTGTAGTTTGAAACCCTATATCGAAGCGTATCGTATTGTGGCCGACGTGTTCGCCAGTCTTCGATCGGATGAAACCTTAGATCAAAAAACAACGTTAAATGCTGCATTTAAATACGGACGCCAAGCCTATCTCCAGCGCCGTATTAGCAGTAAAGCCTCATTGGGGCAGATTTTATTTAAGAACGGCTATAAATTACTCGATAGCTACGGTTTAGTTGCTGTTGATGGTAGTAAAGACTTGGTAGAACGGCGTAAGAAAATGAGCAAAGAATTGAGAATATTGTCTCACCGCGTTGAACAAATTCGCGCTTTGGCAATGCCCAACGATTTGGAATCGTAAGCGGCCAACATTGGCCTTTGTTTCGCAGGGTTCAATGAGAGTGGATCACCCATCGACAATGCTAAATTGATAAAATTAGAAGAAGAGTTGAAATGAGAAAATTACAAGTAGGATTGATAGGTGGAGGTTCTTGGGGAACCACAGTCGCATCTCTGGTAGCACAAAACACCGATATTTCAATGTGGGCTCGTGACCCAGATACGGTTAAGGAAATAAACAAGAAGCACACCAATGAAAAATATCTTCCAGGTGCTAAGCTACCTAAGAATTTAAGTGCGCACCAGCAAATCGAAGACGTTGTTGCCAATGCAGATGTACTGGTGATGGGGGTCCCGTCGAACTCCTTTCGTGATGTACTGCGTGATGTTCGACCTCATTTACGACCCTGGGTTCCAATTGTGAGCTTAACCAAAGGCTTGGAACGTGGTTCAGATTTACGCATGACTCAAATTATTGAATCAGAATTACCGGGTCACCCAGTTGGCGTGTTAACTGGCCCAAATCTGGCTAGAGAAATAATGGCGGGTCAGGCGGCGGCTAGCGTCATCGCGATGGATGATGAGATCATCGTCAAGGAATTACAAAAAGTGTTTAACAGTGGTGTGTTTCGAGTCTATACCAATAATGATGTGGTTGGTTGTGAGCTTGGTGGCGTGTTAAAAAATATTATCGCCATCGCGGTAGGTATGGGTATTGGGTTGGGGGCAGGTGACAACACTCGTTCAGCACTCATTACACGCGGTTTAGCCGAAATAACTCGCTTAGGTGTTGCGCTGGGAGGTCGAGCCGAAACTTTTTCCGGGCTCACCGGAATGGGAGATATGCTTGCTACCTGCATCAGTTCACAAAGCCGTAATCATCATGTGGGTTTGGAACTTGGCAAAGGTCGCAACATAGACGATATCATCGAGCAGATGGTAATGGTGGCGGAAGGTGTTAAGAGTGCTCCGACCGTCATAAAACTCGCTGACCTCCATGGTATTGAAATGCCAATCGCACAAGATGTTCACGACGT
>CAYQVT010000031.1:3157-8606 GCA_964420885.1 uncultured Gammaproteobacteria bacterium
AGAAGCTTTCTATGGTTTGCTCAAGCGCCGAGTTGGTGCCGAAATCGAACCTGATTAGCTATGTCTGGCGAAGCCGATTTGGCAAAACTGTTGGCCTCAATGTCGCCAACCTTAGAACAAGACGAATACGTTTTCTTGTCTTTCGAAAGCGCTCAGTATGGTGACTATGCAGAATTAGAGCCAACGGCATTGATACGGGAGTCGGAGGGGTTAACGTTTGTTGTACCTAAGCCTATGGCCGACCAACATGCTTTTGGCTATGAAGCGGTGTTTAGAAAAATTTCCTTGCGAGTTCATTCAAGCCTAGAAGCTGTGGGTTTGACAGCCGCGTTTGCTACGCAACTAAGTGATGAGGGAATCAGCGCAAACGTTGTCGCTGGTTATTTTCACGATCATATTTTTGTACCACGGCAGGACGCCGAGCGTGCGATAACTGCTCTGAATCAGCTGACATAGAAGGCGGGATAATGGTCACCATGAAAAAGCGAATTCAAATTTGGGATTTACCCACCCGTTTATTTCACTGGAGCCTAGTGGCCGCGGTGTTTTATTCGTGGTTTAGCGTCGAAATTCTTGAAGATATGCAGCAGCATTTTTACTCAGGATACGCGGTATTAACACTCTTACTTTTTAGAATCGCGTGGGGTTTTTTCGGTTCTCATTACTCACGTTTTAGCACGATGTTGTTTTCGCCCAAAGATATTTTAGATTACCTTAACAACTTTCGAGTCTCAGACAGCAAGCCATACTGTGGACATAATCCGCTAGGTAGCCTCTCTGCGATTCTAATGATCCTTGTGCTATTCGCCCAAACACTATTAGGTTTGTTCAGCAGTGATGATTATTTTTTTGGACCGCTCACGGGGTTGGTGAACAACGATATGATTGCGAGTGCCAGCGAACTTCACTCATTGAATAAGGATTTAATCTATGTGCTCATTGGCCTTCATTTAGCGGCCATTGTCTATTATCAGCTGAGAAAAAAACAAAACCTTACTAAGGCCATGATCACCGGAAGTAAGCCGTCGCCTGACTCGGTTGAATACGCCGATGTAAGTGACGTTAAGCTTGCAAACAAATTATTGCCTTTGGTGATTGCCTTGCTTTGTATTGCGGTGGTGTATTGGTTGGCAACCGCATTTCTTGATCGTTTGCCAACCCCTACCGAAACCTTCTACTAGCTAATCCTTAAGCTTAAAACTACGGTGGCAGCCACCGCAAGTTTTGCTGCCGAATTCCCGTGGGTCAAAGTCGGCCATGGCGCCTGCTTCGGTAAAGCCAGTGGCTGCGTCATTTAGAGCCTTTGCTTTGCTTTGAAATTCTTCATAGTCCTGCCAAATTTCAGGTTTGGCTTTGGTACCTTCAGGTAAGCTGTTTTCGATTTGAAAACCTTCTTCAATCAATGTTGAGAGCTGAGCTAAATCAGACGCGTGTTTACTGAACGCGGCTTGGTCGCCTCGGCCCTTAGCGCCGGCCATTTGCCCCAACTTCCAGGCGAATGTTTGGAACAAGCTGGTTCGAAATTTATAGGCACGCTCTTCAGGGGTTGGTTGTTTTTGCGCAATGGCTGGTCCCGCTACCAGGCAAATTGCGGCGGCAAATAATATCGACTTAGTTCGAATCGTCATGGTTGGCTCCTAATGGTGGTATTTTATGATTATATCTAATAACAAGTTAATTAGTAATGTCAGCGTCGGTTAAAGGACTTGCTCTGTTTTCGGATTGGCCGTGCCAAAAGCGCGATACCAATTTGAATAAGTCGATAAACATATACTTGATTGATCGGCCCACCAAGTAGTTAACCGGAGTGATAACCAAGGTAATTACGGTGGCAAACAAAATGCCGAAACCCAGCGAAACAGCCATCGGAATCAGCGCTTGAGCCTGTGTGCTTTGGTTTAACATCAGCGGTAGTAGACCGACAAAGGTAGTCAACGATGTGAGCATTACTGGGCGAAACCGAGTTTCACCGGCCGTGAGAACGGCGTCCATTAACGGCATGCCCTCTTTACGTTTCTGGTTTATATAGTCGACTAACACGAGGCTATCGTTTACCACGATTCCGGTGAGACCCAGCATGCCCATGATACTGAGCATAGAAAACGCCAGCCCCATCAGATAATGCCCGATAATAGCACCAACAATCGCCAACGGAATAATTGACATGACAACAAATGGTTGACCGAACGATTTGAACGGTATCGCTAGCAAGGCGTAAATAAGTATGATGACTAGGATGAAACCGAGAACGAAGCTGGCGTTTGCATCATTTTGGCTCTCAGCTTGCCCTGCCATTTCATAGACGATATCAGATTCATAGATGAATTTTTCATCGAGATATTTTACTAAATCGGCACGGATAATATCAACATCATAGGCATTGGCATCGACGTCAGCGGTGATGGTAATTGCTCTGCGCTGATTTTCGCGATATATGGCGCTTGTACCTTGCGACGGTATTAGATTGGCCAATTCAAATAATGGAATGGTTGTATCACTATTGGGTGATCGTATCGATATATTACTTACGTCGGTTACCGATGAGCGAGATTCGAGAGGATATCTCACCATCACCTTTATTTCTTCGTAACCTCTCTGAATACGTTGAGCTTCAAAGCCGAATAATGCTTCACGAACCTGCGAGGCGATATTTTGCTGGGATATGCCTAAGGTATTGGCGAGTGGCTTAATATCCAGCGTCAGCTCTTCTTTACCGCTCGACAAATTATCTTGAATGTCGAACACGCCGGGATAAGTGCGTAGGTACTCTCTAATGTCATCTTTGATAACTCCGATTCTCTCGATATCTTTACCATAGAGTGACACAGATAACGGCGCACCAAAATCGCCAAAGGTAGATGATAAACTCAGTTTTTCAGCACCAGGAATTTCTCCGATTCGTGTTCTTAGTTGGTCCTGTACTTTACGAATAGAGAATCCTTCCGGAAGGCCATTTTCGCCTTGGATGAATTCCATAATAACCATGCCTTGGTTATTCCCAAAACTGGGCCCGGTCGGCCCTATCGACAAGCCAGAGATCGAGACTATGTATTTAAAATACGATTCTCCAGTATTCGGGTCGACGTATTCTTCGGCTAGATCATTGGCGATATTGACCATGCGAATAACATGCCCTTTGGTGGTTTCGTAACCCGTCGTTGCCGGCATAGTTAACCTAATGAACACGGCGTTGTCTTCAAACTCAGGGAAAAATGAAGTTTTTAGCCATCCGGTACTCATTGAGTAGATGGTTACAATGAAGACCATCGCTGCGCTAATGATGGTGATTCGTTTATTTGAGATGCAGACGTCTAAGAATGGTCGGTAAACTTTAATGATCGCCATTTCAAAGCCACGCGAAAAATTCTGTTGGATTTTGCCAAGTCCACTTATCTCATTTTCGTCACGAGGCTTTATGGTGCTCATATGCGATGGCAATATCAGTTTTGATTCAATCAGTGAAAATGCCAAAACTGGAATCACAACTAATGGTATCTGTGCCGCTAGATCAGAGAGAATGCCCTCAACCAATAACAGTGGAGCAAATGCCACCATGGTAGTGATTACGCCAAAAGTAACCGGTACGGCGACCTCTTTAGTGCCGAACAACGCGGCGTCGGCGGGGGACATACCGTTGCGTTGGTGTCGATATATATTTTCGCCGGTAACAATCGCGTCATCGACCACTATACCGAGCACTAATAGATAGGCGAACATGGTCAGCATATTTAGGGTTAATCCCAATACAGGCATCATTGCTAGGCCGCCGAGAAAACAAACGGGAATGCCAATGCCAACCCAAAGAGCCACGGCCGGTCTTAAAAAAAGGGACAATAACACCAGTACTAAAATACCACCCTGGATCGCACTGGTTACCAATGTTGATAGCCGGTCTTCTACCACCACGGCAGTGTTGCCATAATTGCCCAGTTTTAGACCTTCGGGAAGTGTTTTCTCATATTCAGCCATGAAAGCGAATACTTTGTCAGCGATTTCAATCGTGCTCTGTTTGCCGACCCGATAAGCTTCTATGGTAAGTGCCGGCAAGCCCGCGTATTGAGTCTCGACTCTACGTAACTCGTAGCCATCAACAACCGTTGAAAGATCTCTTAGGTACAGTACTTTGTCGCCAGAATTGAATACCGGAATGGCTTCAAACTCTTCCTTGCTATAAGACTGGCCGTTAGTTCGTACTAAGATGTCGCCATCTCGTGTGCGTAAATTACCAGCAGAAATATCAATCGCATTCCGTTGAATTGCCGCGCCGACGTCGGCAATCGATAATCCATGTTGTTTGAGTACCTCGGGCGTGATCTCGATATGAATCTCTCGACCTGGTGCTTGCACTTGGCTTACTTGAGTGATGCCATCAACTTGCAATAAGGCTTCACGCATGTCGGAGGCAGATTGAAATAATAGATCGTAGTCAACATCACCGTAGATCGAGATGCCAATAACCTGTATCGGAACGTCGGCTAAGTCGATCACAGGCCGCTCTGCATCAGCAGGCAGTGTGCTAAGGGCGTCGACTCGGTTCTTGACATCACTCAGCAATGCCTTTTCGTCGTAACCCGATTCTATTTCAATGGACACGGTTGAAACATCTTCAGACGATCGAGACGATATCTTTTTGATACCTTCTAAGTCAGCCACTGATTCTTCGATACGAGCCGTTATTGTCGCCTCTATGGATTCAGGGTTACCACCTGGCAATATTGTGGTGACGGTAATCAAACCGAGCGCAAAATCTGGCATTAGTTCCAGTGCGATATCCTTCTTAATGGCGGTATAACCCATAATCATGATGCATACCATCATCAGATTTGCGGCCACATGATTTCTAGCAAACCATTCAATCATAGTTTTCTCCTGACGTGAGCCTGGCGTTGTACGGCAGTTTATCGAACCGGCTTAACATCTTCTTTGTTCCAAAATTCCAGCCACGCCGCCCAGATTTTAGACGCTGAGTTGATGCAGAAATATTTAAATTTGTGTGCCACTAAATAGTTAATGGGTATTATCAAAAGCGTAATTATGGTCGCGAAAACAATACCAAAGGCAAGAGAGGTCGCCATCGGCTTAAGCCATTTAGCTTGTTGTGAACCATCGAGCAGTATCGGGGCTAAGCCCGCAAAGGTGGTAATCGAGGTAAGCAACACCGGACGAAATCGAATTGCCGCCGAAGTAAGCACGGCTTCAACCAGTTCTACCCCACGAAGCCGGCGTTTATTAATGTAGTCGACCAGTACCAGACTGTCGTTTACCATCACTCCAACCAGAGCGAGCATTCCGAACACACTGAGTACCGATAAGTTTTGCCCAGTCATTAGATGGCCAACAATGGCCCCAATAATGCCAAACGGAATGACTGACATGACGATTAGGGGTTGACCATAGGATTTGAACGGTATCGCTAGCAAGGCGTATATCGCGAGTAACACTAACACCA
>CAYQVT010000031.1:8616-24086 GCA_964420885.1 uncultured Gammaproteobacteria bacterium
GCCCTGTGCCGAGGCGTTGATTGGTTTCGGCGACGTCTTCGGCTTCACCATCAAATCGATATTTTAATTTCGATTGCTGTTGTTGCATTTCTTTAAGATAAACGTCGATTTCGGCCAATATTAGCGGAAGATTGGCGATGTCTTTATCGGCGTCGGCTGTGACATTGAGAATCGATGTTCGGTTCAAGCGATATAGTGTACTTGGGCTCTCAAAGGGTGTTACGTCGGCTATGTCGGATAGCAATACCTGTTCGGTACTATTGGGTACGCGTATGGCCAGTTCATTTAGGTCTTGCATCGACGAACGATACGCCAGTGGATAACGGACCATGACTCTTAGCTCGTCTCTGCCTCGCTGAATACGTTGCGCTTGAAAGCCAAAAATAGCGCTACGTACCTGCTGCGCCACATCCTGTAAATTTAAACCTAAAGTGTAAGCCTGGGGCTTTAGACTCAGTTTAAGTTCTTCTTTGCCGCCGCTGTAGTTGTCTTGAATGTCGTAGACGCCGGGATATGCTTTGAATTTTTCTCTCAACTTCTCAATAACAGCGTACATTTTAGCGGGGTCATCGCCAGATAACTCTACATTGATAGGTGCTTGGTCGCCAAAAGAACGTGATCGTACGCTCAAGCTTTGTGCCCCGGGAATCTCTCCGATAAGCGAGCGTACCTCGCGAGCTATTTGACCGGTTGTAATGTCAAGATATCTCGTGCCTGAGGGCTGCAATTCGGCGCGTACTGCGCCTATATTGCTCTTAATGGTACGTCGCTGGCTGCCGCTGGTAGCCAGAATGTTCATGATTGCACTTTCGCCTGTTTCGGGGTTTGTGTATTTCTTTTGAACAGTTTTAAAATGCTCTACGATCGTCTCAATGTGCGTATTCGTAGTTTCGAATCCAGTCGATTCTGGCATAGTAAGGTCGATGCGAACCGTATCAGATTCGACATACGGGAACGGTGTATAGCGAATATGGCCTACCGAAATAGCCGTCACTACAATGACTGATAAAGCGATTATAGAGGTCAATGTGATCGCTTTGTTGCGAACACAACGTGCTAAAAATGGGCTGTAGTATTTGGCAACGAAACTCTCTAAACCCCGGGAAATATTCTGCTGAGTATGACCTAGCCAACCCATATGGCTGTTTTCATCGCGAGCTCTGATATGACTCATGTGAGATGGCAATATCAGTTTAGATTCAACCAGCGACATAAGTAATACTGGTATTACAACCATTGGCATTTGGCTGCCGATGAAGTCATAACGAGTCCCGTCGAGATAACTTAGGGGCAGAAAGGCAACAACGGTGGTAAGGATGCCGAAGGTGACGGGCACGGTAATTTCTTGAGTACCGACAATAGAGGCTTGCTTCGGGTCCATGCCTTCACGCATTCGCCGATAAATGTTTTCGCCGGTGACGATGGCGTCGTCCACGACGATGCCAATTACCATAATGAAGGCCAATAAGCTGACTACGTTAAACGTGCCGCCGACTTGAGGCATGAATAAAAATGCCCCCATGAAACTAATAGGAATTCCCAGAAAGACCCAACCAGCGACAGCGGGCCTGAGAAACAACGATAGTAGAATCATTACCAATATTCCACCGAGCCACGCACTATTCAGCACCGCTCCGATTCGAGATTTAAGGTAACTCGAATCATCATCCCAGTAGTCAATGCTGACGCCAGATGGCAAGTTTTCAGCGAACTTTGCCATGTACTCTTTGGTTTGTCGCGCGACTTCCAGTGCGCTTTGCTCGCCGACTCTGCGAACTTGAACCATGATCGCGGGAGTGCCGTTAAACGTGGTGATGAGTGATTTTTCTTCAAAGCCGTCGTCGATTTTGGCGATATCGCCCAAGGTAATAGGGTCACCTTGGGAGTTCGACAATATTGGGATCGCAGCAAAGTCGTCGTGAGAATACGCTTGGCCGTCACTACGAACTAAAATATCCCCATTACGGGTTTGCACATTCCCTGCAGAAACATCGGTGGCACCGGCACGAATTGCGCGCCCAATTTGCGCCAAACTTATGTTAAAGGCGTCCAAGGTGTTTGGTGACACCTCGATGTTCATTTCGTATTCTGCAACGCCTTGTAATTCTACATTACTGATTTCATTCTTAGTCAGTAAACCTTCTCGAAATTGTCCCGCGACTGTTCTCAGTACTTTCGTGTTTACCTGGCCTTGAATCGCCACCCAGATAACTGTGCGGTTACGAGTGTTGAGCGATACAACGGGCTTTTCGGCATCGGTAGGTAGGGTGTTCAGCGCGTCAACTCTGACCTTTATGTCATCCAATACATCACGTTTATTGTATGCGTCGTTTATCTCGGCAATAACAGTCGAGGTGCCCTCAGACGAGCGAGAGTCTAATTCTTCAATGCCTTCGACGTCAGCGATGGCTTCTTCGACCCGCAGCGTGATGCCGTCTTCTACGGTTTTCGGCGTTGCGCCGCGAAATTGCGTGCTGACGGTTACGGTATCGGTCTCAAACGAAGGGAATGTTTCGAGAGGCACGGATCGGCTAGCAGACGTGAGGCCTGCGATGAGTATGCCGAACATCAATAAGTTCGACGCTACGGGATTTTTGGCGAACCATTCAATCATCTTTAGTTACCGACGTCATATCTTTCGAAGTTGTCGTTCGTTTCTTAATAACATTAAAACCGAGCAAACACATAAGTGCAGGCTCGATTATATTATCTCTATTTAGGGGTTGCTTTGTGAGGATCCACTGCGCGGTGCATCTTCGCGGTTCCAAAACTCTAACCAAGCAGACCAAGATTGTTGTGCAAATCGCACCGTCCCGTGTTTTAACTGGTGCCCTAGATAATAGTTTATTGGTACTATTATCAAGGTAATGACGGTCGCAAATACAATGCCAAAGCCTAGTGAGATTGCCATTGGCTTTAGAAATTGCGATTGTGTACTATCGTCTAGAAGCAGTGGTGTGAGCCCCGCGAAGGTTGTAATGGATGTCAACAAAACCGGTCTAAATCGAGCCGTGCCGCTCTTCAGAACAGCCTCGTATACCGCCAAGCCTTTTTCTCGCTGTTTATTGATGTAGTCAACCAGCACCAGACTGTCATTCACCACAACGCCAAGTAACGCCATCATCCCAACCGTGCTTAATACAGACAAATCATAGCCGGTCATTATATGACCGAGTACAGCTCCTACGAAACTGAAGGGTATAATCGACATCACAATTAGCGGCTGCAGATATGATTTAAACGGGATGGCGAGCAGGGCGTAAATCGCGATCAAAACCAATAGACTACCTGACTGAATGCCAGCATTATTTTCGGCTTGTTCTTTAGCTTCGCCCTTAAATGAAAATTTTATGTTGGGGTGAATTTGAATTTGTTCGCCCAAAAATTCTCGTATATCGCGTAGAATCGCCGGGACGTCAGCGCGTTCCTTATCTACATCTGCTGAGATACTCAAAATGCCATTTCGGTTAAGCCTGAAAAGCGTTGTTGGACTGCGAATCGGCTCTATTTCGGCTAAGTCAGATAAGGGAATTGCGTCATTGTTTGGGCCGACAAGTATTGATAAGCGATTAAGGTCATCTAATGAAGAGCGGTGTTCTTCTGGCAGTCGTACCATCACCCTAATTTCTTCTCTGCCACGTTGAAGCCGTTGTGCTTCCAAGCCAAAAATTGACCCACGTACTTGGTTCGCCACATCCGCAAGGCTTAGACCTAATGCGTGTGCTTTCTCAGTGAGTCTAATGTTCAGTTCTTCTTTACCACCCGAATAATTGTCTTGTATGTCAAACACTTCCGGATATTGACGCAGTAGGTTTCGGACTTGATCGGCAACACTACGCAGTTGTGCCGGGTCTCCGCCTGTAAGTTCAACTTCGATTGGTTCACCGCCACGGCCTAACTCTGCTCGAACACTCAGTTTTTCGGCACCAGGAATATCGCCGACCAGTGTTCTAACTTCTCGAGCAATTTCAGATGCTTTAATATCGATATGGCGTTCCTCTGGTCCAATTAACTCAGCCCTTACTACTCCCACGCTCGGCTTGATGGTGGATCCACTGCTACCGATGGTACTGTAAGTGTGCCGAATGACCGAAATGCCAGTTTTTGGGTCGCGGTATTTTTCTTGTAGATCTCTTATATGGTCCGAAATGGTTTGGATATGCGCCTTAGTGGTTTCAAAACCGGTTGTGTCTGGCATGGTCAAAGAAAATCGAATTTCTTCCGATTCGATTCTAGGGAAGAACGTAAACTTAGTATGGCCTGTGCCTGCCCACGTTATAACAATCGCCGAAACCGCGATCAGTGTGGTCAAAGAAATCAATTTGTTATTTAGGGCACGTTCTAAAAAAGGCTTGTAAAAGGTAATGATCGACTGCTCGAAACCCCGCGATACTTTCATTTGCATGCGCGACAGCCAGTTGATATTTTCGGCTGTGTTTCGAGGGTTTACTTTGCTCAGGTGCGCCGGTAATACTAATTTTGATTCGATCAACGAAAACAGCAGCACAGGTATTACAACCAACGGAATTTGAGCCGCAATATAGCCAATTCGGTTGGCCCCTAGATTGGCCATCGGTAAAAAAGCCACAACCGTTGTCAAAATACCAAAGGTGACCGGAATTGCGATTTCTTTAGTGCCAATAATGGACGCTTGGATTGGCTCCATACCGTCGCGCATCTTAGAATAGATGTTTTCGCCGGTGACTATAGCGTCGTCGACCACGATGCCAAGCACTGTTATGAAAGCAAACAAAGACATCATATTGAAGGTGCCGCCGACAAATGGCATAAAAATGAACGCCCCCATGAAACTGACGGGCACCCCTAAAAACACCCAAAATGCGACCGCTGGGCGAAGGAATAGTGACAAGACAAGCAATACCAATAGACCGCCGTACAGGCCACTGGTCAATAGGGTTTTCAATCGACCTTTTAGTACCTTAGTGTCGTCATCCCAAAAGTCGAGGCTGATGCCATTACTAAGAGTGGCATTTTGTTCTTCAATATAGTCGCGAACCTTGGTGGCGATATCGAGAGATGACTGCTGCCCGGTTCTTGCGACGTCAATTAAGATCGCCGGTTTATTATTAAAGCGAGTGATTAAAGGTTGATCTTCAAAACCATCATTTATTGTCGCAATATCACCAAGTAAAACAGGGTCTCCACCGAGCTGTGTGACGACTGGAATCGACGCAAAATCTTGTTGATTGTATGCTTGGCCATCGGTCCTCACCAGAATGTCACCGTCGCGAGTTTTGACATTGCCCGCTGAGACATCTACTGAACCGCGTTGAATCGCGCGGCTTATATCGAGTAGTGATAAATTAAAATCGTCAAGCGTTTTCGGCGAGACTTCGATACTGATCTCGTAGTTGGCTACGCCTAATAGTTCCACTAAAGTGATGTCGTCGTTGGCCAACAGATCATTTCGTACACGGTCTGCCGTCAAGCGTAAAAGTTTTTGACTTACATCGCCAACGACGGCAACTTGTATTACTCCCGGATTAAAGGCTGACAGCGATACAATGGGTTTCTCGGAGCCGCTGGGCAATGTACTGAGCGCATCTACTTTAAGTTTAATGTCATTGAGTATTTCGCGTTTTTCGTACCCCTCGTCAACTTGCGCAGTAACCACCGAGAGGCCTTCAGAAGATCGAGAGGTGATTTCTTTAACGCCTTCAATAGTGTAAATTGATTCTTCAACGCGTTTGGTAATGCCATCTTCGACCGAACGCGGGGTTGCTCCCCGATACGCGGTGGAGATGTTCACCGCTTCGATCTCGTAGCTTGGGAACACTTCTAATGGGATTGACCTCGATGCCGAAAATAAGCCGAAGATGACGATCGTAATCATCAATAGATTGGCGGCAACAGGGTTGCGAGCAAACCATTCAATCATGTTCGTCGGTGCTCCTATTCATTTGGGTTATCGGAGTTAAATTACGTCATCGCCGGAGTCAAAAATTGAGTTTTGTTCGAGCTTTGTTAATAGAATACTATTTTTTAGAATTACTCTAATGAGGTTGAGTCGCCTGACTCTACAACATTGGGTTTAGGCGGAGTGATCTCGCCAGCTTGTTCAGTATCACTGGCACTATTGTTGGGCAAATCAATCGTGTCGTTCGCCGGTTCTGCGATAGTTTCAGTGTCGACATTGTTAGATTCAGCCGCATTCTCTTGACCGGCTTGCTCGAACTCTACACTTTGAACTGGCTCTTCGCTAATTTCAGCGTCATCGTTAGTTGTCGATTCGACAATGTTTTCTGGCGACGTTGATGCTTCGTCAGCTAGTTTTGCACTGGCACCGGCGAGAGTACTATTAAGCGAAGTAGTAACCACCTGTTCACCGTCTTGAATACCACCGCCAATTAGCGCGTTTTGGTCGTCTTGCCAGAGAATTTCAATACTTTTCTTGGTGAGTTTTCCGTCGCGTACAGCGTAGACATAACTGCCTTCTCGAATACTTTTATTGGGAATGACAAAGACGCTTTCAATCGTACGGCCTTGTATGCGTGCACTCACAAACTGGCCGATCTTTAAAGCCTTTTGTCCACTAAGCTTCCCAAACGGATCCTTTACTTCGGCGATTACATCGATTTGACGTGTATTTATATCAAAGGTGCTGTCCGTTCGCGTTATGTCGGCATCCCATTGATAATTTTGATTGCCTACCGTAGACGTAATTGAAACAGTGAACGGATTGTTAGCGTCAGGCTCGGTCGAAAACGAGTCTAAGCCTAATTGGTTGAATTCGGCTTGGCTGATTGGTAATCGAACTTCGACACCTTGCGTTGCGAATACTTCGGCGATTGGTGTGCCCACACCTACGTATTGACCTAAAACGGCTTTGCGTTCAATGATTCTTCCATCGTAGGGCGCCCTGATAGTTGTGCGGTTCAAATTTAGTTTGGCGCCGTCGGCAGCAGCGTTGGCCGAATCGTATTGTGCTTTAGCCGCAGTCAACTGAGGCTTGCGTAATACCAAATCAGGAGCGGGGTCGGTGTTTCCCAATCGTTGCCAGTCAAGCTTTGCTTGTTTGGCCGTGGCTTGTTCCTGGCGAAAAGCAGCGTCTGCTTGCGATAAATTGGCCAAGGCCTGACTTAAGTCAGCTTGATAATCGCGCTGATCAATTTGGATAAGCACGTCGCCTTTTTTGAAGGTGCCACCGGTATTGAAATTATCCGAGACAGCGACGATTTCCCCACGAATTTGAGCCACCAAGTCGCCTCGAGTTTCCGCTTCAACGGTACCATTGGCATTAACCACAATGGGATAATTGCTAGGCTGAGCCGTGATTACATCGACGCGAACAACGGTTTCCGGAATAGCGCGCTTTTGAGCTTCCGGTTTAAACAGGGTGAGTATTGTTATTAACGCGGCGGCAAACAGTATGATGCAAGCAACGATTCTGGGCTTTCGTGGAATGCGATAGAAGATACTTGCGATCGTATTAGCAGCACTCGGCTGCTCAGAATCGCTTGAGTTGCCATTGATATTTAATTCATAGTCGCTTTTGTTGCTGTCACTGCTCATACTTTTATTGTTCTAATATCTGTGTGGTCATGGCACTTTGCTTATCGAAGGTGCCGGAATATTATTCGCTTCACGATCTTCTTTCGAGGCGAAATCGCCCCCCAGTGCTAAGTGGATGCCGATACGGTTTTGTATCAGGGCATTGCGTAAATTCAGTTCATTACTGAGTGAATCGAACAAGCTGCGCTGAGATTGCAAAACAGTGGTGTAATTTTCAATGCCCGATTGATAGCGGTCTAAGGCTAGGTCTAAACCGCCTTGAGCTAACTTAACGGCTTCTTTGATCGCACTGTGTTGTTCGAATAATACCGTTTCACGGGTGAGCGAGTTCTCAACTTCCTCAAATGCCGTTAATGTTGTCCTAAGCAGTGATGCATAGGCGATCTCAGCATCATTATACGCTTGCCTTTCTTGGGCTCTAAGTGCGCCTGAGGCAAAAATTGGGTAGGTTAATGAGCCAATTAAGTTTCGGATGCTATTGTCGCTGTCAAAAATGCTATTGAAGGTGTCCTGGCTCTCACCGATTGTGCCGGTGAAGTTAAAGCTTGGGAACAGGTCTCTGTGCGCTGCTTTAGCATTAGCTATTTGCGCTTGATACTGCAATTGGCTGGCACGAATATCGGGTCGACGGCTTAGTAAATCCGCCGGTAATCCAGTAGGCACGGTACTATCAAGCTCAGGTAAATTCACGTACATCTCTAATGAGCCGTCGGGGTACTCGCCTAGTAGTGTCTTTAACGCACGTAAAGCTTGAACGTAGTTGAATTTCGAGTCGGCGAGAGCCGATATTTGCAGTTGAACGTCAGTTCGGCTTAAATAAACATCCAACGCAGAGCGCAATCCGCGCTCATAGTTTTCTTCAATTAGTTTTGCGGTGTTTTGAAAGCTTTCCAAACGCTTTTGGGCTAAGTCTAGCTGAAGCTTATTGGTGGCCAGGTTGTACCAAGCGCGACTAACATTAGCAACCAACGATAATTCGGCGGCTTT
Organism: uncultured Gammaproteobacteria bacterium; assembly: GCA_964420885.1. Taxonomy (GTDB): domain Bacteria; phylum Pseudomonadota; class Gammaproteobacteria; order Arenicellales; family Arenicellaceae; genus Arenicella. The sequence goes on from CAYQVT010000031.1 coordinate 17,137, forward strand.
GAACAGTTCCCCTTGTGCCTGGGCACCCAAGGCGGCGGCCTTTTTACGTTGGCTCAGTTTGCGCCAAAGATCGACTTCCCACTGAACATTGAGGGTGCCGCCAATGCTGCGAATTTCCGTGGTACTATTGCTATCGCCTTGCGCTGCGCCACCAGAGGCACTTGCAGCGCTTGATTCTCTATTACTGACATTGCCGTTAAAACGTAATTGAGGCCATAGGTTTGAGCCAGTGACCCTTACTTGAGAAATAGCACTTTTTAATTGGGCCGCTGAGGTTAACAAGTCAGGGTTGTTGACCAAAGCTTTTTGAACGTGGGTGTTCAGTGCCTGATCGTTTAAGTCGTTTAACCAACCGCCTTCTACGGGTCTTGATTTATTATCACCTGAGTTTGACGATGATTCATTGTTATCAGTGATTTGAGGTTGCCAAACTTCGGGTACTTTGATCTGCGCTTGATCAGGGAGGTTGCGAACTTTTGACATACAACCTGATACGCACATTAACAATACCAGCCCTGAAACTTTCAGTGCTTTATTAGCCGAATAGCGGTCTAATACTGATGGTTGATGGCTGATTGTTTGGTCCATTATAGTTAGTGAGAGTTTTGCGCTAGTCGATTTCATGGTATCCCCCAAAAATTCTATTGCTAATTAGTTTCAATTCTCTTTAGATGCTTGAGGGGTCGTTATGGATTCACTTAATACGAATTATAAAGCAATAACCTTCACAACCTAGTCAATAAGCGTCTAAATTAGCTGCAAATTTTGAATAAGGGCTCGTCAACCAGCGCGGATGTTCGCACTTTGAGTGTCAATATGTTGCGAAAACCTATTCAGTGCCCCACTTGATACGGTGGTGATATACTTGTGGCTCGTAAAATATGGTTTCTATTCCAAAATTTAAGATGTCAGATAATACTCAAAACGTCGCGCAAATTCTTATCGAAGCTTTGCCGTATATCCAACGCTTTCGAGGCATGACTATCGTGGTGAAGTACGGTGGTAATGCCATGATCGATGAGGCATTGAAACAAAGTTTCGCACGCGATGTGGTGATGCTCAAAGCCGTTGGAATGAACCCCGTTGTGGTTCACGGGGGAGGCCCGCAAATTAATGGTACTTTGGCAAGAGTGGGCAAATCAACCGAGTTTATTGATGGCCTGCGAGTGACTGATTCAGAAACAATGGACGTTGTTGAAATGGTGCTCGGTGGATTGGTCAATAAAGAGATTGTTAATCTCATCAACTCTCATGGAGGAAACGCTGTTGGATTAACCGGTAAAGATGGAAATATGATCAACGCGCAAAAACTAAGCTCTGGAAAACCCGACGTTGATTACGGCCATGTTGGTGAAGTGGCAAATATTAATAGTGCCGTGGTGGAGACACTCGAGGCCCAAGGTTTTATACCCGTCATAGCGCCGATTGGCTCGAGTGATAGAGGTGCCACCTATAACATCAACGCTGACTCGGTAGCCGGCGCATTGGCCAGTAAACTTCGCGCCGAAAAACTCGTTTTGATGACCAATACATCGGGCGTGCTTGATCAAGATGGCAAGCTGCTTACCGGTTTGAATGCACAACAAATAGATGCCCTCAAGTCAGATGGAACAATTCAAGGAGGGATGATGCCCAAGGTCGACTGCGGGCTTGAGGCGGTAATAAATGGCGTTAAAACCTCGCATATTATCGATGGGCGCGTTAATCACGCATTGCTATTAGAGGTGCTTACAGATAAGGGTGTCGGCACCTTAATTCGTAACTAGTTTTGTTATGCGCCGAATCTTTGTAGTTTGTATCCTGATGCTATTCGCTCAGCTTGCAAGTTCAGCATCCGCTGCTGAGCTCAGGATTGCGGTTGCCAGTAACTTCGCGTCAACCGCGCGTGTTTTGTTGGACGCATATTCATCAACTAGCAAAGACCGAATTACCTTACTTGTAGGCTCAACGGGCAAGCATACCTCTCAGATTCAATACGGTTTAAATGTTCATGTATTCTTAGCGGCAGACACCCATAGGCCAAAATATTTAGAGGATAATGGCTTTGCATTGCCAGGCTCGCGGTTCACCTACGCTGTAGGCCGTTTAGCATTATGGAGTAAAGACGCCACTCTGGTAGATGCCAATGGTGAAGTATTGAAGGCAGGTGACTTTAATAGACTGGCGATTGCCAACCCCAAGACAGCTCCATACGGAGCCGCCGCAAAACAAGTGGTTGCTAAGTTGGGTATTTCACCAAATTTGGTGCGTGGAGAGAGTGTTGCTCAAGCATTTCAGTTTGCCAGCAGTGGTGGCGCTGATCTGGCATTTTTAGCCTTAGCTCAGGTCAAAAATTTAGACTTTGGCTCGTATTGGTTAGTTCCTCAAGAATGGCATCAAGCGATTGAACAACAAGCGATATTAATCGTTGAAAACCGTTCGGCAGAGGATTTCATGGGTTTTCTAAAGAGCGAGGCGGCGCTGAAAATTATTGAATCTTATGGGTATTTAAGACCTTAGAAATGTGACGTATGTTTTCTGAATCCGATATCACCGCTCTACTGCTCACCTTAAAATTGGCGAGTATTAGTACTGTCTTGTTGATTTTATTTGGAACGCCCCTGGCCTGGTGGCTAGCAAAAACACGTTGGCGATTCAAATACGTGATCGAAGCCATCGTCGCTCTTCCTCTGGTTTTGCCACCAACGGTGCTTGGCTTTTACTTATTAGTATCATTCAGCCCCAATAGTAGTTTCGGGCGCCTGTTTGAAGCATTGGTCGGTGTACCTTTAGCGTTTTCATTTGCGGGCTTGGTATTAGGGTCAATTATTTATTCGCTACCGTTCGTCATCCAGCCTTTACAGAACGCCTTCATGGCAGTTGGTCAGCGACCTGTCGAGGTGGCAGCCACTTTGCGAGCGACTCCGTTTGACCGTTTTGTTAGCGTTGTTGTGCCACTAGCCAAACCAGGTTTTTTGTCGGCTGCGATACTGGGGTTTGCACACACTTTAGGAGAATTTGGTGTGGTGTTAATGATTGGAGGAAATATTCCTGGCGAAACTCAAGTTGCATCAATCGCCATATACGAGCACGTTGAAAGTTTACAATTGGCAAACGCACACTGGCTGTCGGCCGCGTTATTGATGATGTCGTTTTGCTTACTCATGTTGGTGTACGCAACTAATGTTAAGTCTCGAGTTTTGAGGTTGTAGAATTGAGTTTAGATCTTAAACTAGCGATTTCGCACCACGACTTCGAACTAAGAGTAGAACATACTCTGCCAACCCAAGGAGTCACGGCTATTTACGGGCCGTCAGGCAGTGGCAAGACCACCTTGTTACGAACTATTGCGGGTTTATTGAAGTCTCAACATGGCCGAGTAATATTTAATCACCAAGTTTGGCAAGATGGTGCTTATTGTTTGCCCACACATCTGCGTGAGATCGCTTTGGTTTTTCAAGAGCCCAGCTTATTCGATCATCTTAGCGTGCAAGAGAATATTGATTACGCCTATAAGCGCGTTCCTGTTGCTCAACGCTTAATAACACCACAACATGCTATAAGAGATCTGGGTCTTAATAGCTTTTTGAATCGAGACCCCAGAACCCTTTCAGGCGGTGAAAAACAGCGCGTGGCGATTGCCCGCGCGATCTGTTCTAATCCCAAGCTGCTGCTAATGGATGAGCCGCTCTCGGCTCTGGACCGTGAGAGTAAGCGCGAGATTCTACCAATGATCGCATCGCTTCATCATAACTTTGCCATCCCCACGCTTTACGTGAGCCACGCACTCGATGAAGTCGCGCGCTTAGCAGATCATCTAATGTTGATCGAACAAGGCCGTGTCCTTGCGAGTGGTGATATTCAGTCAATGCTCACAAAGCTTGATCTATCACTTGCTCAAGATCGGCAAGCCGAATCACTTGTTGAAGCGGTGGTAGCGGAGCACGACGACGAATTTGGCTTAAGTTATTTAGATTCTCCAATAGGGCGCTTTTCAGTGCTTAAGAGATCAGAGCCGCTGGGAGAAACGGTTCGAATTCTAATTGCGGCACGCGATGTCAGCATTACACTCGCGCAACAGTCTGATACAAGCATCCTAAATATCTTCGACGCCGTCATCGATCAAATTAACGCGGCAGGCAAGTCTCAAGTCACTATTAGGCTTGTTTCTAATAATGTGCCTATACTTGCCAGGCTAACTAAAAAGTCAGCGGCAGTCATGAATTTGAAAGTAGGTGATTCGGTTTATCTACAAGCCAAAAGCGTGGCCATCCTATAAACCGCGGAAGTACGATTTAATACCCAAGAGTCAAGTGATGGCAATAGAGAATTTTGGCGAAGTATTTGCACTGGTATGTGCCATGATGTGGGCCAGTGCGGTGGTATTGTATAAACACGTTGGCGAGAGTATGAGTGCCAATACTCTCAATTTAGTAAAGAACATTTTGGGGCTTTCACTTCTTGTGCCAACGGCGTTGTTGTTCGAAGGAATCGTGTTTCCGTCGTTAAGTCCTTCAGAGTGGCTAATTCTGATTGCCAGCGGTTACTTCGGTATTGCCGTCGCCGATACTTGGTACTTACAGGCCCTAAGAAACTTGGGCGCAGGGAGAACCGCAATCGTCGCCAGCCTTTATAGCCCGTTTGTTGTAGTCCTCTCAATTTTGTTTTTGTCTGAGACCTTGGTAGCTTGGCAATGGTTAGGTTTTTTTATGGTACTGGCCGGAATTCTGGTTGTGGTGTATCAACGCAATTACCAAAGCGTCGACCGTGTCGCGTTGATCAAAGGCATTACTCTTGCGGTTGCGTCGGTATTTTTTACCGCATCCGGGGTGGTTGCGATGAAGCCTATTTTGGTCAACGATGGGTTCTTTTGGATGGTAAGTTTGCGCATGTTGGCCGGCGTAATTGGTATGCTGTTATTTTTGATGATCAAGGGACAGATTGCGAGTACCTATGATGTGGTAGTCAACGGCGAACATCGCTGGGTGCATATTGTGATCGCAAGCGTTATAGGTTCCTACCTTGCTCTATTATTTTGGCTCGGTGGTTTTAAATACGCCGATGCTTCCGTAGCATCAGTTCTAAACGAAACGGCCAACATTTTCATCGTATTGATGGCCTGGCTATTTTTAAAGGAAGGACTAAGTAAGCGGAAAATAATAGGCGCCGCTCTTACGTTTTCAGGCGTGGTGGTTTTTTTAGGGTTATTTGAGTGAATTTTAAGACCGCAATCATGTCATTGTTGGCATTGCTGGCGTTTGCAGGGAATTCGGTGCTGTGTCGGCTTGCTCTTAGTGACGGAGCTATCCAACCGGCATCCTTTACTGCGATCAGATTGCTTGCGGGCGCAATAACCTTGGCAGTCTTAATATGGTTGTTCAATCTGTCTAAGGAGACGAAGACTCGCCGATCTGAAGTTAGTAGATTCCCGTCGAGCATGTTGTTTGCCTACGCCGCTCTGTTTTCTTTTGCCTATGTAACCTTAGACACCGGTGTTGGGGCACTGATCTTATTCGGTTCGGTACAAATCACCATGGTGCTGATTAATTTTTCTCGCGGAAATCGCTTGAACGCCTTTGAATGGATAGGCCTTGCGCTTGCCTGCGCTGGACTGGTGTATTTGGTGTTTCCCGAGCTCACCAAACCATCTGTTTTCGGATTCATGTTGATGAGTCTAGCCGGTGTTTCTTGGGGTATTTATACAGTTCTTGGTCAAGGTTCCAGCAATCCGCTTGCTGACACGGGCGCAAACTTCATCAGGAGTGTGCCACTAGGGGTGCTGCTAGTATTGCCGTTTCTAGATTTTGCTCAATTAATGCAGGTTCCATCTTCCGCTTTCCTCGAAGCATCTCTGTTGGCGATTGCATCTGGTGCGATCACGTCCGGCATAGGATATGCCATATGGTACGCAGCACTTCCGAATCTTAGCACCAGTCAAGCGGGGGTCATGCAATTATTGGTGCCGATCATCGCTGCGGTTGGAGGCGTAGTCTTCGCTAACGAAGTACTGACAACTCGATTGGTTTTTGCGTCAGTGTTGACGCTCGGTGGCATCTTGATCGTTATGGCCGCAAAGGACGCACAAAGCCCAATCGAAAAGTAATCAAGCCTTTTTCAGGCTGCTCCATTGATGGGGCCAATTTTTAGTTATTTTAGGGACTGAGCGTTAATCGTCGCAGGGAGTGCGCGATTTTTTTTATTCCAATTAGAACCTTAAAGCCATTTGGCTGCACATAACTCTCAACAAGTAATAGAAACGCAGAGAATTTGTAGTGCGTGAACGATAACAACCCTACCATTAGGAACCATTATGAGCAGAAAAGGCTTTGTATTAACCCCCCTCGCAACAGCGATTTTACTCGCATCTGGCGGAGCATCCGCGCAAACCCTTATAGACCCAATTGTCAGCGATCCTGGAAACGATGTGATCGAAATTGCTGTTGATGAACGAATTGACGCAGTGGGTGTCAACGGCGTAGAAATAGTTGATCCTGACATTACTCTAAACAATGACGGTGAGATATTGTCAGACTTAGACGCCGTCGTGACAACAGCTCCAGGTACTATCGTTGATAATCTCGGTTTAATCGACGGCGATGTTAATGGTGTTAACTTTGCTAATGGCCAAGGTTCGGGCGAGTTGATCAATGGTGAAGGTGCAACAATTCAGAGTGCCAGCCGCGCAGTGAATATCGGCGGCGAAGTAATAGTCGATAATGAAGGAGAAATACTCGGCGCTGGCGATCAACGTAATGGCACGGTCTATTCCGACTCGGCTGCGAATAATTTTGAAATTAGTAATAGTGGAACAATCGATGCAGGCGACGATAACCTAGGTGCCGGATTCTCTGCTGAATTGTCAGACCAAGGTACTAATTTTAGTATAGATAACGACGGTGACATCATCGGTCGTGGCGACGCAGGAGCCGGTTTGGCAACAGCGGGCGACGGCATCCGTTTAGAGCGTACTC
>CAYQVT010000032.1:0-23908 GCA_964420885.1 uncultured Gammaproteobacteria bacterium
TATGGATGAGCTATCTGAAGAAGATAAGCAAGCCGTAGCCAGAGCACGTAAGATTCAACGTTTCTTATCGCAACCATTCTTCGTAGCGCAAGTATTTACCGGCGCAGACGGCAAGTATGTTTCTCTGAAAGACACCATCGCAGGCTTTAAAGCAATTCTAAGTGGCGAAATGGATGAGTATCCAGAGCAAGCATTCTACATGGTTGGTGGGATTGAAGAAGTAATCGCTAAAGGCAAGTCTTAACGGACATATTTCGTCCAGAGACTGCGTTGTCAGTTAATTTTAAGAACGGTCACATACATGAGTATGCTCCCAACCTTAAAACTAACTGGCGCCTTGTTCTGAACAAAATCTGCCTCGTTAAGATAAATCTGTAAATCGTCAACACTAGCGAAGCAAAATCGTCATCCCGAGCGAAGCCGAGGGATCTCCATCAACGGAGTGAACTCTAGGCCCAAATGACAAAATAGGAATATGAAATGAGTACAATGCAAGTTGAAGTGGTAAGCGCTGAGCAAGAGATTTTCTCTGGCGAAGCAACCATGTTGATTGCCACCGCTACCTCAGGTGAGCTAGGTATTTACCCTCAGCACACGCCTTTGTTGACCAGTCTTAAAGCGGGTGATGTTCGTGTTCAAACCGCGGATGGTGAAGAGCAAGTTATCTATGTCTCTGGTGGTATTTTGGAAGTAACACCTAAGAAAATCACGGTCTTATCCGATACAGCGATGCGTGCCGATGACCTAGATGAAGCGGCTGCGCTTGAAGCACAGCGTAAAGCTGAGCAAGCGTTGAAAGACAGTACCGCTGACATTAACTATGCCAAAGCAAAAGCTGAGCTTGCCCAAGCGGCAGCACAATTAGCGGCAATTAAGAAAATGGCAAAACGTGGTCGATAGATTAGGTTTTCTATGTTTTATAAAAAGCCCGCTTATTCGAAAGAATAAGCGGGCTTTTACATTTAAGGGGCTTGTGACTTCATGGTCAGAATCTTGGCTATTTACCGCCTAATAATAAAATCACTGCATTTAGATACGATAACTCAAAGAATATTTGCACCATTTGGAATCCACTGAATCTAACTCAATTTAGCGAGCGCTATGAACTCAGTTAGCTATAAAAACCGTCAGTTACACCCCTCGAAGATCGTTTGTGTTGGTAGAAACTATGTTGCGCATATCGAAGAGCTGAACAATGAGGTGCCCGAGCAACCGGTTATCTTCGTAAAACCAAATTCGTCAGTTTCAAATAGTTTGCAGATAACAAAGGATCAGCCGATTAGTTATGAGAGCGAACTTTCATTTCTCATCGAAGATGGTCAAGTAATTGCCGTTGCGTTCGGTTTAGATCTCACCAAACGAGAAACTCAATCCAAGCTTAAAGCTAAGGGCTTGCCTTGGGAACGGGCGAAAGCATTTGACGGTGCAGCCGTTTTTAGTGAGTTTGTAGATAGCCCTAGCTCGATGCAAAATCTGAGAATCGAATTGGAGATAAATCAGCGAATAGTACAGCAAGGAAGACTAAGTCAAATGATAAATACGCCTGATTGCCTGTTGGCAGATATCAAAAGGTTTATGTCATTTGAGAATGGGGATGTCTTAATGACAGGTACACCTAGTGGTGTTGGTCTTGTAAACAGGGGTGATGTTTTTGTCGGCAGAATATTTGACGATAACGCGTTGTTAGTAGAGAGCCAATGGCAGGCTGTTGTAGGTCCGCATACAAATCTATCATCGGAGTAATTCAACGAGCTCTAGATTATTCTTGACTGTTGCAATGTCTGAGGGTGTATACCCGTCTTTGTCCTTGAGATCTGCTTTAGCGCCGTGATTTAGTAACAGTGACGTCATTTCTGAGTTGCCGTTCCACACTGCGAAAAATAAAGCCGACCAACCCGAATGATCTTGTTGGTTTACGTCTGAGTTGGCATCTAAAAGTAGTGAGCTAAGCGCTAAGTAATTATTATGAACCGCGGCCATTAGTGGCGTTTTATTGAGTCTACTCACTTGTGTTGTGCTGGCATCATTCTCGAGCAATATTTTGGTTACCTCTAAGTGCCCGTTAACCGCGGCGTAATAAAGCGCTGATCGGTTATCATTATCAGATAGACCAACATGTGCTCCTTGTCGTAATAACCACGAAACAAGTTCTAACTGTCCATGCAGTGAAGCTAATATGAGCAGTGTTTCTCTGTTAGAAGTCAGAATATTAATATCAACGCCAGAGTTAATTTGAATGTCCACAAAGCCTATATCTCCATCTTGAACCGCAATAATTAATTCTTCGCTCATTCGGTTAGGAAGACCTGATGAGGTCTCTACTATTTGGCCTGGCTGATTTTTGTTTTGTGGGGCCGCATTTCCTTCGAAATCGGTCATAGCTTTGTCAAACTCGGCTACTCTAGATTGCCACGAATCTATGTCTTGTTCTAGCCAGTTTTGTGTTGCCTTAGTTCGCGCAGAAGGCGCAGTGAGCTCAACAGCACTAAAGCCCCTTCCCGCTTCATTAGAAGCATTAAGAGTTCGATAGCTTTGCTCAAAAGTAGGCCAATAATAAGTGGTCGCTCCGATACATGCGAATACTAGTAGAGACAGAGTGCTAACCGTCGTTAGACTAAGTTGTATCTTTGGCGGGCGTCTCGCGAACTCGAGAGGGGTATATATGTAATCGGGTGCTAGTAGGTCTAAATGACGTCGATAAATCGCCTCGAATTCGCCGAAATAAGCTATTTTCCACTTGCTTTTACTGTCCTTCAAAAATGCGTTTAGATCAGATAACAATTTAACCGATGCGAGCGATAATTCTGTGCAGCGATACACCATAACCAAGCCCCTGCTATTTGGCTTTTCCAAAGCATTGCATAGCAATGAGAAGTCCGATTGGTCGCTTTGCTCGGCTTCAGAGAAGTCCACTATTTTACTTTTTAAACCTTCGAGGCTTAAGGTGCTTGATTCAAACTCGTGAAAATTAAGAGGGTAGTTAGCTAATAATTTAGAGAACTTTTGTCTATGTTCTTTAGATGACCAAGTTTTGTCAAAAAACGCTGTGTTTCCTCGACTGGCAATAAAGCCAGTAAATTCGGCCCGAAAGTCTTGTGAGAACCGGCGGGCTTCTATTTTAGAATACTCTGGATTCATTCTTTACATGGCTAATTATCAGCTTATGGTATCAGCTATAAGGTTTATTCAGGGTTTAGTATTGTAAACTCCACTCGCCGATTGAGGTTTCTATTTTCTAAAATGAGGGCTCCGTCTTGAGCATACTCGGGCACACGTAATTTTGTTTCACCAAACCAAACTGAGCTCAGTCTTGACTTGGGCACCTTTGAGAACACCAGCTCTGCTGTGGCTGCTAATGCGCGCTCTTTGGACAGGCCCAAATTGGCTGACTCGCTGCCAAGCGTGTCGGTATGACCTGAGACCTCAACATATCTCTTAATCAAATAGGGTTGCAATAACTCTTGTGCAATCTCGGCAATTTTAGATCTGGCAGCTAGAGTGATACTAGACACTGCTTCGTTAAAATAAATAGTCGGAGGTAAGTAAACTACGACGCCTTTTTCATTTTCCACCGCCTCAAAACCTTTATCTGTAAAAACTGAAATCGCTTTCGCATTTTGTTGCTCGGTGGATAATTCAACCACTTGAACTGGTCGTGGTTTTCTAACTGGGTTCGAAACAGGTTTAGGTTTCACAATAATGGGGCCGTAGCGAGCGTCATTATAGACATAGCCGGTCTTACAGGCACTCACCAAACACATTGTTATAAAGATCAAAGAGAAGTGGCTAAACAGACGAACGAACATAGAGATTACCGGATTTTGGCTATTTAATATTGCACAGCATTAGCGCTTACAATTTAACACTTGTTTCAACAATTTTAAAACAGGTCGAGCATTTTTAGACGCGTATTCTTTGGTGTTTATTAACCCTCACTATCGACAGGAACCGATTAACTAAGGAGGTAAGATATCAAAATAGTGAGCGATTTCAGTAATTTGAAAAAATAGAGAATTAGAAATTTTATGCGTCGCCATCGATTTCCTGTTGAAAAGGGAGGCTTAGATTGCTTATCAATATTTATGTTATTCCAATAAAACGCCCTTATCTGTTATAAAGAGTCATCTAAAAACACTGAGGAAAAGGCGATGGGTACGGGAACTATTCTATTAATACTATTTGTTGGTCTAATTTTATATGGCGTAGGGATCTACAATCGCCTAATAGCTGGGCGTAATAATTATAAAAATGCATTCGCGCAAATCGATGTTCAATTGACACGCCGACACGACCTTATTCCCAACTTAGTTGAAACAGCTAAGGGTTACATGGCTCACGAAAAGGAAACTCTCGAAGCCGTGATCAATGCTCGTAACTCAGCCGTAAGCGGTCTGAGTAATGCCAAAGCCGACCCGACCGATCCGAATGCAATGAAACAACTGGGTCAAGCTGAGCAAGGATTAAGTGGCGCACTTGGGCGTTTGTTTGCCTTGTCGGAATCTTACCCAGATTTGAAAGCCAACGAAAATATGATGCAGCTTTCTGAAGAGCTTACTACAACTGAAAATAAAGTGTCCTTCGCTCGTCAAGCCTATAATGATTCGGTGATGATGTATAACAATTTGAGAGAGCAATTTCCGAGCAATTTCATCGCAGGTTGGTTTCAATTTAAAGGAGCGGAATTACTTGAAATTGAAGACGAAGCGATGAAACAGGTTCCCAAGGTAGAATTCTAAGCGTGGCAAAATAATCAATGAACTTCTTCGAACACCAAGAAAAGGCGCGTAAACAATCTCGGTGGATCATTCTTGCGTTCATCGGAGTTACCCTGCTGATCGTGCTGGCCGTGGATTTAATTGTACTGCTAGCCTTTGCATCACAGAATAGTTTATTGACTACGGAGTCGCTTGGTTTTGCCGCTGCGTTTGACCCGCAAATCTGGCGGGCCAACGCCAACACTTTGCTTGGCAGCAGTGCATTAACCGGTGGAGCAATAGGATTAGCCAGCCTAGGTAAAATAGCCAGCTTAAGAAGTGGTGGCGGAAAAGTTGCGCGAGACATGGGAGCTACCATCGTGACTCCAGATACCCGAGATCCTCTTCGGCGTCGTTTGTACAACGTTGTTGAGGAGATAGCACTCGCTTCAGGCACGCCGGTTCCCGAAGTGTATGTGATGGAAAATGAGCCTGGCATTAATGCATTTGCTGCAGGTTACACTGCCAGCGATGCGGCGGTCGCAGTCACTCAGGGTACGCTTGAAAAGTTAGATCGCGCCGAGTTGCAAGGTGTTATTGCCCATGAATTTAGCCATATCTTTAATGGCGACATGCGAATCAATATTCGAATGATGGGCATAATTTTTGGCATCATGGTCATCGCCATCCTTGGTAGAAAATTTTTGCACGCCAGCCGATATCGAGTGAGTTCGTCGCGTAACAATAATGGTGGTGCCATCATTGCAATCGGATTAGCGTTAATGGTGGTAGGGTATATCGGCTTGTTTTTTGCAAGATGGATGAAATCGGCGTTGTCGCGTCAACGCGAATATTTGGCCGATGCATCAGCCGTGCAGTTCACCCGCGATCCAGAGGGCATTTCAGGAGCCCTAAAAAAAATTGCCGCGTACAGCCATTCTTCCTATCTAAAATCTGAGTCTGAAGAAGTCAGTCACATGTTGTTTGGCAGTGGCTATCGCTCCTTGATGTTCTCGACTCATCCGCCACTAGAACACCGAATTGCTCGAATAGAAAAAGGTTTCAAAGCATCTGACATTGAATTGTTGGCAAAAAAGTTGAAAAAACAGGAGATTAGAGAGCATGTGCAGGCCCAACAAGCGACGATAGAACAAGAAAAAAAGAAGGATGCGAGATCGAAAGACGGTTTCTTTGATGTCGAAGGTATGTTTGGAGACATAGGTAACCCCAATAGTGAACGAATCGCCGCGGCAGCTATGTTGGCAGCATCCTTACCCAGTGGCCTCTCAAGCTCGGCTCACAGTTTAGAGTGGGCGCCCGAAGTGTTGTTCTACTGCCTTCTGGATCACGACGATGAGATACGACGCAAGCAGTTACTAATTGTGGTAACGCAAATGGGCGATATTAGCGAGAAAAAAATTCAACATCTACTGCAAACGCATGGCTTGGTAAAAGTAGAACAAAGATTACCAATTTTGGAAATGAGCTTTCCAACTCTAAAGCGTCGGCCTGTATCAGACATAGAGCGCATCCAGGCCACGGTAGAGCAACTTGCGAATGCTGACCGCAAAATAGACTCTTTTGAGTTCTTGCTAACGCGATTAATAAAGCAATATCTACTCGAAGCGCATATTCCCAATAAAACCCGTTTGCACGGCAAAAAGAAAATTAAAGACAGTGCTGCTGAGCTCGCAACGGTACTCAGTATTCTGGCTGCGCATGGGCAAGAGAGATCGACTGCGCAAGGCTTGCAGCTGGCGCAAAAAGCATTTCGCGAAGGAATGGCGGTTGCCGGTGTGAATCATCTTAATTTGAGCTTCAAAGAGCATTGGCAGAGTGACTTGGATAAAGCAATACAAGTCTTGGACGAACTGACCGCTAAGGACAAGTCCACGGTTGTCGCGGCCTTAGTTAGAACTGTGCTCGATGATAAGCAGGTAGTGACCGCTGAACACGAAATGTTACGTGTGATTTGTGCGTTGATACACGTGCCTATTCCATTGCTAAAAAAAATAAAAGCGACTTAGGCTGTTTCTTCAGATTTAGCGATAAGTCCAGAACGAATGAATTAAAAAAGTGTAAACTGGAACGATGATCACGACCATTGCTATGCCGATAAGATAATGCAGTTTTAACACAGAATCAGCGGTCCAAGATATGGTGACTGTCAGTGCTAAGCCGATTAAAGAAGCAACGACAAACCGCAGCGCATTGCGCTTGCTGATTCGATTGGAAAAGCTCCACAAGGTGTTTACAGTGTATGAAAATAAGGTCGAAACAATAAATGCGGTGCCATTACCCACTTGTGTGTTGGCGCCTAAACCTGAGATTAAAGCAGCGGCTACAAGAATATGGATCATGGTAGAGCCAACGCCGGTCACTCCAAACTTAACTAATTTTGCGACCCTGACACCGTCGGCAGATTGTGATTGATTCATGAGGTTCGATAGTTGATTTTTCGCTAGTGTTCGCTAATCGTGAGAGTGAATCGTTTATCATGCTGATCGTCTTTGCCTTATTGTAACAGTTGGCTAACCAATACTTTATAAAAAAGCTCTGAGATGAACACCTTACTAAACAATCGCATTATCGCGTGGACCTTGTTTGGCATACTCGCATTTGTATATTTTGATACGGTACATGAAAACTCAATCAATATACCTTACGCCGATGACTTTCATCAGCAGTTAAACACCGCTTCAGATCTTGAGAAAGGCTACTCAAGAACCTACAGCCTATTTCGCCAGCATAATGTTCATAGGCTGTTTACCACTCATGTGCTCACTTACCTAGAACACACAATTTTTGGTCAGGTAAATTTAAACCATCAACTACTAATCGCACTGGCGATGTTGTTGGGTTTAGCTATCGTGATTACGTCCTTTAGTAGAGAGAACGATAAGCCAATACTGATTCTATTAACGGCTTTGCTTTTGTTTAGCCCCGAGGCGGGCGCTACCTGGGTTGGTGGCACGATACCGTACTATGCATTGATGTTGTTTGGGCTATTATCGATTAAGACTCTATTTCATATCGAACAACCCAGGTATTTGATTATCTCTATATTGAGTATGTGGTTGGCTGCGTATTCTATGATTGGTGGTGTCCTATTGCCAGTGATTGGCATCGTCTATCTAATTGTCTCCGGCAAAATTAAGCGTTTAGAAGGAGTGATTTGGACCTTGGCGTCGGTCGCAACCTTAATCGGCTATTTCAAAGGTTTTAGAAGACATGAGAACCAGGCTTCTGTCTTTAACTTTGTAGAAGATCCTGGTTTCGCCTACGAATTCACGTTGAGAGTACTAGGAAATTTTTTACACGACTTCGTCGAGTTGAATTTACTGTCAAATCTAACGCTTATCATGCTAGCCAGTTTTGCGTATTTGGTTTTCGTCAAGACCTCATTTAGGAGGTTATTTCTTTCAGTCGAAGGGCTGAGTTTCATCTTTGTACTAATGATCCTCGCGTCTGTGGTTGTGGGGCGAGTGAGCTTCAACGACCCCGCAATCGCCTATGCCGATCGATACTTTGTTTTTACAAAGACCTTATGGCTATTGGCATTGGCGTATTTACTCAATACGCAATTCGTGTCACAAGAAGTTAAATCATTTCTACTCGGGTTTACAGCTTTGTACATGCTATCGGCGTACCAGTTTGAGACCACCAATCTTAAGATCCACAAGCAAAGCCTGAACGCCGCGATGTTGGAGCATTTGGTCCGACAAGAATCGAGCGGATTCGAATTTGGGCATAGGCCATCCGAGGCAGCAAGAATCGTGGATCACGCTATTAACTTAGGGGTGTATTCACCTGAGTTAATCGTCACCCAATCCCGGCCTCTCAAATATCTTAAATACACCGATTTTATAGATGGCCTTAACATTTCGGTGATTCGCGACCAGACCTTAGGCCGTTATCGTTATTTCACCTTCTCAGTTGATAATAGTACCAACATACACGAGATAGCGATTGTGCCTAGGGACGTGTTCGGTCCAGCAAGCTTATTAAAGCCTGCTGCAATAGTTGACGTGTCTAGACACACAGGGGTAGATTTGAGTGCAGCGGGCGCGACCCTATATGAAGTCATCATTGACACCCAAGACTACGATGAAGCCTTAACTCATGATGTTTTTGTTATCAGCCTTGGTATGATAACCACCATGGGAACATTTTAGTAACCGCTCTTTCAGTCTACTTTATCGGCAATGCATATAAATTATCGCGCGTTAGCGGCTCAACCGAAGTGGTGGGGTGATACCAACACATCACATAGTAAATTACCGGCAGAGTTGCTTGAGTTAATCTGTGGCAAAGGCTCGCTCACCCAAGCCTTGATGTCACTCGGTGATGACGAGTTTACAGTAGATGTGCTGAACCAAGGTTTCGTCATTCCTTACTGGCACGAGCAAAAGAAAATGCAACGACCATTTTCTAGGGTCGCGATGGTCAGAGAAGTAGAGCTGAAGTTATCTGGTCAAGCCGTTGTGTACGCACGTAGTATTATACCCTTGTCACTAACCAGCCGTGGCCGCACGGGGTTGGCAAATTTAGGCCGAACCCCGCTGGGCCATTTACTGTTCAGAGATGGCAAAATTCGAGTATCAAAACGAGAATTTTCCCTCACTGACGTTGGCAATCGTGATGTCATCGCTGCACGTCGAACTCCTTACGACTATCAAGGGTCACAGATTCTAGTGAGCGAATTCTTCTTGCCTCAAGTTATAAAGTATCTTTAGATTGTGTTAACCGAAATCCTAAGCTTGATTTGGGTAACGGCCTTACTGCTTGGTTCTCCCGGGCCTGCGCCACTGGCGTTAGCAGCTACCGGCGCAAGTGTGGGTGTCAAGCGAGGCTATCCATTCTTATTCGGTATTCTATTAGGCTTGTTAATGGCGAGTCTTGGCGCCGCAACTGGGCTTATTTTGATACTAGAGGTAAACCCGATTGCTAAAGGGGTCGTACAAATTCTTGGGGCCATTTATATCGTTTATCTGGCGTATAAAATAGCCAGTGGGCCGGTACTTGAAGACCAGCTTAACTACTCACAAGCAGCCCCGAGTTTCGTAAACGGTTTTTTTCTAAATTTGCTCAACCCTAAAGCCTATGCCGCATTTTTTGCTGTGTTTTCTCAGTTTGCTGTATCCGCAGAGTCACAGCTTGGCAGCCTGTTTTATACTGGAGTCATCAGTTTTTCGGTGGCCATTATTGTTGATTTTTTATGGTTAGTATTCGGCGGAGTAATTGGCCCTTTGTTTCGTCAGCCACATTCAGCGCGACGATTAAGGGTCAGCTTTGGCGTGTTAATGGTTGTCGCGGTGTTGTGGGTGTTTTTACAGTAATCGAAAATGAAGGTCTCTGAAACAGCGCTGACTAAGCAGATAGAGCAATATACTAATCATGGTTTTTGTCTTTTTGAGCACGATGCCGCGATATTAAATTGGGTGGATTCGGTGCTGCCTGCTGCTCGTAAAGCGGTCAAGGCCAAACAAAACCAACATTGGTTTCGCCACGGTGATACATGGTTTGTTGGGGTCAATGTGCTGCCTAACGATCGATACGGGCGGCTCTCAAATGGGCCGCGCTTAACCGGTACGGCGGTGAATTTCATCGAAAAAGTAATCACCAAGAAAAGCCTAAACCTAGATCGGGCCCAGATATCGGTGTGCTACCCTGAGTATCCGCTACCGTCGAGTGATGAATCAGACAGCGCATTTGCTTATCGTTTACGCCGAGATGCTGCCCACGTTGACGGGATAATGAGACAAGGCGAACATCGTTATCTGGTGGAACGCCATGATTATATTTTTGCACTGCCGGTGACCCAATTCAGTCATGACGCGGCGCCGTTTGTAGTTTGGAAGGGCTCTCATAAGATCATTCAAGCAGCCCTCTCAAACTTTTTAGCCGGCTTTCCAGTAGCGCAATGGAATACGGTGCCAGTCAATGATGTTTATAATGAGGCGCGAAAAAAGGTTTTTGCAGACTGCCAACGAATTGAGCTTGCGCTAAAACCAGGTCAGTCGTTTGTCGGTCACCGACACATACTGCATGGCACTGCCTCGTGGGGCTCTTCAGCGAGCAGTGGTCCCGATGGTCGTATGCTCTGTTTTTTCAGACCGGAGAGCTTTTCTATTAAGCAGTGGGTTTTAGTCAATAATTAAGATCTTGTATTGAGGTTACTATGAGTCAAGACTACATCATTCAAAGTCACGCGGAGCTAGAGGCTCTAATAGGGTCGCCTAAGGAATTGGTGAAACAGAAAGTGGTTGCCAAGTTGGACGATTCCATGAAAAGTTTCATATCGCGTTCACCAATGGTATTTATAGCCACCTACGATGCCCTAGGCTTGGTCGATATTTCACCAAAGGGTGATGCACCGGGTTTCGTGCAGATTGATTCAACCGGCGATTTATTAATTCCTGAACGCCCAGGCAATAAACTGATGTTCGGTTTTAATAATATATTGGAGAATAACAGTATCGGCATCATCTTCGTCATTCCCGATACGCGTGAAACACTTCGCGTGAAGGGCAAGGCGCTTATTAGCCGAGACCCAAAATTACTTGATGCATTAGGCGCTCAAGGAAAGCCCGCGCTTCTCTGTACTCGTGTTGAGGTCAAAGAGTGTTTTTTTCATTGTGGTAAGGCGATGGTGCGCTCGCAACTCTGGAAACCAGAGTCTTGGAATCAAGACGAACGGTTTATGGTGAAGCACTTTGCCAAAAAAAATAAGGTGGAAGAGTCAGATATTGAATCGGGTTTAGAGCAAGCGTATAGAGATAACTTGTATTAGCTCGTTGTTATGCCCCAGTTCTAGCAACCATTGATGTACGCAATATTGCCTCGGGTGCAGAGCGTGTAATCGAGGGGTCTAGAATTTAATAAGTTATTGAGTGAATCACTGCTTAGGGTTTTAGCAGTTTGACCTGATTTCTCTAATATAGAGAGGTATTTACGGCCTACCCCTATGTTGCTTACCAAACTGATCACGGAAATAGAACCATTGTTATCTTTCACTCGTTCAAGCTCATCAAGAATGTCTTTCTTGCGGTCGAACATATGCAGCAAGCCCGCAGACATGACCGAGCCAAAGGAGTTGTCAGCAAAGGGTAGATCAAATACATCGCCTTGTAGGAATATGACGTTATCGGGTGTTGAGCCGCGTATCTTAAGCAAACGCTCGCGTGCGCGTTTGAGCATGCCCAAAGAGCGATCTAGTAAGACAATGAGTTGGTTTTCCGAGTTGGCGTAGGCGTTAGCCGTGAATACCAAAGAACCACAGCCGACGTCGAGCACCGGCTTGTCCAACGATTGCCTGAGCCCATGCTCGCAAAATTCTTGGTATGTTGACGGCCAATTACCCCAAAACAATTTGTTGTAAAAGCGATTACCAACAACGGCGTCATAGGCAAGGACTTTACCGTCATAGCCGCTTTGCTGCCTAGATTCGTCTAACACAGAGAATATTCCTTCGCTTACCTCTACGGGCTTGGCGTTTTGTAGGATGCTGTTTAACAACGTTGTCTCCTCTTCTCTAGTTATCGATTAAAAAACGGTGGCTTACCAATAAAAACTACGCCGTACTGTGGCGGCGATACTCTGTTGGCGACATTCCAAATTGGCTTTGGAAGGCTGTATTGAACGACGAAATTGACCTAAAACCGACGTCAAGTGCCACGCTTAGCACCGGAATCGTTGGTTCTTCGTTTAACCGTTGCCCTGCTTCTTCAATTCGATACTGGTTCACGAATTGGTTGAAGTTTCGATAGCCCAATTGTTTATTAATCTTCTTACGCAGACGGTGCTCAGGTAAGCCAATCATATCTGCTAGCTTAGCAACCCGTAGATCGTGGTCGGCGTATAAGCGCTCGTCTTGCATGCGTTCAAGCAAGTTACTGATCTGTGGATCTTGGCTCTCAACAATGGTTGGTTTGCCGACAGCGGTCATTTGTCCACTTGGGTTTTTCTTAAGTATAGCGAAGTTAATTGACAAAGTGAGTCCAAAAACAGCGATCATAAAGAATAATTCGATACCATCAGGCACTAAGTGCTTGGTCACCAAATGAAGAAATAATATCAACAGAGTTAATGAAGCAATACCCAGAATCGACCAATTTCTTAGTTTCGCACGCGTTTCAACAAGATCTTCCTCTTTACCTTTCCAGAGTAAAGCAAGCGCAAACAGCGTCATGCCTATTTCTACTACTTGCATGAAACGCATAAATGGAGGTATATCGCCCTTTACGGTATAGATCGAATGGGCACCGACTTCCAGCGCTATGTTCAGTAATATCAAAGCCCAGAACCAATGCGGAAACGTGTGCTGTTCTTCAAATGCTACCCATACAAATAACAAGATAAACATCGGAGTCAGTGACGCTAAGGTAAATAGTGCCAATGCCAAATCAGGGTACCCGGATGAAATGGCGATCGGGCCTAATAGGTAACTGATGACGCCGGCAAAAAGTGATGCACCTACGAGGCGAACGCAAGGAGGGTTTTTAGAAACAGCGAGTGAAATCAGCAGCAATATGACCTGCGATAATGCCAAAAAACGAACTGCGAAAATGACTGATTCCATACCTACCTATGTTTGCCTAGCCACACGATGGCGAATTGTCCATGGTGACTGGTTATTTGATCATTATTCTCCCACCTTTATTAAACTAAGTGCTATTGAAAATCGAAAAACCCTATCGAAATTTTGAAATTTAGCGAGATCTTTAATATTTGGCGCTAATTGTGCGGTGAGTCCTTCGGCGATAGCCGTAATCGCACAAAATAATTTTTATCGCCGGGCACCGAGAATCATTACCGATGGATAATCCGGTTTATTGCGGCGTTTTAACTAGGCCCGCCGCATCCTAACAGTGTGTAGAGAAATATCGCAGAACGACCGAGCCCAATGTACTAATTAAGCCATTAAGCCTAATTAGAGGCTCAAATAAAAAGGCCGACAACTTTGTCGGCCTTCTCTCAGCGCTCAGTAGGGAGTGAGGTCATCCCTCACCTTATTGACTCGACTAGCTAAGCAATGGCGCTATTACCAAACTGACAATTGCCATCACGTTAATCAAAATATTCATTGATGGGCCTGATGTGTCTTTAAATGGGTCGCCGACCGTGTCGCCTACTACCACTGCTGCGTGGGTGTCTGACCCTTTACCGCCGTGATTTCCACGCTCTACGTACTTTTTGGCATTATCCCAGGCACCACCGGCGTTAGCCATTGTGATGGCAAGTAATACACAGCCTAATAAAGCACCCCCGAGCATTCCGCCCAAGGCTTCAGCACCAATACCAAATCCAACTACAGCGGGCGCAGAAACGGCCAAAATACCAGGTAAGATCATGCGTTTAAGCGCAGCCGTGGTTGCGATATCGACGCAGCGTGCAGTATCTGGTTCAGCGGTTCCTTCTAACAACCCTGGTATTTCTTTGAATTGACGGCGAACTTCTTTGATCATATCAAAGGCCGCATCGCCAACAGCGGTCATGGTTAAGCTGCTCACCAAGAACGGAAAAATACCACCGATAAACATACCCACCAGTACTTCTGGGTCATTAATCTGCAAGCTAAATCCGTCAATATTGGCGGACACGGTTTCAATAAAGGCCGAGATAATCGCTAAGGCGGCGAGCGCCGCTGCACCAATAGCAAAGCCTTTACCGATTGCCGCTGTGGTATTACCCACTTCGTCCAATGAATCCGTTATTTTACGTGTGTCTTCACCAAGCCCCGCCATTTCAGCAATGCCACCGGCATTATCAGCGACCGGGCCATAAGCGTCGATTGCCATGGTAATCCCAACCGTAGCTAACATGCCAACGGCGGCGATCGCCACGCCGTAAAGACCAGCAAAATAATCCGAAAAGAAAATAATGCCACACAGAGTAAGAATCGGAATTACTACCGATTCCATTCCAATAGCAAGTCCAGAGATCATCACCGTGGCAGGCCCTGTTTCGCCTGCAGCCGCGATGGTTCGAATGGGTTTGCCTGCCGTGTAATATTCAGTGACCAATCCAATGATGATGCCGCCCACTGAACCAATCACCACTGAATACCAAACACCGCTGCTGATGCCGTAGTGCTGAATCATAAAGAACGACATTACAATGAATAAAATTGAGGTACCCATGGTGCCCGTTCTAAGTGCTTTTTCAGGTGCTTGGTTACTTAGCATTTTGATTAACAAAATTCCTAAAACCGAACAAATCAAGCCCATTGACGACAGCGCAAGCGGCAGGAACATGAGCGCTTGTTGATTGCCGCCTAACTCCGCCAGAGCCAGTGCACTCAGGGTTGATGCGATAGCGATGGTGGCAATCATTGAGCCACAATACGATTCAAAAATATCAGAACCCATACCGGCAACGTCACCCACATTGTCGCCCACGTTGTCGGCGATTACCGCTGGGTTTCGGGGATCGTCTTCAGGAATGCCCGCTTCTACTTTGCCCACCAAGTCGGCGCCGACGTCTGCGCTTTTAGTGAAAATACCGCCGCCAACACGCGAGAATAAGGCGACGACCGAACCACCCATTCCAAACCCGTGTATTGTGTGTGCGCTTTCAGCATTACCACCATAGACATAGTAAAGAATACCAATACCGAGTAAACCCATCGATGCGACGGTTAAGCCCATTACTGAGCCGCCATAAAAAGCGGTTTTTAACGCCGCTGCCGCGCCTTGTTCGTGCGCAGCAGTGGTGGTTCTGGTGTTGGCCTTCGTAGCGGTGAACATACCAACATAACCAGCGAATGCCGAGCAGAATGCGCCGACAATAAAAGCGATCATGGTGTGCAGACCTAAGTCAGAAATGCCAATGAGAATGGCAAGTACTGCTAAGAATGCTAAAAGAATACTGTACTCTCGACGCATAAATGCCATTGCGCCGATATGAATTTGTTTGCCGATGCTCTCGACTTTAGGGTCGCTCACCTTGAGCTTAGAGATTACGCCAAAAATGACGAATGCAACTGCTAACCCCACTACCCCCAGTAATGCTGGTACCGCTTGTTCAGACATAGACTATCCTCCGATAACTCCCCTGCAAGCAGATATGATTATCTGTTCGCATAGACAAACGAAGGAAAACGCCGTCGCATTAAGTGAATTGGATACTGCTTTATAAGTCAAAAATTTATCAGCAAAATCATAGTGTTGTGAGAAATTTTAGGCCTATTCCAGAATACTGTTAGCTTGGCTTAACCTCGTCCGACAAAAAGGAATATAAATTATTAGTGCTTTTTTATTGTGTACAGCTGTTTAACGCCGCCAAATCAGTATAATACAGCCACTTTTTCAAGACCAATCTTTCGGAGCAACCTAGATGTCTTTAAATAATGTAGGCCCAGGTAAATCATTGCCAGATGATGTGAATGTTATCATTGAAATACCACGTTACGGCGACCCAATTAAATATGAAGTTGATAAAGAAACAGGTGCGATGTTCGTTGACCGCTTTATGTCGACTGCGATGCACTATCCGTGTAACTATGGCTACATCCCGCAAACTTTATCCGATGATGGTGACCCTGCTGATGTGTTGGTGCTCGCTCCGTTTCCATTGGTGACGGGTTCTGTGGTTCGATGCCGACCTATTGGCGTGTTGGAAATGGATGACGAAGCCGGTGGCGACGCCAAAATTTTGGCTGTACCGGTTGAGAAACTAACCAAATTCTACAATAACGTGTCAACCTTTCGAGATGTGCAACAAGAAATGCTGGACAAGATCGCCCATTTCTTCGAACACTATAAAGACCTAGAACAAGGCAAGTGGGTAAAAGTAAAGGGTTGGGCCGGCAAGGAAGAAGCTCGTCGTGAGATCCTTGAATCTGCTCAACGTTATAAGGATTCAGAAAGCTAACTTTCTAGCCCCCTATTCGACCTTTAAAAAGCCTGACATGATGTCAGGCTTTTTTGTTTGCCCACTCTTACAAAGCGGTTTTCTTGCCCCGCAGTCAGCGCTTGTACTACACTGATACAAAGATTGTTTAATTTGGACGGTGGAGTAAAGCAGATGATTGAGTTTAAACTTAATGGAAAGCCGGTTAGTTCAAACAGCGAGACTGATACCCCATTGGTCTGGGTGATACGCGACGAGCTAAATTACAAAGGCACAAAATATGGCTGTGGAATCTCGCAATGCGGGGTTTGTACGGTGCATTTAAATGGCGCGCCGATACGCTCTTGTTCATTACCATTGAGTGCAGCGCAAGGGCAACAAGTAACGACAATTGAAGGCCTAGATTCTCCGCAAGGTCAAGCATTGAAAGCAGCCTGGGTTAGTGAACAAGTGCCGCAGTGCGGCTACTGTCAGTCTGGTCAGTTAATGCAGGCGGCGCATCTATTAGCGAACAATCCGACCCCTTCTGATCAAGACATCAATGATGCCATGAATGGCAATCTGTGCCGTTGTATGGCGTATAAGCGAATTCACCGAGCGATCAAAGTCGCAGCGGGGGTATAGCCATGGCAACTATTGACAAACTAAGAGCTCAAGCACCCGCGTCTACTGACCTTAATCGGCGTGGTTTTCTCGCGGGCAGCGTTGGCACCGGCTTATTTATGGGGTTTGGCACCTTGCTTGGTGGTTGTAGTCAAGAGCAAGCGCTGCAGTCGGTTAGCCAAGATCAACCTAAGGCTAAGCTGAACGCTGTATTCGCACCCACCGTTTGGTTCGAAGTGGATAGCGCTGGTAAAGTGTTAGTAAACATCGCTAAAGCTGAAATGGGTCAACACGTTGGTACAGCTCTGGCCAAGGTTGTTGCTGATGAGCTTGGCGCTAATTGGTCTGACGTTGGAATTAAGCACGTGGATTCCGATCCGAAATGGGGTTTTATGGTAACCGGTGGGTCTTGGTCGGTATTTACCAGCTTCGTTCATTTATCTCAAGCTGGGGCTGCGGGTCGAATCGTCCTGCAAGAAGCGGCGGCGGCGCTCATGGGAGTGCCGGTTGCAGATGTCAGTGTCGAGAATGGGCTGGCCACCGCGGGTGAACGTTCACGAAGCTTCGCTGAAATCGTTCAACAAGGAGATATCAATCGAAGCTTCAGTGAAGAAGAACTCAAAGCAATGCCGATCAAACCAGCCAGCGAGCGACAAATTATCGGCAAAGATGCTAAGGCATTAGACATTCCAGAAAAATCTAGCGGCACTGCGGTATATGGCATCGATGCAGAGCTTCCTGGCATGGTTTATGCCCATGCCTTGATACCACCCACGCGGTATGGCAGCCACATAAAATCAATTGATGATAGCCAAGCTAACGTCGTAAAGGGTTATCAACAAACAATACAATTGGACGACCCCAGCCACAACTTGCAAGGTTGGGCACTCGTGATTGCCGATGATTTTCCAGCCGCAATGCGCGCAGCCGAGGCCGTCAAAGTAGGTTGGGAAGCTGGGCCAACGGCACAAGTGAGCGAACAACAACTGCTTAGCGAAGGCGAGGCTTTAGCATCCGACACCGAGAGAGGCACTTTATTCGTTGATCACGGTGACGTCGCCAAAGCACGAGACCAGGCTGACAGCACCATGGAGTCGGTCTATCGCACCAAGACCGCTTTACATTTTGCGCTTGAGCCGATGAATGCCTTGGTCGAGTTTAAAGACGGTAAATGTCATATTCACTCTGGCAATCAGTGGCAATCATTGGTGTTACCAACCTTGGCGTCGGCTTTAGAAATGCCTGAGACCGACATAATTATTCATCAATATTATCTTGGTGGCGGATTTGGTCGGCGCCTATGGGGTGATTACATGATTCCCGCCGCCTTGGCGGCCAAACAATTGGGTCGTCCAGTTAAGCTGGTTTTTCAACGACCTGACGACAGTCGGTTTGACTGCGTACGTTCGCCATCTGTACAACATTTTAGTGCCTCTCACACCGCCGATGGCGAGCTCACCGGCATTGAGCATGGCGCCGCGGCAGGTTGGCCTACACTCACCTTAGCGCCCAGTTTTCTCGGTGAGGGGGTCGATGGCAAGGGTAAGTTTGACGCCTTTTCTATCAGCGGCGCAGACCACTGGTATAGCTTGGCGAATCATCGAGTAAGAGCGGTGAACAATAACTTGGCGCAAAAAACGTTTTTACCCGGCTGGTTACGCGCCGTAGGTCCTGGATGGGTCGCTTGGGGTGTAGAGTGTTTTATGGATGAGCTTGCGGCTAAAGCAAAACAAGACCCAATAGAATTTCGTCTTGCGATGCTCGATGCCAGCGGCAAAAATGCAGGCAAAGTGCCTGAGGCGGCGGGTGGCGCGAAGCGACTTGCTGCGGCACTCCAAGACGTTCGCGATCGTTCAGGCTGGGGTACCGAATTGCCAGACGGCGAAGCCATGGGCGTGGCCATTGCTCACGGCCAGGAACGTACCATGCCGACTTGGACGGCCGTGATTGCTCATGTCGTGGTCGATAAAGAAAGCAATAAAATTACCGTCAAGAAATTGTGGCAATCGATCGATTGCGGTACCGTGGTACACCCTGACGGCGCTATGGCTCAAGCCGAGGGTGCCATGCTATGGGGGCTTAGTTTGGCCTTGCATGAGAGCAATAATTTTGAAGAGGGTCAGGTTTCTAAGCGCAATCTTGATACTTATCGACCACTGCGTATGGCGGATGTGCCGGATTTGGACATTCACTTTATGCCCAGCACCGAAATGCCAACCGGTTTGGGTGAGCCGCCAATGATTGCCGTCGCGCCTGCAATAGGAAATGCTGTTTTTACCGCTATTGGTAAACGGGTTTATGATTTGCCGATTAGCTTAGAATAACCCTAGTATTAAGAATCACTTGAGGTGTTTACTTACTACGTCTCGGCACATTGGATAACTGTTTTAACGGAGGAGTTAAAGAAAACGAAATGACAACCGAGAGCGTGGGGAAACTCGAAGAAATTTTTAAAGATAATCAACTCTTCAGAGGTTTTGATTCGTCTCATTTCGAGCAGTTGAGTCAGATCATCACTGAATCGAGATCACTCGAAGCGGGCGAAGTATTGATGAACGAAGGGGACACCGCCGAAGAGTTGTATATAATTGAAAAAGGTGTTGTCGAAATACTGGTACAAGGAAACACCACCGGTACACCTCATGTACTTGCCGAACTAACCGCAGGGGAATGCGTGGGTGAGTTGGCCTTAATGGATCACGGAAAACGCTCCGCTCAGGTTAGAGCAATAGAGCCCACGCAAGTGTCGGCGTTGAAGATTTCTGATCTCAGAGCCAGCAGCGAAAGGGAGAAAAAAAGCATTGAATCCTTGCTTATTATCAACCTCGCCAGCCGCGTCGCGAATAGAATGCGTACCACTAATGAAGGCTCTGTAAGGTATCTTGAAGGCATGTTGGAACACGCCGAGAAACGCGTTGAAATGGGCAAATTTATGAGCCGAGTACTGCTCGGCACATGCTTGTATATTTTTGTACTCGCGTTCTTAAAAAGTTATCAAAAAGATCTTGGTGACAGCACTTTTGTGACCGTGCCCATTATTTTTGCGTATGCGATTGGCTTAGCTCTGAACATTAAAACGAGCATCTATCCTATGCGTGATTATGGTTTTAATCTCGATAATTGGCAGGCCGCGGTTAAAGAGTCGCTGCTGTTTAGCGCACCTGTATTAATCATTGTAGTCTTGGTTAAATGGTTGTTAGTCTCTAATCTAGAATCGATGCGCGGAATGCCGGTTTTTGATTTTTATCAATCGGCGAACTTGTCGTTGCAAGACACTCTCTTGGTATTCGTTTCCTATACTATATTCGCACCAGTGCAAGAACTCATCGCGCGAAGTGGCATTCAAAGCTCGATGGAAATCTTTCTTAATAATAAGCACAAAACCTGGACCGCAATTTTTCTATCTACCTTGTGCTTTAGTTCTACGCATCTACACGTATCGTTAATGCTAGCCTTATTGGTTTTCCCTCTTGGTCTTTTCTGGGGTTGGCTATATTCCAGGCATCCAACGATCATAGGCCCAATAATCTCTCACGTAATTATCGGTTGTTTTGGCCTCTTTGTAGTCGGTTTCACCAACTGAACTAATCGCTCGCAATCTGAAAGTCTAACAAGAGAAAATAACTAACCATCAATGTTTAGGCGACCAATCGATCCAGGCCTCGTTGGACGAGTGTTACATGGTCACCGTCCTCTTGTTTTAAACGCGCGATCAGTTTGGCCTTTATTGAATCGTCTAATCGAGCGCTGATGGCCAATTCGAGAGCCTCGAAAAAAATTAGCCAGTCGGCTTTTTTTAACGAGATAATGTTATCAATTAGCGATGACGGGCATTGCTGATTTTCACGACAATGCCGTAGCTGCGAATACAGAGCAAAGACTTCTAATTCGCTGGCACTATGATGTGCCTTTACTTGCAGGCTCAAAGAGGGCGTTTCATAGATAGGGTAAGCCGCTTGGTCTGCTGAACCACCACTTACAGACACCACTGAATCGCCGACGGCCATATCAAAGGTACCCCAGCTTGGGTCGAATAGCACATTGTCATCGACATCGGTCACCGTGCAGTGCTCAAAACTCATTAGAATATTCTTTTGTTCGTGACGGAGAATGTTGGTGAGTTTGCCACTGACGGTAATCCCCGAGAGAAACCGCAAGGTAGAGACTTGATTTAGACTAATGCCGTGACGTTTCAGTTCATCAATGCTGTAGGCCGATAAGCATCGTTCTAAGCCGATAAGCCTGCCGATTGGTGAGCCAAAGCCTTGCGTATGATACTCGATACCATGGCCTTCCAGTTCGCGATTATTCAAAGCGAGCTGGGTCGCACCGTCAGTATTAACGTAAATAACGTTGCTAACGGCATCACACATTACGCGGCTAATTTTTCCAGCCGCTTGTAAGCCCGAATTCATTGTGAAAGTGACGATCGACCTGGCTTCACAAGCTTGGGTAAGAGAAGATGATCCGCCGGTATTGCAACACATGTGGCGCCCATACTCTTCTAGAACATGGCTTAGGTGTCTGCATGATTGGGTGACAAACAATTGGGGTTGTTGCGCTGTTATATCGTAGGCGGTCTTGATTGAGTTAATGGTCAGTGCGCGTTTACTTACCTGCTGGTCATCCATGCAACTCTGACTCTCCGAGAGTGACGACAACAACCCTGCCCCATAGATTCGATAATCATTAACCTCTCCGACCAAACCATATTCCACCGTCCACCAATGAAGCCGAGCTAACAGGTTAGCCTCTGACGGTTCAACTTTGATTTGTTGTAAGGTATCTATGGCAGCTTCTGCTTTGGCAATTTGTTCGTCAGTTGAGTCGGGGTTCTCTTTAACGATGGATAACTCACGCACGGCTTCATAGTGATCAACGTCGTGCTGATTGGCGATTGCATGCATTCCCAACT
Organism: uncultured Gammaproteobacteria bacterium; assembly: GCA_964420885.1. Taxonomy (GTDB): domain Bacteria; phylum Pseudomonadota; class Gammaproteobacteria; order Arenicellales; family Arenicellaceae; genus Arenicella. Next base: position 22,066 of record CAYQVT010000032.1, read on the forward strand.
CGCCAAAGCGTTGTAAAAATTCAGCGTAATCGATGTCAATTAGAAACGGAGCATGGCCAGCCGATTCATGAATAATGTCCGGTGCCGGAGTGTAGAGCATGTGTTCAAATGAACGAATATTGACGGCGATGGCCAATACTTTAAGCGCCTGAAATTCCATGAAAACCGCCGGCGGTAAGAAACCGTCAACCGCAACCGCGCGCCAGCCCAGCTTATTTAGGCAACGATTAATATCTTCAATACGTGGAACGGCCTCGAAACCAATCCCAGTTTTTGATAAGCCATCAAAATAGGTATCGTGCGCCGCGCCGTCTAAACTGAAGGCTAATTGGTGAATAAGAAAGCGCCAAATAGCGTGATCTCTAGAGGTATAAGATTGATAGTCTTGGGTCGCAACAAAGGGTTGAAGATGCAACGGTAGGCTTTGTATGACTGATTGCTGGCTTTGCACGTTAATTACTGAGCGTCTGGTTGAAGGTGAGGGGCAGCTTTTGCAAAAGCGTCTATCTTTAGGCACGACTCATTTAGTCGGTTTATGGTTGGGAAGTCGTCCATCGGACAATCGAATCGGTGTGCATTATACACTTGAGGTATCAAACAAACGTCGGCCAAACTGACGGTGTCACCATGACAAAACTCCCCTGCGCTTTTAGCCAGCCGTTGCTCCATGCCTTTAAAGCCTGTGGCTACCCAATGGTGATACCACTGACGAACTTTTTGTTCATTCACACCCATATCCTTGGCCAAATACTTCTGCACACGTAGATTATTAAGCGGGTGAATGTCGCTGGCTATTGTTTGAGCTAAGGCGCGAACGTAAGCACGTTGAATGGCGTCATCGGGTAGTAGTTGTGGTGAAGGGTGGTTCTCTTCTAAGTATTCTAGAATGGCCATCGACTGAGTGAGTAATTCATCGCCCACTTCAAGAGTTGGGATTAGGCCATCGGGATTACGGTTTAAGAACTCCGTCGATTTTTGTTCGCCGGTGAATAGATTAAGCGGTACAAGTCTGTATTCAACACCTTTTAAGTTTAGCGCGATGCGAACTCGATATGCGGCGGTGCTTCTAAAGTAGGTAGTTAGTTTCATGGTTTGGGTTTGGTTGTGTTGACTAGGTCAACTCGTAATGAATTTTTAGACATCGTAAATATGTCTTGCTTGTCATCGAATAGGTGCCGTGTGTGTCATCCCGAGCGAAGTCGAGGGATCTCATGAATAACATTCCGCGCTTGGAGATCCCTCGACTTCGCTCGGGATGACAGTGATGTCGGAAAGCTCTTCAACCGCACTGAGGGTAACAGCGGGTAGGAGTAACTTCCTTGGTTAGTGCAGGATAACGAGTCAGCAACCATATTTTAATCCAAGGCTTCAAATTCACTTGAGTGTAGCCACTCGGCGTGTTTTGGTGCGCGCTTGGTTTTCGACCATTCTTCAAGCATCTCCCATTTCACTTCATCTAAGCGATTTAACTTGGCTTGCTCAGCGGCGTCCGGCGCAGCAAGTTCAAGCCGGTGACCGTTCGGGTCGAAAAAATAAATAGAATGAAAAACCGAATGGTCTGTTACCCCTAATACATCGATGCCATTGGCCTCTAAGTGAGCTTTGTACTGTAATAGCGTCTCCATGTTTTCTACTTTGAACGCAATATGCTGTACCCATTCAGGCGTATTTTCGTCGCGGCCCATAGTTGGTTTAGTGGGCAGCTCAAAAAACGCCAGCACATTACCCTGGCCGGCGTCTAAGAACACGTGCATATAGGGGTCTGGTTCTTTGGTTGAAGGCACTTGGTCTTCGGCAATGGCCAGAACAAAATCCATTTTTAGATTCTCTACGTACCACTCGA